>CALFXR010000068.1 GCA_937958475.1 uncultured Mesorhizobium sp. | reverse complement strand
CCCGCGCGGCCGCGGCGTTCAGGCATGGATCCTATGGTCTCCGCCTTCGCTCCGCTCCGGCTCCGCCATAGGATGACGAAGGCGCGGGGGGCGCTCGGACGTCAGGCCGCCCGCAGCGCCTCGGCGCGTCGGACGAACAGGGCCGAGAGCGGGCTGTCGGGGCGCAGCGCGTAGCGTTCCGCCGTCAGCGCGCAGGCGAGCGGCGCGTTGCCGGAGCGGAGTGCTGCCTCGATCAGCGTCAGGTCGATGACGTCGCGCTGGGCGTGGCTGCCGCCGAAGCGGTGGGCGATGGCGCGGATCGGCCGAAGCAGCCGAACGGTTTCGGCGTAATTGCCGTCGCCGAAGGCGCGGATGGCCAGCGCCACCGGGTGGCCGACGTCACGGGTGAAGGCGACGTTGTCACCGCCGCCCTCCATTGCACCGCGCTGCGCCGCGAGCAGCCGGTCGGCGAGGTCGGCACGGCCGGCGCCGACGAAGGCCATCATCGCGTGGGCGTCGTTGAAGGCGTAGTTGGCGGACTCGGCCATCGGCGCCCAGGCCTCGGCGAGCGGCACGAAGCGGCCGCCCGTGTCGTGGCCGCCGAGATGCAGCCGCCACAGCATCGCCGAGGCGTCGAGCATGTTGAGCGCGAGCGGCGAGCGCGAACCCCAGACGGGTCCGTCGTAGAGCGAAAGCACCTCGTCGATCTCGCCGAGGTCGAAATGGAACAGGCCGAGGTGCCACCAGTTGTGCACCTGGAGGAAACTGTCCTTCGACCAGGCTTCCGGGTTGGCGCGCATCCAGGCGATGCCGTCCTTCTGCCGGCTCTGCATCTCCATGACGTGGGCCACCGCGTGCTGCGCCCAGCCGTCGCGCGGCTCGATCTCGACGGCGCGCTTGCCGAACGCCTCGGCGCGGCCGTAGTCGCCCGCCTCCTCGAGGCCGAAGGCCTGCATGCCGAGCATGGCGTGGTAGCCGGGCATGGCCGCGTCCCAGGCCGGCAAGGCGCGGGCGATGCGGTCGCGCAGCATGCGCGCATTGCCGGTGAAGAAATCGATCTGGTGGCCGGCCTGGAGCGCCAGCGCGTCGCGCGGCAGGTCGATGGTGAGGTCTTCGAGCGCAGCGCCCGCATCGTGCCAGCGGTCCTGCGCCAGCTGCCCGAGGGCGGCGACATGGGCGCGCTCGCGCGCCGTGCCGCCGAGCTTTTCCGCAGCCGCGTGGGATTCGGCGGCCACCGCCGTCGCCTCGCGCTCGGTGGCGAGACCGAACATGTAACCCTTGAAGACATGCGCCATGACGAAATCGGGCGAGGCCGCGATCGCGGCGTCGATCGACCCGACCGGATCGCCGACGAAGCATTGCAGCTGCTGCACGGCGCGGTCGTAGAGCGCGGCGCTGTCTGCCGTCGCTCCGGTCAGTTCGAAATCCATCGCATCGCGTATCATGGTCGACTCCTCGCGCCCGTGGCGGCCCGGCTCAGAACGTTCGTGTCAGGAAAGGCAGGAGATGCGCGAGCGTGCCGCCCGGATTCTCCTCGGCGATGAAATGGCCGGCGTCGACGCCCGTCCCCTCGACCGAGACGCACCATTCCCGCCAGGTCTCCAGCGGCCCCGAGGTCTCGCTGGGGATGCCGTTCGTGCCCCACAGCGCCAGCGCCGGGCATGCGATGCGCCGGCCGGCGGCGCGGTCGGCCTCGTCGGCGGCGAGGTCGAAGGTGGCGCCGGCGCGGTAGTCGTTGCAGGCGGCGTGGATGTGTTCCGGCCTTTCGAACGACTGCCGATACGCCTCCAGCGCGCGCGGGTCGAAGGCCGAAAGGTCCTTCGCCCTGGTCCAGCTGGCGATGGTGTAGTCGAGATATTCGCGCGGCGCCTTTTCGATCAGCATTTCGGGCAGCGGCGCGGGCTGGGCGAGGAACAGCCAGTGATAGGTCTTCATCGCCAGCTTCACGGTGAAGCCGTGCCACATGGCATGGGTCGGCACGATGTCGAGCACGGCGAGCCGCTCGACCGCGTCGGGATGATCGAGCGCCATGCGGTAGGCGACGCGTCCGCCGCGGTCGTGGCCGGCGACGGCGAAGCGGCCAAAGCCGAGCGCGGCCATCACCGCGATCATGTCGTCTCCCATGGCCCGCTTCGAGTAGGTGGAATTGTCCGGCGCGTTTTCCGGGCAGGACGAGGCGCCGTAGCCGCGCAGGTCGGGCATGACGCAGGTGAAGCGCGCCATCAGCTCGCCGGCCACGCGGTGCCACATGGCATGCGTCTGCGGATAGCCGTGCAGCAGCAGGAGCGGTGGCCCCTCGCCGCCGACCCGGGCGAAGATCTCGGCGCCGCCGGTCTTCACCCTGAGCTCGCTCGTCCCGGGAAAGAGCTCGGACATGGCAGTCGCGCCGTCCTAGTTTCCGGCGCGCACGGCGACCGTGGCGACGCCGGCGCCGATGAGCAGCGTGCCGCCGGCCCGGTTGAAGATGCGGATCGCCCGCTCGTTGCGCACCAGGGCGCGGGCGCGCGCGGCGACCAGCGCGTAGCCGAAGGCGTTGAGGAAGGCGAGGACGAGGAAGGTCGACTCGAAGACGATCATCTGGGTGACGAAATCGGCGTTGCGGTCGAGGAACTGCGGCAGGAAGGCGACGAAGAAGGTGATGCTCTTCGGGTTGAGCGCCGTCACCAGCCAGGCATGCGCCATCATGCGCAGCGGCGGCGTCGGTTCCGTGCGCGGATCGGCGTCGAGCCGCCCGCCCGAGCGGAACAGTTTTATGCCGAGATAGACGAGATAGGCCGCACCCACCCATTTCAGCACGGTGAACACCGTCGCCGACGCCGCCAGCAGCGCGCCGATGCCGAGCATCGACAGCGTCATGGCGGTGAAGTCGCCGAGCGCGACGCCGACCGCCATCGGCAGGGCGGTGCGCCAGCCCTGCCCCAGCGCGTAGGAGACGACGAGCAGGATCGTCGGCCCGGGGATGACCAGCAGGATGGCGGATGCGGCGGCGAATGCGGCCCAGGCTTCGATTGTCATGGCGACGGCTCCATTGAAGCCGAGCAATCCACAGCGGCCAGCGGCTGTCCAGACAAAAAAATTCGTCCGGTGTCGCAGGGCGGGCGCCCCGTCGCTATGCCCTGTCGAGATAGTCCCCGGCGATCCGGCGCATGCGTGCCTGGTCGAAGGACGGTCCGTGGCCGCCGAGCCCGATGCGGATCGGCAGGTCGAGCAGGCGCTGCATGGTGCGCCGATAGGCGTCGCGGTCGGAATCGGGAAGGTCGTCGAGAAGCTGGTCGTCGTAGATGGCGTCGCCGGAGAAGAACAGGCCATCCTCCTCGTCGAGGAGCGCGATCGAGTCGGGCGAATGGCCGGGAAGGTGGAGCACGGTGAAACGGCGGTCGCCGAGGTCGACGACGTCGCCCTCGCCGAGGCGGAGCGTCAGCGGCGCCGGCTGGAGACGGTAGTCGGCCGCGCGCCAGCCCGGCGCCGGGGAACGCTCGACGGGGTCATCCATCGTGCGGAACATGTCGGCGTAGGTGAGAACGTCGGGCATGGTGGCGAAGCCTTCGGCCGAAACCGAAGGGCCGGCGCGCTCGGAAAAAGCGTGGAGCGAGCCGACATGGTCGAGATGGATGTGGGTGGCGAAGGCCAGCACCGGCTTGCCCGGCGTCAGGTCGAGCGCGGCCGTCAGGTCGGCGAGGCCCATGCCGGTGTCGACGACGAGGTCGCGGTCGCGCCCGCGCAGGTGATGGATGTTGGCGCGCATGTAGGGGTTGACGTAGGGCTCGGTGAGCATGTCGAGCCCCTCGGCGAGCCGGGCGCGGCTGAACCAGTCCCTGGGGTGCACGGATCTCTCCTCGTTGCGCGGCGCCGCCGCTTCAGTCTTTGTCAACCATGCGGGAGGATAATCGCGCAAGACAAGATCAATCCGGGATGTCCAGCGTGTCGCGTACCCGTTCTCCCCATGAGCCCGCTCCGGCCGCTGTTACGGCGGAGCCGATGCCCAACCGCCGCCAGGCCCTGATCGGCCTCGGCGCCCTGTCGCTCGGCGCCCTCGCCGGCTGCTCGCGCACGATCGACGTCGGCTCGCTCGAGCTCGATCGGGTGACGACAGGCTCCATCCGCCCCAAGATCAGCGTCGACCGCCAGGTGACCCGGCCGGAGGTGATGTATGCCTCCTTCGCCGACGAGGGCTTCGTCCTGCCCGCCGTCCCATTCGACAAGGTCGAGCCGAAGTTCCGCCGCCAGATCGTCGTCAACCCGACCGGAGAGGCGCCCGGCACGATCGTCGTCCACCTCCAGGAGCGCTTGCTCTATTTCGTCCAGCCGGGCGGCGACGCGCTGCGCTACGGCGTCGGCATCGGCCGCGACGGCTTCCGCTGGACCGGCCGCGCCAACATCCAGTACGGCAAGAAGTGGCCGGTCTGGACACCGCCGAAGGAGATGATCGCGCGCAAGCCCGAGGTCGCCAAATGGGCGAACGGCCAGCCCGGCGGGCTGGAAAACCCGCTCGGCGCGCGCGCGCTCTACATCTTCCAGGACGGGCTCGACACCGGCTACCGCATCCACGGCTCGCCGGAATGGTGGTCGATCGGCCAGGCGCTGTCGTCGGGCTGCGTGCGCATGATCAACCAGGACGTCATCGACCTCTACAACCGCGTCAACGGCAAGACCCCGGTCGTCGTCGTCTGAGGCCGCGCACGCCCTCGCCGGACGCCCGGCGGGGAGACCGCCGCGGCGCGGGCGCTCGCCGGCGCAGCGGGTCGCCGCGGCATGGTCCGGTAAGTCATCACTTACGATTTGATCGAGACCGCCGCCGCCGGTACGCGCCGCCGGGCGGAGGTCCGCGCGCAAGGTTGGGCCGCGGGCGCGCCCGGGCGCGACGCCGGAGCGGCGATGGAACGGCCGCCGGCGAGCCGGGAGAAGAAAAACGGCGGCGGCAAGTATTTCCGGGCACCGAAAAAGCAACGCCGCCCGCGAACGGGCGGCGGCGCGTTGCGCCGGCGGTCCGGCCCGGAGGCCGGTCCGCCGTGGGCGAAAGCCGTTAGCCGCGGAACAGCGACATCACGGTTTCGACGCTGCTGTTGGCGATCGACAGCGACTGGATGCCGAGCTGCTGCTGGACCTGGAGGGCCTGCAGCCGGGTCGACTCCTCGTTCATATCGGCGTCGACCAGCGTCGAGATGCCCCGGTCGATGGCGTCGGTCAGGCTGCCGACGAAGTCGACCTGCATGTCGATGCGGCTCTTGGCGGCACCGATGTCGCCGGCCCGGGAGATCATCGTCTGCAGGGCGTCGTCCACCGTGCTGATGATCTCGTCGAGATCGCCGAGATCCGCTGCCGAATCGCTCAGGCCCGAGATGTCGACCGTCGACACCGAGTAGGTATCGCCGCCGTTGGTCGTCGTGCTCTCGGTATCGAGGATGCCGATCTGGCCGTTGGCGTCGAACAGCTTGATGGAGTCGACGTCGACTGCCAGCGTGCCGACCGAGACCGTCCCGTCATTGGCGCGGGTGAACGACGCGACGATGTTCTTCGTCGCGGCGTAGGCCGCGTCGGACGAATCGACCGACAGCCAGTTCTCGCCCGAGAAACTCGCCGACGAACCGATGCTCGTCAGCTGATCCTGGAGCTGCGTGATTTCGGCCTGGATCTTTCCCTTATCGACGCCGGGCTCACGCGCGGCGACGAGCTTTGCTTTGATGTCGTCGACGACGTCGATCGCGGCGTTGAGGCCGGTATAGGCGGTGTCGACTTTCGCCGCTCCGAGACCGAGCGCGTCCTGGACGGTCGCGATGGCCTTGTTGTCGGAACGCATGGTGGTGGCGATCGACCAGTAGGCTGCGTTGTCGCTCGCGGAAGAGACGCGGTAACCTGTGGAGATCCGGTTCTGGGTGGTTTCCAGACTCTTGTTGGTGGTCTGAAGACTTGCGAGCGCCGTCATTGCCGACGCATTCGTCTTGATACTCATCATGGCACGGTACTACCCTTACTGTGCCCGGCTGACTGGCCGGGACGAAACAAGCACTGACTCAAATCGCTCGCCGATGTCGTATCCAGTCCGGCGAATATGCTTATGGTAAACGGCCATAGTTAAAAAAACGTAGCACTGCCGGCCACTTGTTCTTCAGTGGTTTACCATGATTGCCGCAAACGCCGCCGGCGCGGCGCCGCAAGACCCCGCGACGCCGCCGGCCGCTCGCCTGGCGAGACGAAAAAACGTCGCTCCCGGAAGGGGTTGCTCGCCGCGATTCCGCGAATGAAAAGGGCGCTTCGGCGCGGCCGGACGCGCGCCGGCGGAGCAGCGCGGTCAGCCCGGACGCGACAGGTCCATGAGCGCCTCCACCCCCACCGGCGGCGAGGTGCGGAACTCCAGCAGGTAGACGCGCCGGGCGAAATCCGACCGGACACGCTCGATCTGGGCCCGCTCGGCCTTCAGCCGCGACCGCAGCAGCGGATCGCGCGTCCCGGTCGCGGCCATGCTTTTGTTGACCACCCAGCCATAGGGCTCCACGCCCGCTCGACGGAGATCGTCCTGGAGCGCGCCCGCCTCCGAGACCGGGGTGGTCTCGGGCAGGGCGACGAGGATGACGCGGGTGTAGGCGGCATCCTGCAGGCGCATCAGGGGCGTGACCAGGCGACCGGGCGCGCCGGGATCGAGATGGCGCGTCATCTGCCGATGGTAGGCGCCGGTGGCGTCGAGCAAGAGGAGCGTGTGGCCGGTCGGCGCGGTATCGATCACGACGAAGGAACTCCGCGCCTCGGCGACGACCCGCGAGAACGCATGGAACACCGCGACCTCCTCGGTGCACGGCGAGGCGAGATCCTCCCGGAGCAGTGCCTTGCCCTGGTCGTCGAGATCGCGGCCACGGGACGCCATGATCTTTTCGACGTAGCGCGCGGTTTCCGCGGCAGGATCGATGCGGTCGACGACGAGCCCCGGCATCGCGCCGTCGACGACGAACGAAAGATGCGCCGCCGGGTCGGTGGTCGTGAGATGGACGGCGCGCCCGCGCGCGGCGAGCCCGACCGCGATCGCGGCGGCGACGGTCGTCTTGCCGACGCCGCCCTTGCCCATGACCATGACAAGGCCGCGCTCGCCGGCGGCGATTTCGTCGACCAGCCGCGCAAGGCCGGGGAGGTCGAGCGGTACATCCGGCTCGACCGCGACCGACGCCGGCGGCGCCGCGGGCGACATCAATGCGCGAAGCGCGGTCAATCCCACCATGTCGAAGCCAAGCAGGGGAAACTCGTCCCGCGGCAGCGCCGCGAGCGACGCCGGCATGGCGGCCAGCGCCTCGTCCTGTTCCCTCGCCATGGCAGAAGCGACCGCGTCCGTCCCGCCCGACGCACGGAACCGGCCGTTCACGGCGAGGAACTGGTTGGAGAGCCCGAGCGCATCCAGCTCGGCCGACGTCCTCGCGGCCTCGCGAACCGCGCCCCGGTCGGGACGTGTCACCAGGACGATCGTGGTCCTGGCGGGATCGCCGAGGCAATCGAGCGCCTCGCGGAAACGGGCCTCCTGCATCTTCAGCCCCGAATGCGGCCCGAGACAGGAAGCCCCCCGGTCGTTGTTCTCGAGAAAGCCGGTCCATGCCTTCGGCAGGCTGAGGAGCCGCAATGTGTGACCGGTGGGAGCCGTGTCGAAGACGATGTGGTCGAAGCCGGGTTCGTCGTCCGCGAGCAGGCCGACGAATTCGTCGAACGCGGCGATTTCGGTCGTGCAGGCGCCCGAAAGCTGCTCCTCGACCGTCGACCGCTCCGCCGCGCTCGCCTCCGGCCCGAGTTGGACGAGGACGCGGCCGCGATATTGGGCCGCGGCGGCTTCCGGGTCGATGTTCATCGCGAAGAGCCCGTCCACCCGGGGCACGCGCTTCGGCTGGTCCGACAGTGCGACGCCCAGCATCTCGTCGAGATTGGAGGCCGGATCGGTGCTGACGAGCAGCACGCGGCGACCGCGGTCGGCCAGAGCGATGGCCGCGGCGCAGCTGAGCGACGTCTTGCCGACACCGCCCTTGCCCGTGAAGAACAGGAATCGCGTCGGATTGTCGAGTACACGGAGTTGCATCGTGACGGTCCTCGCGGGCTGCATGGCGAGACAAGGTAGCGCACCGCCCCGGGTCGCGATTTGATCCGGGGCAACGTCGCGTCACATGGCGAAACCGTCGCCGCGCAGCTTCGCATCGAGGCGAAGGCGAATGTCCAGCGAGATACGCGCTTCAGATCCGCTCGACGTCGTCGCGACCGCGCGACGCTTCCACGGGATCCGCCCTGATCACGCGGTTGGTGTTCGCAGCTTCAGCAGGGCGTCGCTTGCTTCAACGTTCAGGAATGCCGGCGACATAGTCGGCCGTCCGCTTCAACGCCGCGGCATCGTGAAAAATGCCGAAATGCGTGGTCTGCTCAAGGATTTCCGCGTTGCCCCGGTAGCCAGCGACCTTCAGCAGATCGAGCAGCGCAGCGCCGTCGACGGCTTCGTCCTTCTCGCCGACGAGGATCAGCGCATTGGAGGGCATCGCCTTCACGTCGGGCACGTAGTCGTTGCGAGGATGATAGGAGACATTGAGCCGCCAGGAATAGGCAAGCGTCTCGGTCCCGTTCCATGCGCTGGCGGGCTTGTTGAAGGCGATGATCGGAAGACCGTCGAAGCCGTGTATACCGATGATGTTCAGCGCCACGAGTCCCAGGATGCGGGGCAGATGGATGACGTTCCACCCGCCTGCGTTGCCACCACGCACCGCGGCTGTGCGCGGAATGATCGGCGCCAGCGCGACGTAGCCCGCAATAGCCTCCTGCGCGGGACCCGTCCCTCCCGCAAAACGCAGCAGGAAGCCGGCGCCGCTCGAATGGCCGCCCAGGACGATCGGTCCCTTGTGGCCCTGCTTGCGAAGCTCCCCGATCAGGTCGACGACGTCGTCCTCGTACTGGCCGATATATTCGATGTCGCCGCGGCGTCGCCCCGAGAAATAGTGCCCCCGCAGGTTCAGCAGGACGACCTTGGCGGCTCCCGCCGTGCTGACATAGGTCGCCAGGTCGTGATAGCCGCCGCCGTGGTAGGAGGAACCGTGAATGAAGACCAGGATCCGCTCGCTTGGCGAATCGTAAAACCTGTAGGCAAGCGCATCGCCGTCGCGCGCGCGGAACTGCTGCAACGGTGGCAGCTCCGCGGAGCCTTTGTCCCGCTCCGCGGAAAAGCCGAAGACGTCCGACTCCGGCGGCATTGGCGGAAAAGGCAGCGCGACCGACACGATAGCGGCGATCAGGCCGGCGATCCCGAGCAAGACGAGAACCACGACTCCGCGAAACAGGTGGCGCAAGGCACGTACTCCGTCAGTGGACTCGGATTCGGATGAACCGCAGCGGGATTCTGTCGATGTCGATGAGAGCTGGACGAATGTCGCCGCCTGGGTCGGAGGATGTCAGGGTCACCCGAATGGCAGGCAGTAGCGGATTGAAGCTACTGCCCCTGTGCTGCCGAAGCAATCACCATGGCGACACGACGACGAGAATGATCGGGTAGATGCCGGGGCTCGGGAACATCGCCCCCCGTCGGAGTCCACGATCGGCTTTGCTCGGGGCGCCTTCAAACGCCTCACGGTGCGCCGATCGATCCCGCCTCGGCCGGCTCGATCCTGGCCCGGCCGCGTCCATCCGGCGCCCGACCGGCCCGAGTTCGGAAGCCTGGCGAGCCCCAAAACGCGAAAAGGCCCGCACGAGGCGGGCCTTTTCGGTTCTGGACTTGGTTGCGGGGACAGGATTTGAACCTGTGACCTTCAGGTTATGAGCCTGACGAGCTACCGGGCTGCTCCACCCCGCGCCACCATCGACGTGGACTTGCCGTCCACGAAACTTTCTGCCCCGCCAAAACGAAGGGCCGCTCGCGCGGCCCGGTCCGCCTGCGGGCGGGCAGATCATGAAGAGAAGATTGAATGTGCGTTTTGCAGACCTGGCAGCGACCTACTCTCCCGCGTCTTGAGACGAAGTACCATCAGCGCTGGAGCGTTTCACGGCCGAGTTCGGAATGGGATCGGGTGCAGCCGCTCCGCCATAACCACCAGGTCGGCAAAACGCACATTATTCGAGAAGCTGTTCAATTCGTGCCGCCATCGCTTCCGCGATGGGCATGAGTAATGAGAACGATCAAGCCGATCGAGCTATTAGTACCGGTAAGCTTCAAGCGTTGCCGCTCTTCCACACCCGGCCTATCAACGTGGTCGTCTTCCACGGCTCTCAGGGAATACTCGTTTTCAGGTGGGTTTCCCGCTTAGATGCCTTCAGCGGTTATCCCGTCCGTATATAGCTACCCTGCTATGCGGCTGGCGCCACAACAGGTCCACCAGAGATACGTCCATCCCGGTCCTCTCGTACTAGGGACAGATCCTGTCAATATTCCTACACCCACGGCAGATAGGGACCGAACTGTCTCACGACGTTCTGAACCCAACTCACGTACCACTTTAATCGGCGAACAGCCGAACCCTTGGGACCTGCTCCAGCCC
>CALFXR010000067.1 GCA_937958475.1 uncultured Mesorhizobium sp. | reverse complement strand
CCGTGGCGACTATGCCCGCGCCGCCGGGCTGATGGCCGAGGCGATCGCCGCGGGCGCGGCCGCGTTCGGACCGGACGACGAGACGGTCGTGCGCTGGCGGGGCGAACGCGCCGCGCAGCTCCACGATTCCGGTGACCTCGCCGCCGCGGAAACCGCCTACCGAGAGGCGATCGGCGCCGCCGAAAAGCGCCTTCCGGCGGATGACGCCGACCTGGCAACGGCGCGGCAGGGCCTTGCCAACCTGCTGCGCCAGACCGGCCGGCCGGCCGAGGCGGAACCGCTCCATCGCGCCGCGCTCGCCGCCCGCGAGAAGGCGTTCGGCCCGGGCGATCCCGCGGTCGCCTCGTCGCTGGAAGGGCTCGGCCGGGCGCTCGACGGGCTCGGCCGCCGCGCCGAGGCAGCGGAGGCCCTTGGGCGGGCGCTCTCCATCCGCGACGCGACCGCGGGCGCGGAGAGCCCGGCAGCCGTCGCGACGGCCTTCGCGCTCGGCCGCGTGCTGATGGCCGACGACCGTCCGCGCGAGGCCGAGCAGCTGTTCCGCCGTGCGCTCGCCGCCCGCGAGAAGGCGGAAGGCCCTTCGGGCAAGGGCGTCGCCGATGCGGCGCGCTGGCTCGCCGGCGCTGCGCAGCGGCTCGACCGCAAGGCCGAGGCCGAACTGCTCTACAAGCGGGCACTGTCGATCCGCGAGGCGACGCTGGGGCCGGACGACGTGCTGACCGGCTACGACCTGCTTTCGCTCGGGCTGCTCTATGCCGGCCAGCAGCGTGCCGGCGAGGCGACGCCCCTGCTCAAGCGCGCCGTGGCGATCATGGAGGGGCGCGGCGGCGATCCGAAGAGCGCGGTGGCGGCGCGCATGGCGCTTGCCTTCCTCGAAGCGAGCCGCGGCAACGACGAGGACGCCGCGCGCCTCGCCGAACGGTCGCTTGCCGAGGTCGCGGCGGCATCGGGCGCCGATCATCCGGACGCAGCCGACATCATGGTCTCGCTGGCGCAGATTCGCCTCGAGCTGAAGCAATTCGCCGAGGCGGAGCGGCTCGCGACCTCGGCGCGGGCCATCTACGCCGCGAAGGCGCCCGGCGACCGGGCGCTGCTGCGCGCCTCGGCCGTGCTCGGGGCCGTGCGCCTTGCGGAGCGGCGCGCCGCCGAGGCGGGTGAGATCTACGACGGCATCCTCGCCGAACTCTCCCGGCGCTACGGCGACGACAGCCCGGAACTGCGTTCCGCGCTCGGCGACGTCGGCCGCGCCCGCTTTGCCGCCGGCGATTTTGCCGCCGCCGCCGCCACCTTCGAGCGCTCGGTGGCGATCACGGAGGATCTCGCGGCCATCGATGCCGGCGTCGCCTTCGCCAGCCGCACCGGCGCGGTGGAGGACCAGGCGATCGCGCGCGCCGCCGTCTACGATTTCCTCATCAAGTCCTGGGACAGGATGGCGGTGGAGGACGTATCCCGCCGCGAGGAGCTTGCCGACAAGGCCTTCGGCGTCGCCCAGCGCGTCATCGAATCGCAGGCCGCCTCGGCGCTGGCGCAGATGGCGGCCAGGCAGGCGGCGGGCGACGGCGAACTGGCCAGGCTGGTGCGCGAGCGCCAGGATCTCGTCGCCGAGTGGCAGGAGGCCGACCGCTCTCTGGCGGGCCTCCGCGGCGACGGTGGCAAGGGCGCGGAAGCGGCGGCCATCGCCGCCCGGCTCGACGCGGCCGATCGCCGGATTCGCGCCATCGATGCCGTCCTGGCCACGTCGTTCCCGTCATTCGCATCCCTGCAGAGGCCTTCGGCGCTGTCGCTCGGCGATGTCCGCGCGCGGCTGGCGGAGGACGAGGTGCTGCTGTTCTTCGCCGACACGACGCAGCTCGGCGAGGAGGGCTTCGAGACCTACCTGTGGGCGGTGCCGAAGCAGGGCGAGGCGCGCTGGGTGCGGCTGGAGCCGGCCACCGGCGAACTGTCGGCGGCGGTGCGGGCCTTGCGCCAACTGATGGGCGTCGGCCCCCAGGCGCGCGGCGCCCAGGCGATCGGCGCGTCCAAGGCCGGCGGGGACCGTGTCGCCAGGGTGCTCGACGCCGCCGGGGCACTCTACGGGGCGACGCTGGCGCCGGTCGCCGACATGATCGAAGGCAAGCGGCTGGTTGTCGTGCCGTCGAAGAAGCTGGCGCCGCTGCCGTTCCATCTTCTCGTTTCGTCGCCGCCACCCGCCGGTTCGACCGACCGCTACCGCGATGCCGGCTGGCTCGCCCGCGACCATGCGATCGTCGTGCTGCCGTCGGTTTCCGCGCTGGCGGCAGGGGCTGCGGCGGCCACGGCGCCGGCGGCGCGCGACGCCTATCTCGGCTTCGCCAATCCGCTGCTCACCGGCCGCTCCGGCGACGACCGCCGTGCCTTCGACAGGAAGGGCTGCGCGCCCACCGGCGAGGTTCTGGTCGCCGGCCTTGCGGCGCCGTCGACGGAGGGCGTCGAGCCACTGCCCGAGGCCGCCAGCCTGTTCCGCGGCGCCGAGGCCGACGTCGCCGCCGTGCGCGCCCTGGCGCCGCTGCCGGAGACCGTCGACGAGGCCTGCGCCGTCGCCACCGCCATGGGCGCGCCGGAGACGGCCGTGCGCCTCGGCGCCGACGCCACCGAAGCCGCGATCAAGGACCTATCGGAAGAGGGCGGCCTGGCGCGGGCGCGGGTCCTGCATTTCGCCACCCACGGCCTCGTCTCCGGCGAACTCTCGGGCCTCGCCGAGCCGGCCGTCGTGCTGTCGCCGCCCGAAGCGGCGAGCCTGCGCGACGACGGCCTGCTCACCGCCTCGGAAGTGACGACGCTGCGGCTCGACGCCGACTGGGTGATCCTGTCGGCGTGCAACACGGCCTCGGGCGACGGCGGCGGCGAGGCGCTGTCGGGCCTTGCCCGCGCCTTCTTCTATGCCGGTGCGCGGGCTCTTCTCGTCTCGCACTGGCCGGTCAATTCGGACGCCGCCGTCAGCCTGGTGACCGGGGCGGTGGGTGCGCTGGCGCGCGAGCCGGCGATCGGCCGCGCCGAGGCGCTGCGCCGGGCGATGGCGGCGGAGATCGAGAAGGGCGGGGCGCATGCCGATCCGGCCAACTGGGCGCCGTTCATCCTGGTCGGCGCCGAGCGCTGAGAGCGCGGCCGCTCAGGCCAGCCAGTCGGGGATGCGGTCGAGCCCGATCAGCTCGTCGTAGCTCGGCCGCGGGCGCACCACATGGAAGCGGTCGCCATCGACCAGCACCTCGGGAACGAGGAGGCGGGTGTTGTAGGTGCCCGCCTGCACGGCGCCATAGGCTCCGGCCGTACCCACCGCGATCAGGTCGCCCGATTCGAGCACCGGCAGGTTGCGGTCGTGGCCGAGATAGTCGCCCGTCTCGCAGACCGGACCGACGACGTCGACGGTCAGCCGCGGCGCGTCGGGCGCCGCCTCGCGCACCGGCCTGATCTCGTGGAAGGCGTCGTAGAGCGTCGGGCGGATCAGGTCGTTCATCGCCGCATCGACGATGACGAAGTTCTTGGCGTCGCCGTGCTTCATGTAGACGACCTGGGCGACGAGGATGCCGGCGTTGCCGACGATCAGCCGTCCCGGCTCGAAGACGACCTTGACGCCGAGCCCGGTGACGCGCTTGCGGACGACTTCTGCATAGGCGTCGGGCAGCGGCGGCGGGTCGTTGTCGATGCGGTAGGGAATGCCGAGTCCGCCGCCGAGGTCGACGTGCTCGATCGCATGGCCGTCGGCGCGCAGCGCACCGACGAGTTCGGCCAGCAGCGCGAAGGCGTCGTCGAAGGGCTGCAGCGCCGTGATCTGGCTGCCGATATGCATGTCGATGCCGACGACCCTTATGCCGGGCAGGGCGGCGGCGCGGGCGTAGACGTCGCGGGCGCGCTGCCAGGGGATGCCGAACTTGTTCTCGGCCTTGCCGGTGGCGATCTTCCTGTGGGTCCTGGCGTCGACGTCCGGATTGATGCGCATCGACACCGGCGCGGTGCGGCCGGC
>CALFXR010000066.1 GCA_937958475.1 uncultured Mesorhizobium sp. | reverse complement strand
CCCTGCGCGCCCGCCACAGGCCCATGATGGTGCGCAGCGTCGTCGTCTTGCCGGCACCGTTGCGGCCGAGCAGCACGTGGACGCCGCCCTCCGGCACGTCGAGCGAGATGCCGTGCAGCACGTGGTACTGGCCGATGTCCGTATGCACGTCGTCGAGGCGCAGGATCGCGTTCATGCCGCCTCCTCGGCGCCGACGCCGAGATAGATCTCGCGCACGATCGGCAGCGCCATGACGGCATCGGGCCGGCCGTCGGCGACGAGTTCACCGTTGTGGAGCACGACGATGCGGTCGGCGAGCGCCCGCACGACGTCCATCTTGTGCTCGACGAGCAGGATGGTCTTGGTCCTGTCCTCGCGGATCGCGGCGATCAGTTCGAGGATCACCGGCGCTTCGTCGACCGACATGCCCGCCGTCGGCTCGTCGAACATGAAGACCTGCGGTTCCATGGCGAGCAGCAATGCGACCTCGAGCTTGCGCTGGTCGCCGTGCGGCAGCGCCGCGGCGGGAAGATCAGCCACCGCACCCAGCCGCGTGCGCTCGACGTAGCGCATCGCCTCGGCGATAGTGTCGCGGTCGGCGGCGGCCCTGGACAGGAGCCGCCCGCCGCCGCGGCGCCGCGCCTGGACGGCGAGGCGGACGTTCTCCAGAACCGACAGGCGCGGAAAGAGATTGGTCAGCTGGAAGGCGCGGCCGACGCCGGCCAACGCGCGCGCCGAGGGCGACAGGCCGGTGATGTCGCGCTCGCCGAGGAAGATGCGGCCCTCGGTCGGCGCCAGCTGTCCGGAGACGAGGTTGAACCAGGTCGTCTTGCCGGCGCCGTTCGGACCGACGATGGCGGTCAGTTCGCCCGGCCGGAAGGCGCAGGTGACGCCGTTGACCGCGGCGTGGCCGCCGAAGCGGATCGTCAGTCGTTCGGTGCGGAGGGAGGGCGTGGACACGAAAGGAACCCGTTCGCGAGGCGCTGCGCCGCCCCTCACCTGCCTGCCGGCATCCTCTCCACGTCGATACGGGAGAGGAACAGCGGCTTCGATGCCGCAGCCAGTCCCGAAATCCCTCGACGAGCGAGGTCAGGGGAGAAGTCGTCCTTCTCTCCGTCTTCACGGGGAGAAGGTGGCGGCAGCCGGATGAGGGGCAGGCGCTATGATGCCTATTGCTGGTTGTTGCGGCCGACGGGGATGTTCATCTCGTCGGGCTTGATCTCGCGAACCAGTTCCGGGATCGCCCACTCGACCGCGTCGTCGACCTTGATCTTGAAGTGATACATGGACTGCATCGCCTGATGGTCTTCCTTGCGGAAGGTCATAGTGCCCTTCGGCGTCTCCCAGCTCATGCCTTCCATGGTCGTGATCAACGTCTCGGTCTCCCAGTCGGCCGCGGTTTCCAGCGCCTTGGCGATGGCGAGCGCGGCGGCCATGCCGCCGGCGGTGAAGAAGTCCGGCGGGGCGTTGAAGCGCTTCTGGTGCTCGGCGACCAGCCAGTCGTTCACCGCGTTCTTCGGCAGGTCGTAGTAGTAGTAGATGGCGCCTTCCATGCCCGGCACGCGCTTGTAGGTCTTGAGCACGGGCAGGATGTTGCCGCCGGTCGAGACCTCGATGCCGTAGCGGCCCGGGTCTGCCGAGACCAGTGCGCCCATCGGGTCGCCGGAGCCGGCGACGTAGATCAGCACGACCTTGCGGCCGGGCTTGTCCTTCAGCGCGTTGAACAGGCGCTCGACGGTGGCGGTGTAGTCGGTGGTCTTCTGCGGGACGTATTCCTCGGTCACGACGGTGGCGCCGGTGCCTTCCAGCGCCTTCTTGAAGGCGGCGATGCCGTCCTTGCCGAAGGCGTAGTCCTCGGCGAGCGTGGCCACGTAGAGATCCTTGTCGGGCTTCAGCGACAGCGCCTGGGCCTGCATGTCCATCGAGGAGTTGCGCGAGGTCTTGAAGACGTAGCGGTTGGAATCCTTGCCGGTCAGCGAGTCGGCGACGGCCGGCTCGACGACGAGGATCTTCTGGAACTCGGCGGCGACCGGGAGCATGGCGAGCGTCACGCCGGAAGACGTGTCGCCGACGGCGAGAAGGACCTCGTCGTCGCCATAGGCCTCGGCCAGCAGGGCGCGGGCGATGTCGGGCTTGAACTGCGAGTCCTTCTTGATGATCTCGATCTTGCGGCCCTTGATCTCCATGGTGCCGTTGGTGGCGTATTCCAGCCCCATCTCGAAGCCGGTGTGCGTCTGCTTCGTGAAGGCCTCGAGCGGCGAGCCCGACATGCCGTGGATCAGCGCGATCTTGGCGGGGCCTTGCTGCGCGAATGCCGGCTGGTATGCGAGCATCGCTGCCGCAGTCGCCAGCGTGGCGAACAGTCTCTTCATCTTGCGTCCTCCCATTTTATCCCCGAGCCGGCGGCCCCGGGATGATCTCCATGCGCCGCCCGTGCCGAGGCGGCGCTCCAAGAACAGCTACGGCACTTTTCGTGCGGGGGAATCGAGCCGTGACGACGACGGCGCGCAAGCGCATCCGGCGTCGGACGCTTGCATTCCGCGCCCAACGGGCTAATGCAAACCCTGGCCGGGCCGGTGACCCGGCCGGTCGCTTCTTGCGGCGGACTCCTCCCGTTGCAACCCTGCGCTGCGCGATCTGCCGTGCCGGCGCGGGGCGTCAACGGGCTGCATACTGACCCAGTGCCCCGGAAGGCAGCAATATCGTAGAAATACCTCATGGCCCAAGCTACGGAATACCTTCACGACCTGGTCTTCGAGCACGCGCCGGTCGGCCTCGTCCTGACCGAGAACCGCATCATCAGGACCTGCAATCCCATGTTCGCGGAGATGTTCGGGTATGCCGTCTCGGACCTGATCGACCAGTCCTTCGCCATCCTCTACCCGTCGATCGAGGAGTTCGTGCGCGTGCGCGACGTCGGCGTCGAGCCGCTGAAGAAATGGAACCGCTATTCCGACGAGCGGATCATGGCGCGCAAGGACGGCACGCTGTTCTGGTGCCGGGTGCGCGGCCATTCGCTGACCCGCGACGACGATCCGCTGCGGCGCGCGGTGTGGAGCTTCGCCGACCTGTCGCAGTCGCGCCCCGTTCTCGGCTTCACGGCGCGCGAGCGGCAGATCGTCATGCATCTCGGCGAGGGTCGCACCTCGAAGGACATCGCGCGGCTGCTGAAGATCTCGCCGCGCACGGTGGAGGCCTACCGCGCGAAGCTGCTGAAGAAGTTCGCCGCCAACAACGTCGCCGAGCTCCTATCCCATGTCGGCGGCATGCCGCACTGAGGTCGGTCCTTCCGGCGCAGTCTCCGGTTCAGGCGGGAGGGCTTCAGGCGGGCCGGGGAAGCGCGAGATAGATGCTGTCGCACCACTCGCCGGCGACGTGCCAGGTCCGCTCGGCGCGTCCCGTCTCGCAAAAGCCGACGCTGGCGAGCAGGCCGAGCGAGGCCGCGTTGCGCGGGTCGACGTCGGCGACGATCGCCGCAACAACGTGGCGGCCGAAGATCCACGGAACCACCGCGCGCAACGCCTCCCCGCCGAGGCCGCGGCCCCAGACCCGCGGGTGGAAGATGAAGCCGATCTCGGGCAGTTGCCAGCAGCCGATCTTGCCGACGACGACACCTTCGAACTCGACGACGAATTCGTCGCTGACATCGCCGGGCGCGGCAATCATGGCGTCGAGCCATTCGCGGCTCTCGTCGATCGTGGCGTGCGGCGGCGTCGACCAGTAGCGCATCGCGCGCGGATCGGAGAGGATCGCGTGGATGTCCTCGAGATCTCCCGGCCGCGCGCGGCGCAGAGTGAGGCGTTCGGTGCGGATCGTGTCCATCGGGCAGAGGTATCAAGCGCTGCCGGCCGGCGGCAAGCCCGCGCATGATCTCGATCAAGGCGGTGATTGCCGCCACGGGAGATTTGAGTGTGCCCGCCGGGATTCCAGATGACGACCTTTGCCTTCCTCTCCGCCGTGCTCGCCCTGCTCGTCACGCCGGGGCCGACCAATACGCTGCTCGCGGTGGCCGGCGCGGGCGAGGGCTTCGTACGTCCGCTCCGGTTGGTGCCCGTCGAGATGGCCGCCTACCTGCTGGTCGTCGTGCCAGTCGCCGTCGCCGGCGCGCTCCTGCTCGAGACGGTGCCGGCGCTGGCGGCGGCGTTGCGAGCCGTCGCGGCGATCTGGGTGATGGCGCTCGCCGTGCGCATGTGGAGACTGGATACGTCCGAGGCCGGCGGCCTGGTCACGGTACGCGGACTGTTTTTCACAACCCTGCTCAATCCGAAGACGCTGGTGATCGGCCTCGTCCTGCTGCCTTCTCCGGCATCTCCGCAGTTCATGCCGCACCTGGCGCTGTTCGCCGGGCTGCTGCCCCTGGTTGCGACGATGTGGATCGCGGCCGGCGCCCTCGTCGCCTCGCGGCGCGCCGGGGTGGCGCTGCCGCGTACAGTGCGCCGCTGTGCGGCCTGCTGGCTGGCGATCGTCTCGGTGGGGCTGGCCGTCGGCGCGCTGCAGGCCTGAGCGGAACTGCCTCTGCCTCCACGCGTCCGCTCAGACGTGCTGGCCGCCGTTGATGTGGATCTCGGAGCCGGTCACGTAGGAGGCCTGCGACGAGCACAGGAAGAAGATGATGTCGGCGACCTCGGACGTGGCGCCGAGCCGGCGCAGGGGAATCGTCTCGACGATCTTGTCGGTGCCGGGCGACAGGATCGCCGTGTCGATCTCACCCGGCGCGATGGCGTTGACGCGGATGCCGTGGGGGCCGAAGTCGGCCGACATCTCGCGGGTCAGCGAGCCGAGCGCGGCCTTGGACGTCGCATAGGCCGTGCCGGCGAAGGGGTGGACCCTCGTGCCGGCGATCGAGGTGACGTTGACGATCGAACCCTTCGCCGTCGCCAGTTCCTTGAACAGGCCGCGGGCGAGCATGATCGGGGCGAAGAAATTGACCTGGAAGACGTCGCGCCAGACGTGCATCGGCGTGTTGAGCGAGTTCATCCGGCCGCCGTCCTTGAGCTTGGGCGAGATGCCGGCATTGTTGACCAGCGCGTCGAGGCGGCCGCCTTCGTTCTCCAGGCGGTGCCGGATCTCGGCGACGGCGACGCCGACATCCTCCGGGTCCGACAGGTCGACCTTGATATGGTCCTCCGGCCCGGCCGGCCACGGACAGTCCTCGGCGAAGGCTTGGCGCGAGCAGGTGATCACGCGCCATCCCTCGCGCGAGAAGCGCTTCACGGTGGCGTGGCCGATGCCCCGGCTCGCGCCGGTGAGCACAATCGTCTTGCGTGTCGCGGCTTCGCTCATGCGATCCTCCAGGCGCCGCTATGTAGCGGAACGCCGGGGGCATGGCGAGAGGCCGCGACGTCGCGGCGCGTCAGTTGCCGAGGATCACGTCGAGGACCGAGGACGGCTTCTTCTGCGGCTTGCCGCCGACTTCGGCGCGCGGACGGGGGATCGATGCGGTCCGCCCCGCATCGGTGCCGCCTGCCATCTCGGGCATGGCGACCTTGCGGCCCTGCGCGACAGGCGTTCCCGACCCCCTATCCATCGCCGATTCGCCGACGGCGCGCGGCGGCACCGGTGCGGTTTCGCCACCGGCGGTCGCGCCGTTCCACGTGCCGGGAAGCTGCGCCACCGGCACGCCCTCATGGGCGGCGACCATGAATTCGTGCCAAACCTTAGCCGGCAAAGAACCGCCGGTGATGTTTTTTGTGGGGGTGCCGTCGTCGTTGCCCATCCACACGCCGGTGGTGAGGTTGGCGGTGTAGCCGATGAACCAGGCGTCGCGCGAGTTCTGGCTGGTGCCGGTCTTGCCCGCGGCCGGCCAGGCGAAGTCGGCCTTGCGCGCCGTGCCGTCCTTCAGCGTCTGGATCATCATCGAATTCATCATGCCGACGACCTCGGGCCTCAGCACGCGGGGGATGCTGCCGCCGGTGTTCTCGTAGAGCACCTCGCCCGAGGTCGTAGTGACGCGGCGGACGAAATGCACCTCCGGGCGATAGCCGCCGTTGGCGAAAGGCACGTAGGCCGCGGTCAGTTCGAGCGGCGTCACCTCTGAGGTGCCGAGCGCGATCGAGACGTTGGCCTGGAGGGCCGATTCGATGCCCATGCGGTGCGCGGTCTCGACCACGGTCGCCGGGCCGACCTCCATGGCCAGCTGGGCGGCGACCGAGTTGAGCGACTTGGCGAGCGCCGTCGTCAGCGTCACCTTGCCGAAATATTTGCCGTTGTAGTTCTCGGGCGTCCACTTGCCGATGCGGATCGGCGCGTCGTTGCGCACGGAATCGGGCGTGCGGCCCTGCTCCAGCGCGGCGAGGAAGACGAAAGGCTTGAAGGCCGAGCCGGGCTGACGGCGCGCTTCCGAGGCGCGGTCGAACTGGCTGCTGGCGTAATCGGCGCCGCCGATCATGGCGCGGACCGCGCCGGTGTTGTCGATGGAGACCAGCGCCGCCTGGCTGACCTCGAGCTTCTTGCCGCTCTCGTCGAGCAGGCGGCGGATCGACTTCTCGCCGAGCTTCTGCAGGGTCAGGTCGATGGTGGTGTCGACGATGACGTCGGTGCGCACCTCGCCGATCAGGGTCGGCAGCTCCTCCATGACGCGGTCGGCGACGTAGTTCTCCGAGCCGGTCCAGAAGGCGGCGGTGCGCGTCGCGGGCGCGCTCATGGCGGTCGACAGTTCGCGGTCGCCGATCATCTGCTCGTCGTTCATGGCGGCGAGCACGAGCTGGGCCCGCGCTTCGGCGGCCTTCGGATCGCGTGCCGGCGACAGGCGCGACGGCGCCTTGAGCAGGCCGGCGAGCAGAGCCGCCTCGGCCAGCGAGACATCGCGCGCCGACTTGCCGAAATAGCGGCGCGACGCCGCCTCGACGCCGTAGGAGCCGGACCCGAAATAGACCCGGTTCAGGTACATTTCGAGGATCTGGTCCTTGGTGTGCTTCTGCTCGAGCCAGAGCGCGAGCAGCACCTCCTGCACCTTGCGCTCGATGGTCCGGTCGGGCTTGAGGAAGAGGTTCTTGGCGAGCTGCTGCGTCAGCGTCGAGCCGCCCTGGGAGAAGCGTCCGGTGGTGATGTTTTCGAACATCGCCCGGGCGAGGCCGATCGGGTCGATGCCGAAATGCGAATAGAAGCGACGGTCCTCGATCGCCATCACCGCCTGGGGAATGTAGGGCGACATCTCGTGCAAGCCGACAGCCTCGCCGCCGGTCATGCCGCGATTGGCGACCAGCCGGCCGTCGACGGAGACGATGCGCACGTTGGGCGGCCGGTCGGGAATCGACCAGGTCGTGGCGCTGGGCATGCGTGCGCCGTAGTACGCGACGAGGCCGGCGCCGCCGATCCCGGCCCACAGCGCCAGGACCAGGCACCAATAGACGAGACGGGCGAAGACTCCCGCCGAGCGCCGGCCTCGGCCGCGCGCCCTGGAGCGCGACGCCTTCTTCGGCGATTTCCTGCGGCCCGACGGCACGACGCGGTCCTCCTCGCTCACGGCCAGGCCACCGGACCTGCCGCGCGAGGGCTCGTCGAAGTTCGGCTCGATGCGCCGCTTGCGGTTCGCCATCTCGTCCCCGATGCTCATCGGCACCGGGTGGACACTAAATGCGGCGATTTAAGGGGTCGTTAAGGGTCGACGGGGGGCGCGCACCCGCGCGTCGGGCCTGCCGCCGGCGCCAAGGCCGGCGGCAGCGGGCGGATGTCAGGCGGCCTTCTTCGCCTTCTGGTTGGCGACGGCGTCGGCGATGCCTGTGAGCGCCTCGTCGGTCTTCGTCTCCTCGGCGAGCGTCTGCTCGAACAGCCTGGCGGCGTCCTTCATGCCGAGTTCCTCCGCCCAGCGCTTCAGCGTGCCGTAGCGGGTGATCTCGTAGTGCTCGACGGCCTGGGCGGCGGAGACGAGGCCGGCGTCGAGCGCGGGCGAGCCCTTGAACTCGTCCATGATCTCCTCGCCCTCCTCGATGATGCCCTCGATGGCGGGGCAGACCTTGCCGCGCGCCTGCTTGCCGAGGATCTCGAAGACCTTCCGCAGGCGCTCTACCTGGCCCTCGGTCTCGTCCTCGTGCTTCTCGAAGGCGGCCTTCAGGTCGGGCGACTGCGCCGCCGCCGCCATCTTCGGCAAGGCTTTCAGGATCTTGCGTTCGGCGTAGTAGATGTCCTTCAGCGTATCGAGGAACAGATCGTCCAGCTTCTTCTCGGCCACGGCGGTTCTCCTGTCGAAAGGTGTGGTTATGACGCCTTTCAACTCGCGCGCCGCCGGGCGGTTCCCCGGCGCCGACCAAGAATCCGCTCAGCTGTGGGCGAAGATGTCGTCCTCGCCCCAACCCATCAGGTCGAGCTTCGCCCGCGTCGGCAGGAAGCGGAAGCAGGCCTCGGCCTCGGCGCGGCGGCCGTCGCGGTCGAGCCGGGCAGCGAGCGCATCGCGCAGGCGGTGCAGGTAGAGGACGTCGGAGGCCGCGTAGTCGAGCTGGTCGGGGGTCAGCGTCTCCGCCGCCCAGTCGGAGGACTGCTGCACCTTGGACAGGCCGATGCCGAGCAGCTCCGAGCAGATGTCCTTCAGCCCGTGGCGGTCGGTGTAGGTGCGGGTGAGCCGCGAGGCGATCTTGGTGCAGAACACCGGCTCGGGCATGACGCCGAAGGCGTTGTAGAGCACGGCGAGGTCGAAGCGGCCGAAGTGGAACAGCTTCGTCACCTTCGCGTCGCCGAGCAGGCGGGCGAGGTTGGGCGCCTCCTTCTGGCCCCGGGCGATCTGGACGACGTCCGCCGTGCCGTCGCCCGGCGACAGCTGGACGACGCAGAGCCGGTCGCGGTGCGGGTTGAGGCCGAGCGTCTCGGTGTCGATGGCCACCGCCTCGACGTCGTAGCGGGAGAGGTCGGGCAGGTCGCCCTTGTGGAATCGTACGGTCATCGCCCTCTCCTCAGGCCTTGCGGGACACGGCATCGAGGATGCGCGCCCAGGATTTCTGTCCCTTGTGGAACGATTTCAGGTCGTACTTCTCGTTGGGCGAATGGATACGGTCGTCGGACAGGCCGAAGCCGACCATCAGCGATTCCATGCCGAGATAGGTCTGGAAGTCGCCGACGATCGGGATCGAGCCGCCCATGGCGATCATCACGGCCGGCTTGCCCCACTCGTCGGAGAGCGCGTCCTTGGCCTTGGTCAGGAACGGCGAGTCGTAGGAGAGCTGGATCGCCGGCGAGCCGCCATGCGGGTGGAACTCCACCGAGCAGTCGGCCGGGATGCGCGCCTCGACGAAGGCGCGGAAGGCGGCGCGGATCTTCTTCGGATCCTGCCTGTGAACGAGGCGGAACGAGACCTTGGCCGACGCTTCCGCGGCGATGACCGTCTTGAAACCCTTGCCGGTGTAGCCGCCGGAGATGCCGTTGAACTCCGCCGTCGGCCGCGCCCAGACCAGCTCCAGCACCGAGCGGCCTTTCTCGCCGGAAGGAATCGACAGGCCGATCGGGCCGAGGAAGCTCTCCGCCGTCTCGCCGAGGCTTTCCCACGACTTCAGGATCTGTGTCGGCGTCTCCTCGACGCCGTCGTAGAAGCCGGGAATGGTGACGCGGCCGTCCGCGTCGTGGACGTCGGCGAGCACCCTGGCCAGGATACGGATCGGGTTCGCCGCAGCACCGCCGAACTCGCCCGAGTGCAGGTCGCGGTTAGCCGCCTTGACCGTGATCTCCTCGCCGACGAGGCCGCGCAGCGCGATCGAGATCGCCGGCGTGTCCTGGTCCCACATGCCGGTGTCGCAGACCATGGCGAAGTCGGCCTTCAGCTCGGCGGCATTCGCCTCGAGGAAGGGCCTCAGCGACGGCGAGCCGGATTCCTCCTCGCCTTCGAAGAGAAGGGTGATGGTGCAGGGCAGCGAGCCGTGGACCGCCTTCCACGCGCGGCAGGCCTCGACGAACAGCATCAGCTGCCCCTTGTCGTCGGAGGAGCCGCGCCCGGTGATCACCTTGCGGCCCGGCTCGAGATCCTTCACCGCGGGATCGAACGGATCGCTGGTCCACAGTTCCAGCGGGTCGACCGGCTGCACGTCGTAATGGCCGTAGAACAGCACGTGCGGCGCACCCGCCGGCCCGGCATGGTGGGCGACGACCATGGGATGGCCGGGCGTGTCGCGCACGCTTGCCTCGAAGCCGATCGTCTTCAGGTCGGCGACCAGCCACTCCGCCGCCTTGCGGCAGTCGCCGGCATAGGCGGGATCGGTCGAGATCGACTTGATGCGGACGAAATCGAAGAGCCGGGCGAGGCTTTCGTCGAGGTCGGCGTCGAGGCGGTCGAGGACGGGGGCGAGCGGCATTTCAGGCAACCTCACAGTGCGTTTCCGTTCGAGCGGATACGGCCGGCCGCGGACGGGCGGCCCGGCATCGGGTTCCGGTTAGAGGCCAAGAACCGGGCGAAAGGCAAGTAGGGGACGGTATGCCAGGCGAAAAACTTGCCTCAGGCGTCGTCGGTGCCCGGCGGCGCATAGACGGCGATCGCCTCGGGGTGGACCATAAACCGGGCCGGCGTCGCCGTAACGATCTCGCCGTCGGTGTTGACCGGCTGCGGCCGCCGTGTGCGCACGTCGAACTGGACGCAGCGGGCGGTCCGCACCTCGTTCCAGGCGCCGTGGGTGCCGGCGCGGAAGGAGCGCAGCATCAGCGCCAGCTTCCACACGTTCCGCATCTCCAGGCTGTAGAGGTCGAGGAAACCGTCGTCGATGGCCGCGCTCGCCTCGACGACGTTGCCGCCTCCGTAATGGCGGCCGTTGCCGACGGCGATCTGGAAGGTGCGGACCTTCACCGTCTCCCCCTTCTCGGTGATCCAGGCCGAGAAGGGCCGCGCCTTCACGAGCACACGCGCCGCGGCGATGGCATAGCCCAGCCGGCCCCAGTGGCGCTTGAGTTCGGGTTGAAGACCCGCGGCGAGCTCGGTGCTGAGGCCGACGCTGGCGACGTTGAAGAAGGCGTGGCCGTTGACGGAGCCGAGGTCGATGCGCCGTTCGTAACCGCAGACCACGAGTTCGGCCGCCTGGAGCGGGTCCATGGGGATGCCGAGCGTACGGGCAAGGTCGTTGGCGGTGCCCAGCGGGATGATGCCCATCGGCAAGCCGCTCTCCATGACTGCCATGGCGCCGGCGGAGACGGTGCCGTCGCCGCCGCCGATGACGATGCAGTCGGTCTGCTCGCGCAGGCGGACGATGTCGCGCGCCAGCTCGGGCAGCACGGAAAAGGCCTCGACGGTGACTTCGAGGCCGCCCCGGGCGAGCCTGTCGCGTATGGCGTCGATCCCGGTCGCGCCGCGCCGCGCCTTCGGATTGACGAGCAGGAGCGCGCGGCGGCGGGCGGTCGCGGATCGGCTCGGGGAGGTTTCGGTCACTGTCACACCCAAAAAAAATGCCGCCGTGGTGGAGGGGGGACCACGGCGGCTTTACTCGAAACGATGCGGCAGCCCGGAGAGGGGGATGAGGCTGCCGCACTATCCGGAGAAGGCGGGGGACGGGCCTTTGTTCCGGATCCGGCGAAAACCGCCGATGATCGTCATTTGGTCCCCGGAAACGGGCGATTCAAGGGCGCCAAGATTACAAGTTCGTAACATAGGCGTGAATGCGCGGGGCGCATTACCGGGGCGGGAAGAGCGAGTCCTGAATAGCCCAGCGGAGTCGTGCGTACTCGTCCACGTTGCCCACCACATCGTCATGCCAATCGCCGAGCGCGACGAGCCGAAGGGCTGCACTGCCCCGCAGCGACAACCGATGCCAGACCGTACCGGCAAGGAGCGATTGGAGGAGATCGGCATCCTCGATTAGACGGCCAGTATCGCAAAGCAAGCCGTGAGGAAGCTCGTGGCAGACGTACTCCACCCTGCCGAGGAGCGCCGATACCAGCATGGCTCTGGCGCGGTCGTCGCCGGGATCAAGGTCGAGCGCCTCCGCCAATAGCGCCTCCCTCGTCGGTTCGTAGATGAGGTACGAACCGTTCCGACGGCACAACAGCGCGTACAGCTGGGCCATCCAGCGGGCGTAGTTCGGCCGAGACTGGATGCGTCCGGTCTCAAGCACATCGACGAACACTTCGCGGAAGAGCGGGAGCCTCATCCATGGTCCGGCGGAGATCTCTCCTTCGCCCCTATCCCTGCTGTCCAGGTGGTTTCGACAGTACCATTCGACAAACGCGACCTGCGCGGAGCGATCCTGCGACTGTACCGACGCGACGAGCCGGCGCAGCGCATCCGTCTTTTCGCTGCGGGCGCCATGCGCTTCGGCGGCGACATAGAGGGCCCATGCGCTCTCAATCTCAGCGTTCGCCAGTTCGTCGGCCATGTTCCGATATGACAGCAGCCTGTCCAAGAAGCATGGACCGATCGCACGTCAGGCGCTATCCCTTCGGCCATGAAAAAGGGCGATCACCTCTTCCTCGTCGACGGCTCCGGCTACATCTTCCGCGCCTACCACGCGTTGCCGCCGCTGAACCGCAAGTCCGACGGTCTGCCGACCAGCGCGGTGCTCGGCTTCTGCAACATGGTGTGGAAGCTGATCCGCGACGCGCGCGACACCGACGTCGGCATCACGCCGACGCATTTCGCCGTCATCTTCGACTATTCGGCGAAGACGTTCCGCAACACGCTCTATCCCGAATACAAGGCCAACCGCGCGCCGCCGCCGGAGGACCTGATCCCGCAGTTCGGCCTGATCCGCCAGGCGACGCGGGCCTTCGACCTGCCCTGCATCGAGATGGAAGGCTTCGAGGCCGACGATTTGATCGCCACCTACGCGCGGCTTGCCCGCGAGGCCGGCGGCGACACCACCATCGTCTCCTCCGACAAGGACCTGATGCAGCTCGTCGGGCCGACGGTGCGCATGTACGACCCGATGAAGGATCGCGAGATCAACGTCCCGGAGGTCGTCGAGAAGTGGGGCGTGCCGCCGGAGAAGATGATCGACCTGCAGGCGCTGACGGGCGATTCGGTCGACAACGTGCCGGGCGTGCCGGGCATCGGGCCGAAGACGGCGGCGCTGCTGCTCGAGCAGTTCGGTGACCTCGACACGCTGCTCGCCCGCGCCACCGAGATCAAGCAGGACAAGCGGCGGCAGTCGATCATCGACAATGCCGACAAGGCGCGCATCTCGCGCGAGCTGGTGACGCTGAAGAACGACGTGCCGGTGGCCGAGGGCCTCGACGAGTTCGAGCTCAGGCCGCCGAACGGGCCGAAGCTTATCGCGTTCCTCAAGGCGATGGAGTTCTCGACGCTGACGCGGCGCGTGGCCGAGGCTTCAGGCGTCGACGTGGCCGATGTCGAGCCGGCACATGTCGTGGTCGAGTCCGGCGACGCCGCGCACGGGCCGGACGTCGGCACGGGAGATTTGGCGAGCAGCCCCTCATCCCCTGCCGGACCTTCTCCCCGTGAAGAACGGGGAGAAGGAGGAGGCACGGACGCCGGCGCCCCCCTCTCCCCGTCGTTACGGGGAGAGGGTAAGGGTGAGGGGCAGCGGGGCGGTGTCGCCAGACCGGACAGTCCTGCAGCACTTGCCGCGCGGCGTGCCGAGGCGGCCGTGGCGGCGAAAATCGACGTCAACGCCTATCACTGCATCCGCGACCTGCCGACGCTGAAGGCCTGGGTCGCCGAAGCGATCGAGGAGGGCGTCGTCGCCTTCGACACCGAGACCACCTCGCTAGACCCGATGCAGGCCGAGCTTTGCGGCGTGTCGCTGGCGATCCGGCCCGGCCGCGCCGCCTACGTGCCGTTCAACCACAAGAGCGGCCGCGGCGACCTGCTCGGCGGCGGCCTGGTCGAGGGCCAGATCCCGATCCGCGAGGCGCTCGCCGTGCTGAAGCCGCTGCTCGAGCACAAGGCCGTGCTGAAGATCGCGCAGAACCTGAAATACGACCTCGTCGTGATGAACCGCCACGGCGTCGATGTCGCGCCCTATGACGACACGATGCTGATCTCCTACGTGCTCGACGCCGGCAATCCGGGCGGGCACGGCATGGACTGGCTGGCGGAGAAGTGGCTCGGCCACAAGACGATCCACTTCAAGGACGTCGCCGGCTCGGGCAAGGCGGCGACCACCTTCGACTTCGTCGAACTCGACCGCGCAACCTGCTATGCGGCCGAGGACGCCGACGTGACGCTGAGGCTGTGGCAGGTGCTGAAGCCGCGGCTGGCTGCGAAGGGGCTGGTGTCGGTCTACGAAAGGCTGGAGCGGCCGCTGGTGCCCGTGCTCGCGCGCATGGAACAGCGCGGCATCTCGGTCGACCGGCAGATCCTGTCGCGCCTGTCGGGCGAGCTCGCCCAGGGCGCGGCGCGGATCGAGGACGAGATCTACACGCTGATCGGCGAACGCATCAACATCGGCTCGCCGAAGCAGCTCGGCGACATCCTGTTCGGCAGGATGGGCCTGCCTGGCGGATCGAAGACCAAGACCGGCCAGTGGTCGACCTCGGCGCAGCTGCTCGAGGACCTCGCCGCCGAAGGCCACGAACTGCCGCGCAAGATCGTCGACTGGCGCCAGCTGACCAAGCTGAAGTCGACCTACACCGACGCGCTGCCCGGCTACATTCATCCCGAGACGAAGCGGGTGCATACCTCCTACGCACTGGCCTCGACGACGACGGGACGGCTGTCGTCGTCGGAGCCGAACCTGCAGAACATCCCGGTGCGCACTGCGGAAGGGCGCAAGATCCGCACGGCCTTCATCGCCGAGAAGGGCCACAGACTGGTCTCGGCCGACTACAGCCAGATCGAGCTGCGCGTGCTCGCCCACGTCGCCGACATCCCGCAGCTCAAGCAGGCTTTCGCCGACGGCGTCGACATCCACGCGCTGACGGCGTCGGAAATGTTCGGCGTGCCGGTCGCGGGCATGCCGTCGGAAATCCGCCGCCGCGCCAAGGCGATCAATTTCGGCATCATCTACGGCATCTCGGCCTTCGGCCTGGCCAACCAGCTGTCGATCCCGCGCGAGGAGGCGGGCGAATACATCAAGCGCTATTTCGAGCGCTTCCCGGGCATCCGCGACTACATGGACGCGACCAAGGCGTTCGCGCGCGAGAACGGCTATGTCGAGACCATCTTCGGCCGCCGCGCGCACTATCCGGAGATCCGTTCGTCGAACCCGTCGGTGCGCGCATTCAACGAGCGCGCCGCGATCAACGCGCGGCTGCAGGGCACGGCAGCCGACATCATCCGCCGCGCCATGGTGCGCATGGAGCCGGCGCTCGCCGCTGAAGGCTTATCGGCGCGCATGCTGCTCCAGGTCCACGACGAGCTGATCTTCGAGACGGTCGAGAACGAGGTCGCTCGGACGCTGCCGGTGGTGCAGCACGTGATGGAGAACGCGGCGATGCCGGCGGTGGCGATGTCGGTGCCGCTCAAGGTCGACGCACGCGCCGCCGACAACTGGGACGAGGCGCACTGATGGCCGGTATCAAGATCGACCCGGCCAAAGCAAAGGCCCTTATCAGCTCCGAAACCGATCGGAAGAAACTTCGCAATTGGATGGATAGCGCGAAACGGTACGAATTGCCGGAAGTTTATGAGGCCGCGTTCCGGCGTTTCTGTCAAACAGAGGGATTTGACGTCTCCGACCCCCTCGACCGAGAGTTCCGGTCCGTGATTGTCGCTTTGGAGGTTGCACTCTCCGAACAACGAGGAAAGACAGTTCGGCTTGGCCGAACTCGTCCAAAACTGGAACGCGTCGGTGTCCGGCAAACAATCACCGATCTTGTCAATGCCCCGCAGCCTTCGGCCGGTTTTCTATATCTGATAGAGTTCGGCATGCACGACATGTCCGCAGAAGCACTCGTGATTAAGTACGCTAAAGAGTTCGACGAGAGAGTCGTAGAAGCAGCCAGATCGCGGTTGGACGAATACGGTTTGGCAACTGAATGACTCAGCCGGCCGCGGCCGCGCACTTGGCGCAGGTTCCGCGGAACTCGAGCACGGCCTTCTTGGTGACGAAGCCGGTCGAGGCGACCCAGGCGTCGAGCCGTTCGCCGACGAGCGGGTCGGAGAACTCGGCGACCTGGCCGCACTGGTCGCAGATGGCGAAGGCGGTCATGCGGTGCGGATGGCCGTGGCCGTGGTCATGGGCGCCGGAGCAGGCGACGAAGGCGTTCAGGCTCTCCAGGCGGTGGACGAAGCCGGCTTTGATCAAGGTGTCGAGGGCGCGATAGACCTGGAGCGGCGCGCGGAAGCCGAATTCGCGCAACTGGTCGAGCAGCGTGTAGGCGCTGAGCGGCCCGGTCGCCGCTTCCAGCTTCTCCAGCACCTTCAACTGGTTCTTGGTGAGTTCCGACCTGGCTACCATGGCGTCAACGCTCCCCGCCCGCAGCAGCAGATTTGGCACGGCGCGGCGGCCTTGTCATCAGATAGGGATTCAGGCGGCGCGATCACACCGGGGCGCAGAGCCAATTATGGCGATCCGGACACACTGGGCTGAACGGCCGGTGAACCGCCTGTTCATCCGGCTGCCGCCCGGTTTTGCGAAGCATTCCCGGGGAAATCCGGTGCCACTTTTCATCCTTATGATTCCAGTAGGGAATTTTCACTTTCTGCTGATCGGCCGCCGTTCTCCCGGATCAGGGTTGAACTCGACGCGCGCATTCAAAATACTGCCCTATTGTGCGATGAAACAGATGACCTACGGGAAAGACGAACGGGCTTGGGAGAATTGACATGCTGACCATGAACAGACGCGTCGTGCTGCTCGGTGCGACGGCGCTGGGCGCAGCGGGCGCGTTGCGCGCGTTTCCGGCTGCCGCGGCGGACCGCACCTACCACGCGCTGCTGATCGCCTGCACGGCCTATCCGAACCTGCCGCCGAAGGTTTCGCTGGTCGGCCCCAACCACGACGCGGTGCTGGTGCGCGACTATTTGATCAAGTCGGCGCCGGTGCCGTTCAAGCCGGAGAACGTCACTCTGCTCGCCGACGGTGTCGACGGCGCGGCCGGCTCGCCGACGCACGCCAATATCGTCGCCGCGCTGAAGGCGATCGCCGACAATCCGGACCTGAAGCGCGACGACTTCGTCTACCTGCACCTGTCCGGCCACGGCGCCCAGCAGCCGCAGATGAAGGCCGGAGACGAGAGCGACGGTCTCGACGAGATCTTCCTTCCTGCCGACACCGGCAGGTGGGAGAACCGCGAGAAGGGCGTGCCCAACGCGCTGGTCGACGACGACATCGGCGCGGCGCTGGACGCCATCCGCGCCAAGGGCGCCTTCGTCTGGACGATCTTCGACTGCTGCCACTCCGGCACGGCGACCCGCGCGGCCCCGGTCGGCGACGACATGGTCGCCGAGCGCAAGGTCGAGCACCAGGATCTCGGCATTCCCGATTCCGAGATGATGGCGGCGGAGACGGCCGGCGGCACCCGCGGGGTCGGCGCCGAACAGGAACGGACCACCGCCTTCAATCTGGAAACCGCGCCGAGCGGCGGCCAGTCGATCGCCAAGGGCGGGCTGGTCGCCTTCTATGCCGCGCAGACCATCGAGACGACGCCGGAGATGCCGTTGCCCAAGGGCGCGGAGGACGCGGTCAAGTACGGGCTGTTCACCTACACGATTTTCTCCAAGCTCGCCGAGAACCCCAACATCACCTACCGCCAGCTCGGTCATGCCGTGCTGCAGCAATATGCGGCGGATTCCCGGCAGCGGCCGACGCCACTGTTCGAAGGCGAACTCGACGCTCGCGTGTTCGCGTCGGAGAAGCTCGACACGGTGATGCAGTGGAAGCTCGACGTGAAGGACAATGCCGCCAGCATCGAGGCCGGTCGTCTGCACCGCCTGACACCCGGCACGAAGCTGGCGATCCTGCCCTCCCCCACCTCGGAACTGGCCGAGACAATCGGCTTCGTCGAGGTCGTCACGGCGAAGAACCTCACCAGCACTGTGAAGCCCGTCGCGTTCGACAGCAAGCCGGCCGTGGCGCTCGCCGCGCTGCCGGCCAACGCGTATGTGCGGCTCGCCGAACTCGCCATCGACTACAGGCTGGTCGTCGCCCGCCCGGCGCCGTCAGACGGCCTCGACGCGGAGGTGGCGCTGGTCAACACGATGCTGTCCGAGCTGGAGGCGCAGGCCGACAAGCGTTTCGCCATGCAGCTCGTCGAGCCGGGCCAGGAGGCCGACTTGCGCTTCGCCGTCTTGCGCGAGAGCGCCCTGCCCAGCGCGGGCGCGGGCGTGGCCGATACGCCGGCGCTGTTCTTCCTGCCGCCGTCGGGCGAACTGACGGTCCGCAACGGCGCCCGGCCTCCGCTGGTGGCGATCGACACCGCCAACCCGGCCAAGCTGAAGGACGCCGCCGCGGCCAACCTGACGACGATCTACCGGGCGACGGCGCTGTCGCGTCTCGCCGCGGCCAACGACTACAAGCCGGACCAGGTCAGCGTCGAGTTCCGCATCCGGCGCATGGACACCGACACGTTCGAGCCGCTCGTGCCCGCCAACGTGCCGATCGTCAGCCCCGGCGACGAGGTGCACGTCAAGGCCCAGAACCTGTCGACGAAGCTGGTCGACATCAACGTCCTCTATGTCGGGTCGGACTACTCGATCACGCACATCGACGCACAGCGCCTGGTCGCCGGCGCGACGGTGGAAGAGGGCCTGCTCGCCTTCACCGATTCGAGCTACGGCATGGAACGGATGATCGCGGTGCTGACCGAGGCGCCGCCGCTCTCCGAGATCGAGGACCTGAAGTTCCTCGAGCAGGGCGGCGTGCCGCCGGCGACGCGTTCGGCCGGGGGCGAGACCGGCTTCTGGAACATGCTCGACGACATCGGCATGGCGCCCGCCACCCGCTCGGCGATGAAGCTCGGCGACAAGGGCGGGCCGAAGGGCGGCGTTCTGATCTTCCCGATGGAGACCGTTCCGCGGCAGAGCTGACCTCGACCGATCTGGCGCGCCGCGCCGGCGGCGTGCATTATCGTTCCCGTTCCGGCCGGCACCGGCGTGCCGGGACAACAGGGCTGTGGGGTAATACAGTGAAGAGCATGAGACCGAGGGCTGCGCGAATGAAGGCGGCATCCCTGGCCGTCGCATCAGCGTTCCTGATGGCGACGGCAGCGGCGGCGCAGCAGAGCTGCGGCCTGTGCGACAAGGTGATCGTCACCAATTCCGACCTGGCCGCCTGTTTCCTGGCGAAGTACCAGGAGCTCGAGAACGCCGGCAACGGCGCGATCGTCGTCGATCTTTCCGAATGTCCCGAATCGCGCGGCGTGGTCGAGGCACTGCCGCCGCCCGGCGTCACGGTCGAGGAGCCGAACCTGCAGTTCATGGTTTCCCCGGCACAGCTCGCCTGCCTCAAGCGCAAGCTCGAGGAGCCGGGCCTCGTGCTCGATCCTTCCGCCAAGATCGACCTGGAAAGCTGCCAATGAAGAAGCCCGCGCGTCCCGCCACGCCAGCCGCCGCGGCCGCGCCGCCGAGCGCTGCCGTCGGGGTGCCACCGGCGAAGAAGAAGACCCAGCTTCCGGAGACGACCGAGGGTCTGCCCTGGCCGAGCAACCACGAAATCAAGAAGGAATCCAATCCCTTCACGGAACGCGACTGGCGCATGTGGCTCTATGCCTGGAGCGGTCTCCTCGTCCGCTTCACCATCGTGCTCGGCGCGGTCTTCACGATCTACCAGTTCCTCGCCGCGCGCGAGCAGGCGCGCGTGCAGCGCTCGCTCGAACTCGTCGAGCTTTGGGAGAAGGCCGAGTACCAGAATGCCCAGAGCGCGGTGAAGCAGCGGCTTTCCGCGCTGAACGAGAAATATGCGAGCCTGATCGGCGCCAATCCGTCGGAAAAGGAACTCGCGGTCTACTATGATCGCATCGGCATCGAGGCGATGACGGCGAGCGGCGGCACGATGCCGCTCGCCGAGTTCACCGACCAGTTCGACCGCGTCGTCTATTTCCTCAACCGCGTGTCGTTCTGCGTCGAGGGTGGCATCTGCTCGCAGCGGATCGCGGACGCCTATTTCCGCGACTACGCCGCATCGTTCTGGCAGTACTTTGCCGGCTATATCGCAAGGCAACGCAAGGCCGGCGCGAGCACCTATGCCCGGCCGATCGAGGAATACCTGAAGGGAACCTGAGCGTGAGCGGTCGGAAGAGGGCTGCTCCGTCGGGGCGGGCCATGTCGAATGCCGCGGAACGCTTCGCGGCGACACACGACCGCGGCCGGTGGCGCCCTTTCGCGCTCACTCTCTGCGTCCTGCTGATGCTGCTCGGCGCCGGGCTCGCGGGCGCCCGGGCCGAAGAGCCGGCGGAAGGCCCGGAGTTCTATCTCGACCTCGACACGGGCGGCCACCGCGCCTTCATCAAGGACGTCGCCTTCACGCCGGACGGGGCGCTGCTCGTCTCGGCGTCGGACGACAAGACGATCCGCGTGTGGGACTGGCGGCAGCAGGTGTCGATCCGCACCATCCGCGGCCATATCGGCGAGGGCAACGAAGGCAAGATCTTCGCCGTCGCCGTGTCCCCCGACGGCGAGACGATCGCCGCCGGCGGCTATTTCGGGCCGGGACTTGGCGACAGGCCGCCCTATGGCGACGTGCGCCTCTTCGATCTGGGAACCGGCAGGCTGAAGGCGACGCTGAAGGGTCCGCAATACGCCGTCTACGACGTCGCCTTCTCGCCCGACGGCAGCCGCCTCGCCGCGGCCGGCCAGGACGGCTTCGTCTTCATCTGGCGCAGGGGCGAGGACGGATCGTGGGTCGCCGAGACCACGCTCGACGGCGATTCCTGGCACATCCAGGGCATCGCCTGGGCCGCCGGGGGGGCGCGACTCGCGGCGGTAACCACCGATAACGGCATCCGCCTGTGGGACACCGGCAGCGGCGCCGAGATCGAGATGGACGACGCCGAGGCGCTGCGCGACGTCCGCATCATGGCGCTCGCCGCCTCGCCGGATGGCAACCGCTTCGCCATCGGCACCGAAAGCGGCGCGATCGAGATCCGCGACGCCGCGACCGGCGCGCTGATCAGCGCCCTCGACGGGCTCGACTTCTACATCGGCTCGCTCGCCTTCGCCGCGGGCGGAAAGCTGCTCGCCGCCTCCTGCGGCTATCGCTGCGCCGACCGCAACCGCACGGTGGTATTCGACGTCGAAAACGGCGCCCGGACGATGGAATACCGCGGCCACGACGGCACGGTGTTCGCCAGCGCCGCCGACAAGGACGGACTGCATCTGGTTACGGCCGGCGGCACCAGGCATGCCATCCACGTCTGGGACCCGCTGACGGGCGAGCGCCAGGCCGAGATGGTCGGCCTCGGCCAGCCGGTGACGGCGGTGGGCATCGATCAGGCCGGCGCCGCCATCGCCTGGGGCAACGCCAATCCGTGCCCGGAGCGCGTCGCCTGTCCCGAAGTGCAGGGCGCCCTGGAGACGATGCTGCTCCTGCCGCTGCCCGATCGTTTCTTCGAATCGCCGCAGGGGGCCGGCGCCGGCCCCTACAACCGCGCCGTCCATGCGGAGGGCGCCTGGTCGCTCGCCGCTGCGGCGGGCGGCGCGGACGAACTCGCGAACGCCATCCTGGAGATATCCAATGGCGGCAAGGTCGTGCAGTCGATCGAGAACGATGCCACCAACGGCTACCTGCACGCGGCCTTCACCCTGCTTCCGGGCGGGCTCGATGTCGTCACCGGCGGCAATGACGGCACGCTCATCCAGTATTCCACCGCGACCGGCGACATCTCCGGCGAGTTCCGCGACGGCCACACGGGCGAGATCAACGCCATCGCCACGGCGACCGGCCGCAAGCTGATGGTGACCGGCAGTGCCGACCAGACGCTGCGCCTGTGGAACCTCGAGACTCATGAGCTGATTGTCTCGATGTTCTTTGCCGGCAAGGAATTCGTCATCTGGATGCCGCAGGGCTATTACTACTCGTCCGACGAGGGCGACAAGATGATCGGCTGGCACGTCAACCAGGGCCTCGACAAGGAAGCCCGCTTCGTCCGCGCCGGCCAGCTGAAGCGCTACCTGTGGAGCCCGGAGATGGTGCGCCGGGCGATCATCCTCGGCAGCGCCAAGAAAGCGGTGACCGAGATGCGGCCCGGCGTCGACAACGAACTGCGCCGCCTGCTCGAGCGCCGGCCGCCGGAGTTCGACATCCGCATCGCCGAGGACCAGAGCGGCGTGCGCGAGGGCTTCGTCGCGGTCGAGGTGGTCGGCGCCGAGGAAGCGGGCGCCGACGTCGCCGAATTCGCCATCCTGTCGAACAGCCGTAACGTCGGCAACTCGGCATCGCGTTCTGTCTCGGGCGACGGCAAGCGGACGGTGATCGAAGTGCCGGTCGAAGACGGCGAGAACCGGATCAGCGTCACCGGCGTCAACGAGTTCGGCTATCTCACCGAGCGCAGCGTCGTGGCGCTGGCCAAGACGCGCAAGGAAGAGGTTCGCAAGGGCAAGCTCTACCTCATCGCCATCGGCGTGGAGAAATATCCGCTGCTGCCGACCGACTGCAACGGCCGTTCCTGCGACCTGCGCTATCCTGTCGACGATGCGGCGGAGCTGGTACGCGTCATCGCCGAGCGTTCCGGGCCGCTCTATTCGGGCATGGAGACGCTCGTCCTCGTCAACCGCGACGCGCTCGACGAATCACCGGACAACGAGCAGGCGCTGGGAAGCGTCGTCAGGCTCGACGACATCCTCGAGCCGGATTCGGACACGATCAGCGACGAGATCGAGGATTTCCTCGACAAGCCGGGGCCCGACGACACGACCATCGTCTTCGTCGCCGGCCACGGCATCAATGTCGACGAGGACTACTACTTCATTCCATCGGACGGGCGGAAGCAGGACCCGGACAAGTGGAAGCGCTCCTCGCTGGTCGACTGGTCCGACATCCAGAAGGCGGTCGAGCGCGCCGAGGGCGTGCGCTTCATGCTGCTTGACACCTGCCACGCCGCCAACTCGTTCAATCCGCGGCTGGAGAAGGACGCCGCCGACGCGCGCATCGTCGTGTTCTCGGCCACGGCGGCGAACAGCACGGCCGCCGAGCTGCCGGAACTCGGCCACGGCGTGTTCACCTATTCGGTGCTGGAGGGGCTGCGCGGCGCCGCCAACAGCTCGGGCGACGGCATCCGCCTGCTCGGCCTCGCCGACTATATCTACCGCGAGGTGATCCGGCTGACAGGCTCGAAGCAGAAGCCGTTCTACTTCATCAGCAACATGGAAAATATCCTTCTGGCGCGGCCGTGACGGGGAACGCGACGATCACGAACCCGCCGACCGCCAAGATGCGGTGCGTCCGTTGCTTAGCCGGCTTAGCCACCGCGGCGCTACTCATGTTCGCCCACGCCGGCGGGGTCGCGAAGGCGGCGCCGGCGTGTCCGCCGGCGGGCGAGGACTATCCGCCCTTCTATCAGGATGCCGGCCCGTTCGAGGCGGCGATTGGCAAGGTCGCCGACAATCGGCCGTCGAACGTCAGGCTGTCCGGCGTCACGGTGCCGCATCACCTGCTCGCCGACCGGCTGGTGGCGCTCGGCCTGAAGGCGGCGTCCGGCTTCGCCTACAAGCGCATCGTCATCCTGTCGCCGGACCACTTCCGCCGCTCGGCGAAGCCCTTCGCGACGACGTCGCGCGGCTTCCACACCGTGCTCGGACAGGTGGAGACGGACGCGGAGGCCGTCGGCCGGCTTCTCGCCGCCAGCGACCTCGTCGAGGACTCCTGCCTGTTCGACAAGGACCACGGCGTGCGGGCGCTGCTGCCCTTCGTGCGCCACTATTTCCCCGACGCGCACGTGGTCCCGGTGGCGATCTCGATCAAGAGCCGGCGGACCGACTGGGACGCGCTTGCGGATGCGCTGGCGCCGCTCGTCGACGACGAGACGCTGGTGCTCGAATCGACCGATTTCTCGCACTACCTGCCGCAGCACGCCGCCCGCCTGCGCGACCAGCAGACGCTGAACGTGATCGCCGCGGGTTCTCTCGACCAGGTCGCCATGCTCGAGCAGCCGGCGCATCTCGATTCGCTCGGTGCGCTCTACGTGCAGATGCGGCTGCAGCAGCAGGTCGTCGGCGCCGCGCCGCTGGTGATCGCCAACGACAATGCGCAGCAGTACGAGGCGAAGCCGTCCGACAGCACGACGAGCTACATGGTCATCCTGTTCGGACGGTTCGGACCGGAGTTCAATGATCCGAACCCCGACGACGTCGCCGTCTACTACCTCGCCGGCGACACCAATTTCGGCCGGGCGATGAAGCTCGCTTTGCTCGACGACGAATCGGCCGACCGCGTCGCCGGCGCCGTGCTTTCCCGCACGAAGAAACGCCCGCTCGTCGTCAATCTGGAAGGCGTGATCCTGCCCAACGTGCCGCAGGCGATCGACGATCTGACTCTCGCCATGCCGGAGGACCTGACGGTCGCCTGGCTGAAGCGGCTGAACGTCGTCGGTGCGGGGCTGGCCAACAACCATTCGCTCGATCTCGGGCCGTCGGGCTACGCCGAAACGACCCGGGCGCTCGAGGCCGCCGGCATCCGCTGGTTCGGCCAGGGCGACCTGCTCGACCTGCCCGGGCTGGACATCGTCGGCCTCTCGGACCTCGACACCAATGGCTCGCCGCAGGTCGACCTGATCGGCGACGCGCTGCTCGACCGGCTGATCCGGGAAGACGGCGAGCGGCCGGTCGTCGCCTTCGTGCATTGGGGCCGCGAATATGCGGCCGAGCCTTCCGGGCGCGAGAAGGCACTGGCGGACGCGATGCGCCTGCGCTCGGCAACCGTGATCGTCGGCGCGCATCCGCATGTGGCGAGCAGGGGCATCGTCGCCCATGGCGGCGGCGACACGGCGGAGGTCTATTCGCTGGGCAACTTCCTGTTCGACCAGACGGCAGCGCGCGGCTCGTCGGGCCAGCTCGTCGAGCTGCGCGTGTTCGGCCAGGGCACGGTCTTCGTCCGCACCCTCGAACTGCCCAATCTCTTCGACCTCGCCGGACCCTGACCCGGAGCATCGGATGCCCTTGTTCGACTCACACAGGCGTGACAAAAACGCGGCTTGAACGCCGATCGGCTGCGCACCACATCTCGTGCAACTCGAATTTCAGGAACCTGCGAAAGGAAGGCTGGCATGGCCACCGTCAAGACCGACAAGAACAACTTCAAGGCCGACGTGCTCGACTCCGCCGAGCCGGTGGTCGTCGACTTCTGGGCCGAGTGGTGCGGCCCCTGCAAGATGATCGCGCCCGCGCTCGAGGAGATCTCCAACGAGCTTTCCGGCAAGGTGAAGGTCGCCAAGCTCAACATCGACGAGAATCCGGAACTGGCCGCACAGTTCGGCGTCCGCTCGATCCCCACCCTGATGCTCTTCAAGGGCGGCCAGGTCGCCGACATGAAGGTCGGCGCGGCGCCGAAGACCGCCCTTTCGCACTGGATCAACGGCGCCATCGCCTGATCTGCAAGACCCGACGAATACGGAAGACCCGGCCATGCGCCGGGTCTTGTCGTTTCAGGAGGTTGCGACGGTCCGGCGTCCGGTTCAGGTCGGCGGCGTGCCGTTCTCGGCGAGCACTTCGCCGACGAGATAGAGCGAGCCGCCGATCAGCACGCGCGGCGCCTCTTCGGCCGGATCCCAGGTATCGCGCAGGAGCCTGAGCGCGTTGGCGACCGACGCCACAGGCTCGGCCGACAGCCCGGCGGCCTCGGCGCGCGCGGCGAGCTCGGCGTTCGGCGTGCCGGCCTCGCTCATCGTCACGGGCACCGTATAGACGTGGCGGGCAATGCCGCGGAACGCGCTGAAATAGCCGGTCTGGTCCTTGGTATTGAGCATCCCGGCGATGAGGAACAGCGGGCGCGACAGGCGCTCCTCCTGCTCGGTCAGCGCCTCGGCGACGACGAGCCCGGCGCCCGGATTGTGGCCGCCGTCTATCCACACTTCCGCCCCCGCCGGGGCGAGGTCGGAGAGCCGGCCGTGCGGCAGGCGCTGCATCCTGCCCGGCCACTCGACGCTGCCCATCGCCCGGTCGGCGGCGGCATGGCCGATCTCGAAGCCGGCGGCCTTGACCGCGGCGATCGCGGCGGCGGCATTGGCGAACTGGTGGCGGCCGGAGAGCCGGGGCAGGGTGAGGTCCATCAGCCCGTCCTCGTCCTGGTAGACCATGCGGCCGTTCTCCTCGAAGGCGAGGAAGTCCTGGCCGTAGACCTTGGTCGGGCAGCCGAGGCGCATGGCCGTGTCGACGAGCACGTCCAGCGCCGCCTCGTGCTCCTGGGCGCCGATGACCACCGGCCGGCCGCGCTTGATGATGCCGGCCTTCTCGGCGGCGATCAGTTCGACCCGGTCGCCGAGATAGGCCTCGTGGTCGAGCGAGATCGGCATGATCACCGAGACCGCGGGATGGCGAATCACGTTGGTCGCGTCGAAGCGGCCGCCAAGCCCGACCTCGATCACCGCCGCATCGGCGGGATGCTCGGAGAACAGCACGAAGGTGACGGCGGTGAGGATCTCGAAGACGGTGATCGTCTCGCCGCGATTGGCCTCGGCGACGCGCCGGATGGCGTCGGCGAGCACGGCGTCGGAGACCAGCCGGCCGCCGCCCGGCGCGGCGAGGCGGTAGCGCTCGTGCCAGTTGACGAGATGCGGTGAGGTGTGGACGTGCACCAGCTTGCCCTGCGCCTCGATGAGCGCGCGCGAGAAGGCGGCGGCGGAGCCCTTGCCGTTGGTGCCGGCGATGTGGATCACCGGCGGCAGGCGGTCCTGCGGATTGCCGAGCCTTTCGAGCAGGCGCGAGATCCTGTCGAGCGACAGGTCGAAACCCTTCGGATGGAGCGCCATCAGGCGCTCGATTTCGCGGTCGGCCGCTTGTGTCGTGGTCACGGGAATCCCGCCTTGCTGGCTGGAAGGCACCGGGCGCTTCCGGGAGTTGACTTGGTCGAGGCGAAGCGACGGCGCGTTCCGTCAGGCCTTCGCTTCCTCGCCCGCCCCTAGCACGGCCGGCACCTTTTCCTGCGGCTCCGCCGCGTCGGAAACCGGCGTTTTCAAGAGAATCTTGAGGAGCCGGGCAATCGTCTTCTTCAGCTCCAGGCGCGACACGACCATGTCGACCATGCCGTGTTCCATCAGGTACTCGGCGCGCTGGAACCCTTCGGGCAGCTTCTCGCGGATGGTCTGCTCGATGACGCGTGGGCCGGCGAAGCCGATCAGCGCGCCGGGCTCTGCGATGTGCACGTCGCCCAGCATGGCGTATGAGGCCGTGACGCCGCCTGTGGTCGGATTGGTCAGCACGACGATATAGGGCAGACCGGCCTCCTTGAGGCGATCGACCGCGACCGTCGTGCGCGGCAGCTGCATCAAGGACAGCGTGCCTTCCTGCATGCGGGCGCCGCCCGAGGCGGCGAACAGCACCATCGGCCGCTTCTTCTCGCGCGCCGTGTCGAAGGCGCGGATGAGCGCATCGCCGGCGGCCATGCCGAGCGAACCGCCCATGAAGGCGAAGTCCTGCACCGTGGCGACGATGGGCAGGTCCTCGATGGTGCCGAGGCCGGAAAGGATGGCATCATCGAGCCCGGTCTTGGCCTTGGCGTCGCGCAGGCGGTCCGTGTAGCGCTTCTCGTCGCGAAACTTCAGCGGATCGACGACGACCTTGCCGTGGTCGATGGCTTCGTACTTGCCGTCGTCGAAGAAGTAGCGCAGCCGCTCCTTAGCCGAGATCTTCAGGTGGTGGCCGGACGCCGGGATGACGAACTGGTTGTCCTCCAGATCCTTGTGGAAGACCATCTCGCCGGTCTCCGGATCCTTGATCCAGAGGTTCTCCGGCATGTCGCGGCGGCCGAGCATCGAGTTGATCTTAGGCCGGACGTAGTTGGTGATCCAGTTCATCGCTTGCGGTCCTTCGTCCCGGGGACGGATGTCGGGAAGATGGGAAGCCTATCCGGCGGAAGCAAGGCGGGCGCGGCGCACGCCGTGCGCCAGGCCGTCGACCAGCGTCGCCACGGCTTCGGCCGGGTCGGCGGTCTTCTCGCCCTTCGGGCCGATGACGCTCGCCACCGCGTTGACGATCGCCGTGCCGACGACGACGCCGTCGGCCGAGGCGCCGATCGCGCGCGCCTGTTCGGCCGTCTTGACGCCGAAGCCGACGCAGACCGGCAGGTCGGTGTGCGCCTTGATGCGGGCGACCGCCGCTGCGACCTTCGAGGTGTCGGGCAGCGCGGAACCGGTGATGCCGGTCATCGACACGTAGTAGACGAAGCCCGACGTGTTCGTCAGCACGGTGGGCAGGCGCTTGTCGTCGGTGGTCGGCGTCGCCAGGCGGATGAAGTTGATGCCGGCCTTGAGCGCCGGGATGCACAGCTCCTCGTCCATCTCGGGCGGCAGGTCGACGACGATCAGCCCGTCGATCCCGGCGTCGATGGCGTCGGCGAGGAAGCGCTCGACCCCGTAGACGTAGATCGGGTTGTAGTAGCCCATCATGACGATCGGCGTCTCGTTGTCGTCGCGGCGGAATTCGCGGGCGAGCTGCAGCGTCTTCTTCAGCGTCTGGCCGCCCTTCAGGGCGCGGAGGCCGGCCGCCTGGATGGCCGGGCCGTCGGCCATGGGGTCGGAGAAGGGCATGCCGAGCTCGATCACGTCGCTGCCGGCCTTGGGCAGCGCCTTCATGATCGACAGCGAGGTGTCGTAATCCGGATCGCCGCCCATGAAATAGGTGACGAGGGCAGGCCGGCCTTCGGCCTTGAGCTTGGCGAAGCGGCGGTCGATGCGGGTGTTGCTCATGCGGTTTGTTTCTCGTTCTTCATGGCTCGATCGGGTGTTCCGCTCTCTGATCGAGAACTCGAAAGATCTCTAGTTCCAGTTCGGCGACCCGGTAGATAACCGAAAACGGCGTCCGCGGAATGGGAAATCTGCGCGCGCCGTGCCCGACCGGCTGACCGATATACGGATTTGACCGGAGATTGGCCATGGTTCGACGGTACTGACGGCGGGCCCTGTCTGCACCTTCAGGGAAGATCGTTTCGTAGTAGATGCGAAACCAATCCAGGTCGCGCTGAGCATCGGGAAGGAACCGAAGCCTCACGACTCCTTCGGTGAAAGGAAGATGTCAGGCTCGGGTGGAGGCAATTCGTTCTCCGTCCCCCAGCTGTCGATCCAGCGTTCCATCGCCTCCTGCGAAATGAATACGCCCTTGTCCGCTTCACGGACGGCCTTGATCACTTCCTCGCGCATCCAGGCCTGCCGGTCCAGAAACTCGCGGATTGCTTCCTCGGCTACGGCCGATTCCGGAACCTCGCGCAACCGAGCCTCCGTTTCGAGGTTCTGGCGCAGCTTCTCCCCCAGATGCAGGGCGAGCGGTCGTTCACCCATCATGTCGCTCCTTCATGGTCGCGACCAGACTAGCACGGCGCACTGTGAAGCGCACCACGGGATCCGATCTCCACAGCCTCTCGGCCGAGTTGCGCAACTGTCGGCGCCGCTGCCGCCTAGGACGCGACTGCCGTTGCCTGTCCCTTACAGCTCCACCCCCAAGATCTTCCCCACCGTGAAGATGTCCTTGTCGCCGCGGCCGCACAGATTCATCACGATGATCTGGTCCTTGCGCATCTTCGGCGCCCGCTTGATCACCTCGGCCAGCGCGTGGGCAGGCTCGAGCGCCGGGATGATGCCCTCGACGCGGGTGAGCAACTGGAAGGCGTCGAGCGCCTCCTGGTCCATGATCGGCACGTATTCGACGCGGCCCGAATCCTTCAGCCATGAATGTTCCGGACCGATGCCCGGATAGTCGAGGCCGGCCGAGATCGAGTGGCCGTCCTTGATCTGACCGTCGTCGGTCTGCAGCAGGTAGGTGCGGTTGCCGTGCAGGACGCCCGGAGAGCCGGCGGTCAGCGACGCGCAGTGCTCCTCGCCGGAAAGGCCCTTGCCGCCGGCCTCGACGCCGACGATCTGCACGTTCTTGTCGTCGAGGAAGGGGTGGAACAGGCCGATGGCGTTGGAGCCGCCGCCGACGGCCGCCACCAGCATGTCGGGCAGCCGGCCCTCCGCGGCGAGCATCTGCTCCTTCGCCTCGCGGCCGATCACCGACTGGAACTCGCGAACCAGTTCCGGATAGGGGTGCGGGCCGGCGGCCGTGCCGATGATGTAGTAGGTGTCCTCGACATTAGTCACCCAGTCGCGAAGCGCCTCGTTCATGGCGTCCTTCAGCGTGCCGTGGCCGGAGGTGACCGGCCTGACCTCGGCGCCGAGCAGCTTCATGCGGAAGACGTTCGGCGCCTGGCGCTGCACGTCGGTGGCGCCCATGTAGACCACGCAGGGGAAGCCGAAGCGGGCCGCGACCGTGGCCGAGGCGACGCCGTGCTGGCCGGCGCCCGTCTCGGCGATGATGCGCTTCTTGCCCATGCGCCTGGCGAGCAGGATCTGGCCGAGGCAGTTGTTGATCTTGTGCGAGCCGGTGTGGTTGAGCTCGTCGCGCTTGAAGTAGATCTTCGCCCCGCCCAGATGCTCGGTCAGCCGCTCGGCGAAATAGAGCGGCGACGGGCGGCCGGTGTAGTGGGTGTTCAGGTTCTCGAGCTCGGCCTTGAAGGCCGGGTCGTTGCGCGCCGCGTGCCAGTGCTCCTCGAGGTCGAGGATCAGCGGCATCAGCGTCTCGGCGACGAAGCGCCCGCCGAAGATGCCGAACATGCCCTGTTCGTCGGGTCCGGTACGGAAGGAATTGGGCTCGATCGGCTTGTTCATCGGAAATCCTGAACTGGGACGGCTTACCTTGTTGCCCCTTGCGGGTCCTTGCTGACGCATATGCCGTTCCGGGGCAGAAAGTAAACTGTCCCGGGCATGGCGTCAGCCTTTCGCGGCGCGTACGGCGGCGAAGAACGCCGCGATCAGCGCCACGTCCTTGACACCCGGCGCGCTTTCCACGCCCGACGACACGTCGAGGCCGGGCGGGTCGAGAAGGCGGATCGCCGCGCCGACATTCTCCGGCGTCAGCCCGCCCGAGAGGAAGTAGTCGCCGCGATGGCCGTCGAGGATGCGCCAGTCGAACGGCACGCCGTTGCCGCCGGGAAGCTCCGCACCCTTCGGCGGCCTGGCGTCGAACAGCATGCGGTCGGCGACGCCGTCATAGGCCGCGGCGGCCGCGACGTCTGCCGCCTCGCTCACCGAAAGGGCCTTCATCACCGGCAGGCCGAAGCGAGCCCTCACCGCCGCGACGCGCTCCGGGCTCTCCTTGCCGTGCAGCTGGAGCATGTCGGGCGCCATGGCCGCGACGATCCCGTCGAGGACGTCGTCGCCGGCGTCGACGGTCACCGCCACGGCCAGCGCGCGGCCCGTCGCCGCCTGCCTCAGCCGTCCGGCTTCCTCGGGCGCGACGTTGCGCGGGCTCTTCGGGAAGAAGATGAAGCCGACATGGCTGGCGCCGCCGTCGAGCGCGGCAGCGAGCGCCTCGGCTGTCTTCAGGCCGCAGATCTTGACGTCGGTGGGCATGGCCCGCCCAGTGCCACGAATCCGCGCCCGAGTCGAGGAATGCGTGCCGCTATACGCCCCTCGCGAAGTGAACGGAGAGCCCCGCGCGATCCGGGATCGCCCAGCGGCTCAGGCGGCGTGGCGCAAGCGGCGCTGGAGGAAAAGATCGCCGCGTCCGGCCGCAAGCGTCTTCGCGCCGGCGAGCACGGCGAGGTCGACCAGCGGCTCGACGAGGACGACGGCCATGTAGGCGACGGCGAAGGATCCCACGGAAGCCAGGTTTTCCGCGCTGAAGCCCCTGCCGTAGAAGGCCCAGAACGCCACCCAGGCGACGATGCCGCCCTGGTAGGCGACCGAAAGCGCCAGCGCCTGACGGTAGTCGAGGTCGGCATAGGCCGTGCCGGGCGCGACGATGCGCCCGGCCAGGAGCGCGACGCCGGCCAGCGGCACGATCAGCGTGGTCAGGTTCATGCCGTATTGCGGCAGGTCGTAGGGCGCGAAGAACAGGCCCTGGAGCAGCAGGCCGGCCGCGAGGCCGACCGCCGCCGGGCCGGCGCCGAACAAAAGGAACAGCGTCGAGCCGAGGATCAGGTGCACCTCGGAGACGCCGACCGGATGGTGCGGCAGGATCTCGAAGAAGGAAAAGACGAGGCCGGTGGCGACCAGGCCGCGCAGGGCGAAGGGCAGAATGCCGCCGTCGCGGCCGAGGCATCCGCGAGCCATGCGTGCGGAGAGGCCGAGCGAGGCGGCGCCTGTCGCGTAGCCGAGCGCGACCCTGGCACCATCGACGATCCCCGGTTCGATGTGCATGGCGGCCTGCTCCTCTGGAATTCTCGCCCGCCGGCACTGTATCCGGTTGGCGACTCGGGCGGTAACTCTGCGGTAGCGGGACGGCCCTGGCAAGGACCGCGGAGAGCGGCTGCGTCGAGCGCATCGGGCGGCTGGCAGGGAGAGCGCCGGAGCCTCCCGTACCTCAACCGAAGTCGATCGCCTGCAGCGCGTTGCCGTTCCGCTTCAGCCAGGCTCTCGCCTCGTCGGTACGCGGGCAGAGCTGGCGGCACAGCTTCCAGAACTTCGGCCCGTGATTCATCTCCTTGAGGTGCGCCACCTCGTGGGCGACGAGGTAGTCGATCACCAGCGCCGGGGCCATCATGATGCGCCAGGAAAACGACAGCGAGCCATCGGCGGTGCACGAGCCCCAGCGGCTCGACGTGTCCTTGAAACGGACGGCCTTGACGGGGCGGCCGACCGTCGCCGTGTGCTTCGCCACCAGCGCCTCGATGTCGCGCTTGGCCTCGCGCTTGAGGAAGTCGGCGATGCGCCGCGGCAGGTGGCTGCGATCGCCATGGACGACCAGCGTGGCGCCGCCGTCGTCGCAGCCGATCTCGACGGTGCCGCGTTTGCCCGGCTCGTGGACGATCGTGTGGGGAACGCCGCGCAGCGGCACCTTGACGCCCGGCCTGACGCGGGGCCGGTCGGGCACCTTCGCCAGCCGCTGCTCCAGCCAGCCCCGGTGACGCTCGATGAAGCTGTCGATCTCGCGCGCCGGGATGCCGGGCGGCACGGTGACGCGCAGCCCCTTGCCGCCGGCGTCGATCCGGAGCGTCAGGCGCCGCGCGCGCTCGTTCTCGACGATGCGGAGCGGAAGGGTACGTCCGGCGACCTCGTGCAGCCGCTCGCGCGGCGCAGGCGGCGCGGGTTCGGTCAGGCGGCGGAAGAAGGCGAAGGACATGGGCAGGAGGATAGGTGATTCTCGGCCGGCCGCGACAGTGCGGACTTCACGGCAGGCGGGCACTCGCCGTACGGGGCTTTCATTTCCTGTGCGGGAGCCCGCGATCGAAAAGGGCGGCGCCGCTGTCGCGACGCCGCCCTCGGTTCGGGACGATCGAGCGGAGTGCCGCCGGATCAGTCGTCGAGCAGGCCGGTGCCCTTGTCCTTCGGGGCGTCCTTGGACTGGGGCTTGCCCGTCGTCGCCGGGGTCGACCTGGAGCGGTTCGCCATGAAGCGGTCGAACTCCTCCTGGTCCTTGGCGCGGCGCAGTTCGCGGGCGTATTCGTCGAACTCGGCGAGCGTCTCGTCGAGCTTGCGGCGCTCCTCGGCGAGGCGCTCGAATTCCTTCGCGCGCCAGTCGTCGAAGGCGACGTTGCCGGTGCGGACGCCGTTGCCCCAGCGATGCGCCTTGTCGGCGCCGCGGCGGCAGCCGGCGAAGACGCCGTCAGTGGCGCGGTTGACGTCGCGCTTGAAACCGTCGAGCCGGTCGCCCCAGATGATGTAGGCGAGCATGGCGAGGCCCAGCGGCCAGAACACCATGAAGCCGATCACCATCAGCGCGATGGTCGCCGGCGTCCAGGCCGGACGGATCAGTGCAGTCGTGTTCATCTCAGTTCCGTTCCTTGTTCGAGGCAGCCGAACCGCGGCTGCGTGGAATCGAGATGGGTGCTTGCCGGGGCGGCTTCAAGAACAGGCCTCCGAAAACCGGACAAGTTATTGTAAAAATTATCTTTTTTTGACGAAGTCGAGGGCCATGACGCCTAGGCCGGCGAGCAGTCCCCAGAAGGCCGAGCCGATGCCGAACACGGCGAGGCCCGACGCCGTGACCGCGAATGCGACCGTCGCGGCCATGCGCTCGCCCTCGTCCTTGAGGGCTATCGCGAGCGCGTTGGCCAACGGCGCGGTGAGCGCCAGGCCGGCGACGAGCACGATCAGGCTCTGCGGCAGGACGGCGAAGATCGCCACCAGCGATGCGCCGAACAAGGCGAAGATCAGATAGGCGAGCGCGTAGAACGGGCCGGTCTTCCAGCGCTGGGCGGGATCCGGGTGAACGTCCGGCCCGGTGCAGATCGCTGCCGAGATGGCGGCGAGGTTGGTGGTCAGCGCGTTGAACGGCGCGGTGAGCAGCGAGAAGAAGCCGGTCACGCCGATCAGCGGTCCGGCCTCCGGATGGTAGCCGGCAGCGCGCAGCACGGCGAGGCCCGACAGGTTCTGCGAGGCCATGGTGACGAGGTAGAGCGGGATCGCCAGGCCGACTGTCCCGGCGAGGGAGAATTCCGGCCAGGTGAAGACGAGCGTCGACAGTTCCGGCGCCGGCAGGCCGCCGACGCGGCCGGTGAGGAATGCCGCTGCGCCGCCGCCGACGAGAACGGCGAGCACGGAGAGCGCCGGGTTGAACAGGCGGATGACGAAGAAGGCGGCGATCAGCGGCAGCACCAGCCAGGGATCGGCGGGAATGGTCTTCACCGCGTTGATGGCGAAACCGACGACGATGCCGGCGAGCATGCCCGAGGCGACCGAGGCGGGGATCTTCGAGATCATCCGGGTGAGCGGCTTGAACAGGCCGGTGGCGATGAGCAGGAGCGCGGCGACGACGAAGGCGCCGACGGCGTCGGCCATGGTGAAGCCGGAAGAGGCCGCGACCAGCGCGGCGCCCGGCGTCGACCAGGCCGTGATCACCGGCATCCTGGTGCGCCACGACAGCCACGCCGTCTCCAGCGCCATGGCGAGGCAGATCGCGGTGACCCAGCTCGCCGTCTCGGCCTGCGTGGCGCCGACCGCGACGGCGGCGGCGATGATCAGCGCCAGCGTGCCGCCGAAACCGACGATCGCCGCGACGAAGGCCGAGATGGGGATCGATGCGCGCATGGTCTCAGGCTGCCTTGCCGGCCACGGCGGCGACGGTGGAAACGAGGAGATCGAGGTCTTCGGGCCGCGACAGGCGGTGGTCGCCGCCGGCTATCATCCTAAGCGTCACGTCCTGCGGCGGCAGCAGCGCCGCAAGTTTCCTCGCATGGCCGGGCGGCACGTCGGGGTCCGCGTCGCCCTGCAGGATGACGACCGTGCAGCTCGCGTCGATCGGCCCGGTCATGACGCGGTTGGCGGCGCCATCCTCGAACAGCGCGCGGGTGTAGACGTTCGGCTCCGCCGAATATTCGGACGGTTCCTCGAAGTAACCCTTTTCGGCGAGCGCGGCGCGCTGCCCGGGCGAAAGCAGCGGCTCCATCAGCTCGGCAGTGAAGTCGGGCGCCGGCGCCAGGAGCACCATGCCGGCGATGCGGCCGGCCTCGCCGGCCAGGCGCAGCTCGGCCGCCATGCGCAGCGCGATCCAGGCGCCCATCGACGAGCCGACGAGGATCTGCGGACCCGTGGTGAAGCGCCGGAAGACGGCGAGGCTCTCGCCCAGCCACCGGGAGATGGTACCGTCGACGAAGCGGCCGCCCGATTCTCCGTGGCCTGAATAGTCGTGGCGGGTGAAGGCGTGGCCGGTATCGGCCGCCCATCGGTCGAGCGTCTCGGCCTTGGTGCCGATCATGTCCGAGCGGAAGCCGCCCAGCCAGACCACGCCCGGGGCGCGGCCGGCGCGATGGCGGACCGCGATCCGCGCGCCTGCAACCTCGAGTTCCGTGCGCATCTCCCCGGCCATGATTCCGCTCCACCTTCCGCTGCTGTCTGGCACATGAAAACCGAAGCGCAAAGACCCGGATACGCAATGCGACGCCGCAGCAGGTCAGTCGATTTCTTTCATCGCGTGTGATATTGACTCGCGGCGCGCCGGCACGACATAGGCGCCACCGGAACGAAGAACGTCAACGGCAGAAGGAGACAACGGCCATTCGCAGACCATTCAAGGCAGCAGCGCCCACCAAGGAAGGGCCGCGCTCAAACAGGGACATCAGGGTACCCCGGGTCCAGCTCATCGACGCAGACGGCACCAATCGCGGCGATGTCTCCATCAACGAGGCGTTGCTGGCGGCAGAGGAAGCCGGACTCGATCTCGTCGAAATCTCCCCGAATGCAACCCCTCCGGTGGTCAAGATCCTCGACCTCGGAAAGCTGAAATACGCCAACCAGAAGAAGGCGGCCGAGGCGCGAAAGCACCAGAAGGTCATCGAGATCAAGGAGATCAAGATGCGGCCGAACATCGACGACCACGACTACGACGTGAAGATGCGCGCCGTTCGCCGGTTCTTCGAGGAGGGCGACAAGGTCAAGCTGACGCTGCGCTTCCGCGGCCGCGAGATGGCGCACATGGAGCTCGGCATGAAGCTGCTCAACAAGGTCAAGGAAGACGTCGCGACCATCGCCAAGGTGGAGGCCGAACCCAAGCTCGAGGGGCGGCAGATGATGATGGTCCTGGCGCCGCGCTGAGGGATTCACGCCGCCCGGCAACCGGGCGGCACCTACCCCCGTCGAGGCGCTTCCGTTCTCGCGGGCGCCGCGTCGATATCGTCTTGAAAGGCGTTCCAAGTGACACTTCCCCTTCCGGCACGCCCCCCGAACACCAACATGCGGCGCGGCATCCTGGCGGTCGTCGTCTTCCTGGTCATCGCCGCCCTCGTGTTCAGCCAGTCCGTCCTGAGGGTCGACGGACTCGCCCACCGGGCGATCGCGAACTTCGGCATCTTCCTGATTTTCGCCGGAATCCTGGGCCGCCTCTGGGCGACCCTCTACATCGGCGGACGAAAGTCGAACCAGATCATCGCCGACGGACCCTATTCGATCGTCCGCAACCCGCTCTACCTGTTCTCGACGATCGCCGCCATGGGCATCGGCGCGCAGACCGGCTCGCTGACGATCACGGTCTTTCTCGGCCTGCTGTGCTTCGTGTCCTTCCACATCGTCATCCTCAAGGAGGAGCGTTTCCTCCGGGGGATCCACGGCGGCGCCTACGAGGCCTATCTGCGGCAGGTGCCGCGCTTCATCCCCAAGCCGTCTCTCTACCGGGAGAGCGAGGTGCACGAGTTCGTTCCCGCCCTCATGAAGCGGACGCTGCTCGACGGGATGGTCTTCTTCCTCGCGGTGCCCGCGCTGCACACCGTCACCTTCGCCCAGCAGGCGGGGCTGATCCCGGTTCTCTTCCGCCTTCCATAGGCCGAAGCGGCTGCTGGAAACCCGGCGACGGCGGCTTCGGGGCAGGCGCGGCGACGCACTGTTCCCGGAGGTGTTGCGCAACCGCCGGCTTTGACGTATAGGACCGCCGTTTCCAAAAGACCGCCCGGCAGGGCATGCCGTGGCGGTTTCATTTGCTTTCCGCGCTCTGGTCGGCGCGGAAACAACGACAAGAGGCGCTTCGACGCCTCGAAAGGAGTAGCAAAATGCCCAAGATGAAGACCAAATCGGCCGCCAAGAAGCGGTTCAAGATCACGGCGACCGGCAAGGTGAAGTCCGCCGCCGCCGGCAAGCGTCACGGCATGATCAAGCGTTCCAACAAGTTCATTCGCGATGCCCGAGGCACGATGGTTCTGGCTGAACCGGACGGCAAGAAGGTCATCAAGAATTTTCTGCCGAACGGCCTGTAGAGCCCGGCACCGGACACGCGATTTAAGGAGATCATGACATGGCACGCGTCAAGAGAGGCGTCACCGCCCACGCCAAGCACAAGAAGGTCCTGAAAGCCGCCAAGGGCTTCTACGGCCGCCGCAAGAACACCATCCGCATCGCCAAGCAGGCGGTGGAGAAGTCGAAGCAGTACGCCTACCGCGACCGCAAGAACCGCAAGCGCTCGTTCCGCGCGCTGTGGATCCAGCGGATCAACGCGGCCGTCCACGAGCAGGGCCTGAGCTACGGCCGTTTCATCGACGGCCTCAACAAGGCGGGCATCGAGATCGACCGCAAGATCCTGTCGGACATGGCGATCAACGAGCCGCAGACGTTCGCCGCGCTGGTCGCCAAGGCCAAGGTCGCGCTCGAATACCTGAAGGACACGACCCCGAACGCTTTTGAACGCGCCGTCGCCTAAGGCCGCGCCGCGCTTCCCAAGCATTCGAAAATCTGATTTGGGAAACCCGCGCCGGCTGGGCTGGCGCGGGTTTTTCCTTGCCTAGACAAGAGTCCAACGAGACCTGACATGAGCGATCTCGCTTCCCTCGAAGCCACACTGCTTTCCGACATCGCCGCGGCCGCCGACGAGCCGGCGATCGAGACCGTCCGCCTCGCGGCGCTGGGCAAGAAGGGCTCGGTCTCCGAGCTCCTGAAGACGCTGGGTACGATGAGCCCGGAAGAGCGGCAGACGATGGGCCCCGCCATCAACGGGCTGAAGAACCGCATCACCGAGGCCCTGGCCGCCCGCAGGTCGGTGCTGAAGGATGCCGCCATCTCGGCCCGCCTCGCCGCCGAGAAGGTGGACGTGACGCTCCCCGTGCGCCAGTCGCCGGCCGAGCGGGGGCGCATCCATCCGATCAGCCAGGTGATCGACGAGATCGCCGCGATCTTCGGCGACCTCGGCTTCGCGATCGCGGAGGGCCCCGACATCGAGACCGACTACTACAATTTCACCGCGCTGAACTTCCCCGAGGGCCATCCGGCCCGCGAGATGCACGACACGTTCTTCTTCAACCCGGATGCTTCGGGCGAAAGAAAGCTGCTGCGCACGCACACCTCGCCGGTGCAGATCCGGACCATGGAGGCGCAGAAGCCGCCGATCCGCATCGTCATCCCCGGCAAGACCTACCGCCAGGACAGCGACGCCACGCACTCGCCGATGTTCCACCAGGTCGAGGGCCTGGTGATCGACAGAAACGCCAACGTCGCCAACATGAAGTGGGTGCTGGAGGAGTTCTGCAAGGCCTTCTTCGAAGTGCCGCAGGTGAAGATGCGCTTCCGCCCGTCCTTCTTCCCGTTCACGGAGCCCAGCCTCGAGGTCGACATCCAGTGCGACCGCTCGCGGCCGGGCGAGGTGCGCTTCGGCGAGGGCAGCGACTGGATGGAGATCCTCGGCTGCGGCATGGTGCATCCCAACGTGCTGCGCTTCGGCGGGCTCGATCCCGATGAGTACCAGGGCTTCGCCTGGGGCATGGGCATCGACCGCATCGCCATGCTGAAATACGGCATGCCGGACCTGCGCGCCTTCTTCGACGCCGACGTGCGCTGGCTCCAGCACTACGGCTTCAGGCCGCTGGACATGCCGACGCTGTTCGGCGGGTTGAGTTCGTAGGGAGATGCCGACGGTCCTGCGCAAATATGGGATCCGCTTCCACTTCTACGGATCCGATATGGGCGAACCGCCGCACATTCATGCGGAAGCACACGGCGGACAGGCCAAGGTTTGGCTGAACCCGGTCGGCTTCGCGGAGCAAAAAGGCTTCAAGACATCCGACCTCAAGCGTATCCTGGAAGTCGTGAACGACCACCGGGATCAGTTTCTGGAGGCATGGAATGAGTTCTTCTGATTCCTATCCGGATAACGAGCGCCCCGTCGCAGCGTGGTGCGATGCGACGCACCTGCATGTCCGCCTTGCCGACGATCGGGAGGTGGTGACGCCCCTGTGGTGGTACCCCCGGCTGCTGAACGCTACGCACGCCCAGCGGCAAAAGGTCCATCTCATGCTGGACGGCGTTCACTGGCCGGACATCGACGAAGACCTGTCCGTGCGCGGCATGCTGCGCGGCTGGAAATACCCCAAGGCCGTCGCCCCATCGGCGGCCGCAGAGTAGCGATCGAGATTGTTTGATGAAATTCACCCTCTCCTGGCTGAAAGACCACCTCGAAACCGACGCCTCGCTCGCCGAGATCGTCGAGCGGCTGACCGCGATCGGGCTGGAGGTCGAATCCGTCGACGACAAGGCGGGCCTGAAGCCGTTCGTCATCGCGAAAGTGCTGACGGCTGAAAAACACCCCGACGCCGACAAGCTGCGGGTGCTCAGCGTCGATACCGGAACCGGCAAGGCGGTCCAGGTGGTCTGCGGAGCGCCGAACGCGCGGGCCGGTCTGATCGGCGCCTTCGCCGCGCCCGGCACATATGTCCCCGGCATCGACGTGACGCTCTCCGTCGGCAAGATCCGCGGCGTCGAGAGCCACGGCATGATGTGCTCGGAGCGCGAGCTGCAGCTGTCGGACGAGCATGACGGCATCATCGACCTGCCCGAGGATGCGCCGGTAGGCACGAGCTTCGCGTCGTGGGCGCATCTCGACGACCCGGTCATCGAGATCAACCTGACGCCGAACCGCCCCGACGCCACCGGCGTCTACGGCATCGCCCGCGACCTCGCGGCCGCCGGGCTCGGCCGGCTGAAGGACGGCGCCGTGGAACCGGTCGCCGGATCCGGCCCGACGCCGGTGACGGTGGCGCTCGACTTCGGCGACACCGACCCGCTGTGCCGCGGCTTCGCGCTGCGCCTGGTGCGCGGCGTCACCAACGGCGCCTCGCCGAAATGGCTGCAGCGCCGGCTGATCGCGATCGGGCTGCGCCCCATCAACGCGCTGGTCGACATCACCAACTATCTCACCTTCGACCGCGGCCGGCCGCTGCACGTCTTCGATGCGAAGAAGGTCGCCGGCGACCTCGTCGTGCGCCGGGCGAAGGCGGGCGAGACGGTACTCGCCCTCGACGGGCGCGAATACGAACTGACGCCGGAGATGTGCGTGATCGCCGACGACAAAGGCGTCGAATCGATCGCCGGCATCATGGGCGGCGAGCACTCCGGCTGCGACGCCGCAACCACCGACGTGCTGATCGAATCGGCGCTGTGGGAGCCGCTCAACATCGCCCGCACCGGCCGCTCGCTCGGCATCATCACCGACGCGCGCTACCGCTTCGAGCGCGGCGTCGACCCGGAATTCATGGTGCCGGGGCTGGAACTGGCGACGCGCATGGTGCTCGACTTCTGCGGCGGCACGCCGACCGAGACCGAGGTGGTCGGCTATGCCGGCCACCAGGCCAAGGTCGTCGAATTCCCGGTCTCCGAGGTGAAGCGCCTGACCGGCATCAGGGTGGCGGAAGAAGAGGCGCGCTCGATCCTCGGCCGGCTCGGCTTCGGCGTTGCCGATGCCGTCGAGACCGAAGTGTTCGGCTCCGGCCCGCCGACCGGCACGATCGGCTATGTCACGGAAGAGCACCAGCGCACGACGCCGCGCCCGGGCGTGCTCGCGGTCACGGTGCCGTCCTGGCGGCCGGACGTCGAGGGCAAGGCCGACCTCGTCGAGGAGGTGATGCGCATCCACGGCGTCGACAACATCCTGCCGCAGCCGCTCGGCAGCCACGACGCGGTCAACGGCCGCATCCTGACGATCCTGCAGATCCGCACCCGCGCCGCCAAGCGCGCGCTCGCCGTGCGCGGCATGATGGAGGCCGTCACCTGGTCGTTCATCCCGGCCAGGCACGCCGAGGCCTTCGGCGGCGGAAGTGCGGCGCTGAAGCTCGCCAACCCGATCGCCGCCGACATGTCGGACATGCGGCCCTCGCTGCTGCCGGGCCTCGTCGCGGCCGCGCAACGCAATGCCGACCGCGGCATCGGCGACGTCGCGCTGTTCGAGGTGTCGGGCACCTACGAGGGCGATACGCCGCAGGCGCAGCGCCGGGTCGCCGCCGGCGTGCGCCGCGGCACGGCCCGGCTCGACGGTTCGGGGCGCCACTGGGCCGGCAATGCCGGCGCGGTCGGCGTCTACGACGCCAAGGCCGACGCCTTCGCCGCGCTGGAGACCTGCGGCGCGCCGGTCGACAAGCTGCAGGTCGAGGCCGGCGGTCCGGCCTGGTACCATCCAGGCCGCTCGGGCACGATCAAGCTGGGGCCGAAGACCGTGCTCGGCACGTTCGGCGAGTTCCACCCGAAGACGCTGGAACTGCTCGACGCGTCGGGACCGATCTGCGGATTCGAAGTCTACGTCGACGCGATCCCCGAGCCGAAGGCCAAGCCGACGCGGACCAAGCCGCGGCTCGACCTGTCGGCCTTCCAGCTGGTCAGGCGCGACTTCGCCTTCGTCGTCGACCGCGGCGTCGAGGCGGGCGCGATCCTGCGCGCGGCGACCGCCGCCGACAGGAAGCTGATCGCCGGCGTCTCCGTCTTCGACATCTTCGAGGGCGCGTCGATCGGCGAAGGCAAGAAGTCGGTCGCCATCGAGGTCGCCATCCAGCCGGTCGACAAGACGCTGACCGACGAGGACTTCGAGGCGCTGGCGGGGCGGATCGTCGAAAACGTCAGGAAGCAGACCGGCGGGGTGTTGCGGGGCTAGCGGCCCCGCCCCTTGCGTTCAGGGGCGTCTTCGCGCCGTTACCCTGGCCGAGACTTCCTCGGCCTTGAACGCGGCGATCCGGCCGATCAGCCCGGACGGAACCTGTTCGCCGAGCGGGAAGCGGATCGTGCCCTTCTCGACCTCGAAGGGCTGGAGTTCTCCGGCAAAGGCTGCCAGGAGCGCGTCGGAGACCGGATAGAGTGAATAGTGGCTCTTCCAGCCGGCGAAGAAGATCGCCGTGCTGCCGGCGACGCGGTAGGCCGGGATCTGGTAGGAGATCGTCTCCTCGGCCGTCGGCAACGCGGCACGGATGGCGGCGCGCACGGCCTCGAGGATCGGACGCGCCTCCTCCGGCTGGGCGGCGAGATAGGCGTCGACTGAAGCGTAGTTCGTTCTGGCCATGGATCGGTCCGGTTCGGCGGTGCGTTGTCGCTGGCAAAGGCGATGGCCGGCAGGCTATCGGTAACGCACGCGTCGCGCCACCTTCGGAGGCCAGCATGAAACCCATCCCCACCACTACCCTTCCCTCCGGCGTCGCCGTGCCCGTCCTCGGACAGGGCACGTGGAAGATGGGCGAGCGGCGCGACCGGTTCGCGCAGGAGGTGGCGGCGCTGAGGCTCGGCATCGAGCTCGGCATGACGCTGATCGACACCGCCGAGATGTATGCCTCCGGCGGCGCCGAGGAGGTCGTCGCCGAGGCGATCGCGGGCCAGCGCGACGACGTCTTCCTCGTGTCCAAGGTGCTGCCTTCCAATGCCGGGCGCGCGGCGGCGATCCGCGCCTGCGAGGCGAGCCTGAGGCGCCTGCGCACCGACCGCATCGACCTCTACCTGCTGCATTGGCGCGGCGGCGTACCGCTTCGCGAAACGGTCGATGCCTTCGAGACGCTGAAGGCCGAAGGCAAGATCGGCGACTGGGGCGTCAGCAATTTCGACGTCGGCGACATGCAGGAATTGGTGGAACTGCCGGCCGGCGCCGCGGTCGCGGCCAACCAGGTCCTCTACAATCTCGCCAGCCGCGGCGTCGATTTCGACCTGCTGCCGTGGCAGCGCGCGCGGCGAATTCCCCTCATGGCCTACTGCCCGATCGCCGAAGGCGGTCTGGCGGACGAAAGCCGCCTAATGACCGTGGCCGATCGCCACGGCGCCACCCCGGCGCAGGTGGCGCTCGCCTGGACGCTTCGCGGCGGCGGCGTCATCGCGATCCCGAAGGCGTCGCAGGAAGGCCATGTCCGCGCCAATCGCGCCGCCGCCGATATCGGGCTGACGGCACAGGATCTCGCCGACATCGACGCGGCCTTCCCGCTGCCGCGCCGCAAGGAGCCGCTGGCGATGGTCTGAGAAGCGCCGTCAAGCCGTTGCGCCTCAGCGGCGGCCCCAGACCTCGACATAGGTCGGGCCGTTGCCGTTCGGGAACTTGCCGTAAGTGAAGCTGACGCTCCTGATGAAGCGCTCGCCGCCGACCATGTCGATCGTGCGGGTATGCCCCCCCTGCGGGATGAAGGCGCGCACGTCGACGTCCTGCTTGGCGCCGTTGCCGAAGCGTATGTCGAGATCGTAGATCCACAGATTGTTGCCGCGCACATGGAGGCGGATCTTGTCGAACCAGCCCCACGAGGCGCCGACGGAAATCCGGTCGCGGTCGATGAGGCCGTTGACCTTGCGGGTGCCGAGCTTGATCCAGGTCGCGGCCTCGGCGGCCTGCGGGAGCAGCATGGCCGCGCCGGCGGCCGAAAGCGAAAGCATGAAACTGCGGCGATCCATCGAGACTTCTCCATCACGTTGCCGGTTTGCGGATATTCCCCTACGGCAAGCGCAATGAACCGCGCCTGAAGGGCGCCGCCAAATCCCGTTCACAATCATTTTTTTTCGCGCGTCCGCGGCAGATCGTCCACACGGTCCGTCGGCCTCAGGAGCCCGCCGGCGGAAAATGCGCGGCCCGGATGCGCGCCATCCAGGCGGCTGCATCAAGGTGCCGCCAGATGCGCGCCGGTTCGGCCAGCGGCGCGAAGCGCTCCAGCCAGACGGGCAGGCGCGAAGGATCGCGCAGTTCCTCGATGCTCTCGACGATCACCACCGGCAGTCCGGCAAACAGCGGGTCGAGCGGCGAGGACTTCGTCACCACGAGCGAACCGAGGTAGAGCGCTTCCCAGGTGCGGTGGCAGTCGAGGCCGTTGCCGGCGAGGCTGAGCACGAAAGGGGCCGACGCATAGCGCCGCCACATGGCCCGCTGGGAAACGCGCCCGCGCTGGAATTCGACGTGATCGCAGTCCGCGAGCAGCCGAACGGCCTCGGCCCGATCCGGAGAATCCGACTTCAGGCCGACGTCGGTGAAAACCTTCAGCGGCTGGCTGGCGAGCGGGGGCCGGCTCTCTGCCAGCCGGCGCAGGTCCTTCACCAGCCTCGCCGGGCTCGACAGCGGCCGCGGCGTGTGCAGGTCGAGCCCGATCGGAAACGGCGCGATGCGCGGCGCGCCGGTGCCGTCGAAGTTCTGCGTGTGCCAGGCGAGAAGGAAAGGAGAGGCGAGAAGCGCCGCGACCGTCGACGGACGCAGCTCGGAGGGGACAGAGACGTCGCCGTCGGTGGTCACCAGCACGAAGGGCTCACGGATCGCCGGCAGCGCGCATTCGACGAAACGGTCGAGGTCGGCGTCGAGACCGGAACGGCTGCGCGTTCCGAGCCGTACCCAGGCCAGGCCGCGGGCGCCGGCGTAGTGTTCGCGGAACATCGCGCCGTCGGCGAGGCTCTCCGTCGGCGCCAGCCAGTAGTCTTCCCCGCCGCGGACGTCGCAGTAGCGGGCGATTCCCTTCGACCAGACGCACGGCATCGGATCCGCGAAGCCGAGCGGATCGAAGGTCGCCTCGACGAACCGCCGCCGCAACTCCCGGAGACTACGCCGAAGACCCATCGGGCGACGCTCCTCCCCTACATGGCCGGCTCAGGCGCGGCGCAGCGCGTCGGCCGGCATCAACCGCACCGCCCGCCAGGCGGGATAGGCGGCGCCGGCCGCGCAGAGCGGCAGGGCAAACAGCAGCGGCAGCACCATGTCGGCGGCCTTGGGCGTGAACGAGATGAAGCCGCCGATCGCCGGCAGCGCATCGAACAGCGCCGAGGCCGCGACGCCGAGCACGACGCCCAGCACGCAGCCGGCGGAACCGATCAGCACGCCTTCCATCACGATCAGGGCGACGATGCGTCCGTCGCTCCAGCCGACCGCCGCCATCATGCCGATCTCGCGGGTGCGCTCCTGTACCGAGATGAGCAGCGTGGCGAGCAGGCTGACGGCGCCGCTGACCAGCGCCACCAGCGACACGGCCGAGGAGATCGCCTGAAGGATCTCGTAGTTCATGTCGCGGTCGAGCACTTCCTGCGTGTCCGAGACGATGACGGGCAGGTCGCGGGCGATCGCCGCGCGCAACTCGTCGCGGGCGGCGTCGTCAAGCTCGGGCTTCAGGCGTACGGTGAAGAAGCTCACCTGCCCCTCGCGCAGCGCCGCCTCCTGCAGGGCGGCGAGCGGCATGACCACCATGCCGCGATTCATCGCCGTGGCGTAGCCGGTGACGCCGACGATCTCGAACGTTTCGTCGAAGAGGTCGATCTCGCCGCCCGCGGCGAGTCCCAGCCCCTCGGCCAGCGCATCGCCGACCATGATCTCGCGGCGATCGGGATCGGGCAGGCGGCCCGAAAGGAGCGGCGCGCCTTTCCAGCCGGCAGAGTCGCGCGACCAGCCGGCGACGAGGATGCTTTCATTGTCGGCTGCGACCGTAAAGGCGTAGAGCTCGCCGGAAACACTTTCCACCCCGTCCATCGCCGCGATCGCGACGCCGACGTTTTCCGGCAGGCGCGAACTCAGCACGCCGGTGGCGTTCTTCGGCGCGACGACGAATTCGGCACCGGTCTCGTCGAGGCCGCGGCCGACGCTTTCGGCGACGCCGCGCGCCAGTGCCAGCAGCGCCACCGCCGTTCCGACCGCCAGCGCGATGCCGAGCACGGTGAGCAGGGTCCGTGCCGCACGGCGCGCGAGATTGCTGAAGGCGAGGCCGGCCATCGTCACGTCGCGTTCTCCCCCTCGCCCCGGTCCTCGACGACACGGCCGTCGGAGAGCCGAACCACCCTGCCGCAGCGCGCGGCGAGTTCATCGTCGTGCGTGACCAGCACCAGGCTGACGCCGCGCTCGCGCTGCAAGTCGAAGAGCAGCCCGGCGATGTTCTCGGCATTGGCGCTGTCGAGGTTGCCGGTCGGTTCGTCGGCGAACAGGATCAGCGGATCGCGGACCAGCGCACGCGCGATGGCGACGCGCTGCCGCTCGCCGCCCGACATCTCGGCGGGCAGGTTGTCGCGTCGCCCGGCCAGGCCGACGCGCTCCAGCGCCGCCGCCGCGGCGCGGCGCTGCTCGGCCTGGCCCGTACCGCCATTCATCAGCGCCAGCTCGACGTTCTGCTGCGCGGTCAGCGTCGGCAGGAGATGGAATTCCTGGAAGACGATGCCGATCGACCTTCGCCGCAGTTCCGCCCATTCGCGGCGCGACGTGACCTTGCGGCCCTGCCAGATCACGTCTCCGGCATCGGGCCGGTCGAGGCCGGTGGCGATGCCGACCAGGCAGGACTTGCCGCTGCCGCTGCGGCCGACGACCGCGACACTCTCGCCCCTGCCGATCGACAGGTCGACGCCGTCGAGGGCGACGATGCGGCCGCCGTCGAAGGAACGGCGGATGCCGGCGAGGGCAAGCAGCGGCTCGCCGGTCATTTGCGCCGCGTCCGGTCGAGATCGGCGATCGCCGCGGCGACGTCGCCGCCGCGGACGGCGAGCGCGGCGTCGAGGTCGGCGCGCAGCGTGGCGACCAGCCCGCGGCCGTCTACGGAGAGGTCGCGCGCGGTGAAGCCGAGCGCGCCGCCGGCGCGCAGCGTCCAGACGAACACGGCCCCGCCGGCGCTGCCTTCGCCCGGGAACTGCACGGTGAGCCGGATGCCGCCGGCGATCTCCTTGACCTTGCGTATGACGCCGGGACCGGTCGACGGACGCTCGGCGACGCCGACGCATTCACCGGCGAGACGGCGGCGCACGGCAGCTTCCAGCGCCGTCTTCGCCGAGGTGCCGAAGTTCTTCCAGGCAGCACCACCCGTTCCCTCCGCGACGGCGCGGATGTCGAACAGGTCGGCGACCAGCGACCGGCAGGCGGCCTCGCGCCCGCCCGCGCTCGTGGCGCGGACGGCGTCGAAGCGTGCGTCGACGCGCTGCACGAACTGCTCGGGCGAGATCGCCGCGAAGGCGGCGGTCGCCAGCAGCAACGGCAGCACGAAGGCCGCCAGGCGTCTCAAGGCGCCACGGCCGCCCGTCCGGCCCCGTTCGTCGCGCTGAACAATCGCGTCCCCACCGTCTTTCCGCCCGCTGTCGCCGCCGACACGGTGTCGCCCCGCGGCGGCGGCCACCTTGATGGAAATCAAACCGCAATGCCAGCCCCTGCCGGCGCCGGTCCCGCCGGATGCGGGGCGACGGGGAAGAGGAGGTAGCCTCGGCGGCGCGATGGGGTTATAGGTTCCCGCCGACAGACCATTCCAGGATACGGATCGACCATGCCTGCCTATCGTTCCCGAACCACGACCCACGGCCGCAACATGGCCGGCGCGCGCGGCCTGTGGCGCGCCACCGGCATGAAGGATTCCGACTTCGGCAAGCCGATCATCGCCGTGGTCAACTCCTTCACCCAGTTCGTGCCCGGCCACGTCCACCTCAAGGACCTCGGCCAGCTGGTGGCGCGCGAGATCGAGGCCGCCGGCGGCGTCGCCAAGGAGTTCAACACGATCGCCGTCGACGACGGCATCGCCATGGGCCATGACGGCATGCTCTATTCGCTGCCGTCGCGCGAGATCATCGCCGACTCGGTCGAGTACATGGTCAACGCGCACTGCGCCGACGCCATGGTCTGCATCTCCAACTGCGACAAGATCACGCCCGGCATGCTGATGGCGGCGCTGCGCCTCAACATCCCGGCCGTGTTCGTCTCGGGCGGCCCGATGGAGGCCGGCAAGGTCGTCATGCACGGCAAGAAGGTCGCCCTCGACCTGGTCGACGCCATGGTCGCGGCAGCAGACGACAAGATCTCCGACGCCGACGTCGAGGTGATCGAGCGCTCGGCGTGCCCGACCTGCGGCTCCTGCTCGGGCATGTTCACCGCCAATTCGATGAACTGCCTGACCGAGGCGCTCGGCCTGTCCTTGCCCGGCAACGGCTCGACGCTCGCCACCCACGGCGACCGCAAGCGCCTGTTCGTCGAGGCGGGACATCTCGTCGTCGACCTGTGCCAGAGGTACTACGAGCAGGACGACGCTTCCGCACTGCCGCGCAACATCGCCTCGAAGAAGGCCTTCGAGAATGCCATGGCGCTCGACATCGCCATGGGCGGCTCCACCAACACGGTGCTGCACATCCTCGCCGCCGCCCACGAGGGGGGCATCGACTTCACCATGGACGACATCGACCGCCTGTCGCGCAAGGTGCCGTGCCTGTCGAAGGTGGCGCCGGCCAAGTCCGACGTCCATATGGAGGACGTCCACCGCGCCGGCGGCATCATGCGCATCCTCGGCGAACTCGACCGTGGCGGCCTGATCCATCGCGACTGCCCGACCGTGCATTCCTCGACGCTGGGCGACGCGATCGACCACTGGGACATCACCCGCACCAATTCCGACAGCGTGCGCGAGTTCTTCCGCGCCGCGCCGGGCGGCGTGCCGACCCAGGTCGCCTTCAGCCAGAACGCGCGCTGGGAAGACCTCGATACCGACGCCCGGAAGGGCGTCATCCGCTCGGTCGAGCATCCGTTCTCGAAGGATGGCGGCCTCGCCGTGCTCAAGGGCAACATCGCGCTCGACGGCTGCGTGGTGAAGACCGCCGGCGTCGACGAATCGATCCTGAAGTTCTCGGGCCCAGCCAAGGTGTTCGAGAGCCAGGACGCGGCAGTGAAGGCGATCCTCGGCAACGAGGTCAAGGCCGGCGACGTCGTCGTCATCCGCTACGAGGGGCCGAAGGGCGGACCGGGCATGCAGGAGATGCTCTATCCGACCAGCTACCTGAAGTCGAAGGGGCTGGGCAAGGCCTGCGCCCTGCTGACCGACGGGCGCTTCTCGGGCGGCACGTCGGGCCTCTCGATCGGCCACGTCTCGCCGGAAGCGGCGAGCGGCGGCGCGATCGGCCTGGTGCGCGACGGCGACGTCATCGAGATCGACATCCCCAATCGCACGATCAACTTCATGGTCTCCGATACCGAACTGTCAAACCGCCGCGCCGAACAGGACCGGCTGGGCTGGAAGCCCTCCGAACCGCGCAAACGCAACGTGACGACGGCGCTCAAGACCTACGCGGCCTTCGCCTCCAGCGCCGACAAGGGCGCCGTGCGGGTACTGCCCGAATAGGCTGGACGGCTCGGCGGCCTCACCACCATACGCCGCCGCGCGTCACCCTGATGCGAGGCCGGCCGGCGGGCGGGTTGAGTTCGCGGCTGGAGGCGGGTTCGTCGGCCGTGGCGGCGTCGTGCAGCGAATGGACGCCGAAGGGCGGGGTGCCGCCGCCGAAGCGGACATGCGGAACGAGCGAGGGGCGCCGCGGCGGCACCAGGCGGCCGTCGGCGACATCGTCGAGGACCTTCGCCGAAGACTTCAACGCCATCAGCCGGGCGACCCGCTCCTCGGTGCGCGGATGCGTCCGCAGGATCGACGGGTCCGGGATGCGGTTGCCGGGCAGCATCATGCCTTCCCACATGCGGCCCTGCGCCTTCTCCAGCTTGGCCAGCGCCGAGGCGAGTCCGTCGGGATCGCCGGTCAGCGCGGCGGCGTTCAGGTCGGCGTCGAACTCGCGGGTCCGCGACAGCGCCATCTGCAGCAGTCCGCCGACGCTCGGCGCGGCGAGCAGGACGATGACGCCCTCCCAGGGAACCTGGGCGCCGTAGCCGCCGGCGAAGCCGACGAGGTTGAAGACCAGCGAGAACAGGCCGACCGTCGACATCAGCGAGGTGAAGCGCGAGACCATGTCGGCGAAGGCCATCACCTTCACGTCCTCGGCCGCGACATGGCTGATCTCGTGGGCGAGCACGCCGGCGAGTTCGCGCGTCGTCAGGTTGCGCGCCAGCGCGTCGGTGATGGCGATCGCGGATTCCTCGCGCCGGCCGACGGCGAAGGCATTCATCATCTTCGACGGCACGACATAGAGGCGCGGTGCTGCCGGCAGGTCGGCGCGGCGCGCCAGTTCGTCGACGATCCGGTGTCCGGCCGGGAATTCGGCGGGGCCAACCTCGACCGCCTTGTACATGGACAGAACCAGCTGCGGGCTGACCCGGCGCACCACCCACATCGAGATGGCGCCGAAGACCAGCGCGTAGACGATGCCCGCGCCGCCGGCGAAGACCCAGGCGGTGACGGCGAGCAGGAGCAGGCTGCCCGCGGCGAGCAGCCAGGTATGCGCGAGGTTGAGCAGCCGGCCGCGGCGGTGGGCGAACAGGTCGAGGGACTGGTCCATGATCCCTATATGGCCGTTGCCGCGGCGTTTGCCGAGTCCTGCGGCCGGCGACGGTATGGGGCGCCGTGCCGGCAAGGCCGGAGAAAGGATGACGCGATATCGCTGCTGGCGGCGGCGGACGCTTGCGCGCCCGAAATGCCCTCCTTATATACGCCCCAGCCCCGCGCCGGCCGGCGAAATCGACCCGGCAGACGCGGAATTTCGAGTGAAAAGGGGCTTTCGCCGGAACGCCTTTTGGGTCCTGGAAGCCTGCTAAGCGGAGAGAAGAGAAATGGCCAAAGTCATCGGCATCGACCTCGGAACCACCAATTCCTGCGTCGCCGTCATGGACGGCAAGGACGCCAAGGTGATCGAGAATGCGGAGGGCGCTCGCACGACCCCCTCCATCGTCGCCTTCACCGGTGACGGCGAGCGTCTCGTCGGCCAGCCGGCCAAGCGCCAGGCGGTCACCAATCCCGAAAACACCGTCTTCGCGGTGAAGCGCCTGATCGGCCGCCGCTACGACGATCCGGTGACCGAGAAGGACAAGAAGCTTGTCCCCTACAAGATCGTCAAGGGCGACAATGGCGACGCCTGGGTCGAGGCCGGCGCCAGGAAGCAGTCGCCCTCGCAGATCTCGGCGATGATCCTGCAGAAGATGAAGGAGACGGCGGAAGCCTATCTCGGCGAGAAGGTCGAGAAGGCCGTCATCACCGTTCCCGCCTATTTCAACGACGCCCAGCGCCAGGCCACCAAGGACGCCGGCAGGATCGCCGGCCTCGAAGTGCTGCGCATCATCAACGAGCCGACCGCGGCGGCCCTCGCCTACGGTCTCGACAAGAAGGAAGGCAAGACGATCGCGGTCTATGACCTCGGCGGCGGCACCTTCGACATCTCCGTGCTCGAGATCGGCGACGGCGTCTTCGAGGTGAAGTCGACCAACGGCGACACCTTCCTCGGCGGCGAGGACTTCGACATGCGTCTCGTCGAGTACCTGGCCAACGAGTTCAAGAAGGACCAGGGCATCGACCTGAAGAACGACAAGCTGGCGCTTCAGCGCCTGAAGGAAGCGGCCGAGAAGGCTAAGATCGAGCTGTCGTCCGCCTCGCAGACCGAGATCAACCTGCCCTTCATCACCGCCGACCAGACCGGTCCGAAGCACCTGACGATGAAGCTGACCCGGGCGAAGTTCGAGCAGTTGGTCGACGACCTGGTGCAGCGCACGATCGATCCCTGCCGGGCGGCCCTCAAGGACGCCGGCCTCAAGCCGGCCGAGATCGACGAGGTGGTGCTCGTCGGCGGCATGACCCGCATGCCGAAGATCCAGGAGATCGTGAAGCAGTTCTTCGGCAAGGAGCCGCACAAGGGCGTCAACCCCGACGAGGTGGTGGCGATCGGCGCGGCCATCCAGGCCGGCGTGCTGCAGGGCGACGTCAAGGACGTGCTGCTGCTCGACGTGACCCCGCTGTCGCTCGGCATCGAGACCCTGGGCGGCGTGTTCACCCGCCTGATCGATCGCAACACGACGATCCCGACCAAGAAGAGCCAGGTGTTCTCGACCGCCGAGGATTCGCAGTCGGCGGTGACCATCCGGGTCTTCCAGGGCGAGCGCGAGATGGCGGCCGACAACAAGCTGCTCGGCCAGTTCGACCTGGTCGGCATCCCGCCCGCACCGCGCGGCGTGCCGCAGATCGAGGTCACCTTCGACATCGACGCCAACGGCATCGTCAACGTCTCGGCGAAGGACAAGGGCACCGGCAAGGAGCACCAGATCCGCATCCAGGCTTCCGGCGGCCTCTCCGACGCCGATATCGAGAAGATGGTCAAGGATGCCGAGGCCAACGCCGAGAACGACAAGAAGCGGCGCGCGCTGGTAGAGGCGCGCAACCAGGCCGAGTCTCTGGTCCACTCCTCGGAGAAGTCGCTGAAGGAGTATGGCGACAAGGTCTCCGAGGCAGACCGCACGGCCATCGCCGATGCCATCGCCGCGCTGAAGAGCGCAGCGGAGGGCGACGACGTCGAGGCGATCAGCACCAGGAGCCAGTCGCTCGCCGAAGCCTCGATGAAGCTCGGCCAGGCCATGTACGAGGCCAGCCAGGCGGAAGCGGCGAAGGCGGACGCCAAGGTGGACATGGGCAAGGACTCCGACGTGGTCGACGCCGACTTCGAGGAGATCGACGACGACGACAAGAAGAAGTCGGCCTGACCGGCTTCGTTCTCTCCGGTCCGACGACCGCAATGCCGGCGCCCCCTGGGGCGCCGGTTTCGTTTGCGGACCTGACCTCTTCGAGACCGCTGGACAAGAATTCGCGACCGTTCTAGCGCTAGCGGCACAGGGTCCGCGCCCGGGGAAAGTGCGGGCCGGCCGGGTCCGAGGCAGCTGAGCATGCCGTTGGGCCCGGCGTCGGGGTGCTGGGGAACGACATGTCAGAGCTGCTCGCGAGTCTCTTCGACGACGCGCCGGTGAGGCGCGAAGCGCAGCCCGCGCCGGCCGGGACTTCGGCGAGCGAGGACACGCCCGCCGAGTCCGCGTCTGCCGAAACCGCGCCGCAATCCCGCTTCGACCGCAACTTCGCCCGGGTGCGTCGCGTCTTCATCTGGGCCTGCTACGGGTCGGTCGCGGCCATGCTGAGCTGGGTCCTGCTCTTCATCATCGAGGCGATCGTCCCCGGCACGCTGATGCCGGTCGCCGGCGCCGTGCCGACGGCCCTCAACTCGGTCTTCGAGATCTATTTCGTGGTCGTCGCCGTCGGCATCCCGGCGCTGACGCCCTTCGTCTCGCTGGTCTACATGGTGCTGGTCGTCTTCAAGGGCCTCGAGATCGACACCGACGAGGTTCTCCTGTCCACCTTCGCCGTGCTCAGCAGCGCCTTCGCGCTGGTCATGTCGATGGACAACGACGTCTGCGCCGATCCCACCCAGACCTGCTTCGGCGAAAAGTTCGGCTTCGTCTTCGACCAGTTCTCCAAGGGCTCGCTCGGCGACGTCTTCGACATCTACAGCCTCGGCCTGTCCGACATCTCCATCGACGCCGTCGACGGGCTGACCAAGCTCTACGTCATGAACTTCCGCATGCTCAGCGCCGCCTATCTCGTCGCCGTGGCGCTGATGCTCTACGGCCATTTCTCGCAGATCCGGGAGCGGCGCAGGGTCCGCGCGGCGGCCCGGCGCGAGAGGCGCCTCGCGGCGAAGCAGGCGGCCAGGGAACGCAAGGCGCGGCCTGCATCGGCCGCCGCGCCACAGGCCGTCGCCGCCGCAACGTCGCCGGAACCGGCCGGATGACGGGGAAACGCCTGAATTCACGCAAATTTCCGGCTTGCCGACGCTACCCGCTCTGGCATACGTCGGCTCGACTCACTAAATCGGGGTCCAGGCGCCTCGGGGCGCGGCGGGCGGGATCGCCCGCATCAGCAGCCAGGCACATTCCAGGGTAGTCGATGAAGGCGGATTTCTACGAGACCCTCGGCGTCCAGAAGGGCGCTGACGAAAAGGAGCTCAAGGCGGCGTTCCGCAAGCTCGCCATGCAGTTCCACCCGGACCGCAACCCGGGCGATGCGGACTGCGAGCACAAGTTCAAGGAAATCAACGAAGCCTACGAGACGCTGAAGGACCCGCAGAAGCGCGCCGCCTACGACCGCTTCGGCCATGCCGCCTTCGAGAACGGCGGCATGGGCGGCCACGGCGCCAACGGTTTCGCCGCCGGCGGCTTCGCCGACATCTTCGAGGACATCTTCGGCGACATGATGGGCGGCCGGCGGCAGCGCTCGTCGGGAGGCCGCGAGCGCGGCGCCGACCTGCGCTACAACATGGAGATCACGCTCGAGGAGGCGTTCGCCGGCAAGACCGCGCAGATCCGCGTCCCGGCATCGGTCACCTGCACGGAATGCTCCGGCTCGGGCGCCAAGCCGGGCACCCAGCCGACGACCTGCGCGACCTGTTCGGGATCGGGCCGCGTCCGCGCCACCCAGGGCTTCTTCTCCATCGAGCGCACCTGCCCGACCTGCCAGGGCCGCGGCCAGATCATCAAGGACCCCTGCCAGAAGTGCTCCGGCCACGGCCGCGTCATCGAGGAGCGCTCGCTGTCGGTCAACATTCCCGCCGGCATCGACGACGGCACGCGTATCCGGCTCGCCGGCGAGGGCGAGGCGGGCGCACGCGGCGGCCCGTCCGGCGACCTCTACATCTTCCTCTCGGTGAAGCCGCACGAACTGTTCCAGCGCGACGGCGCCGATCTCTACTGCAAGGTGCCGATTTCGATGACCACGGCGGCGCTGGGCGGCTCCTTCGAGGTGACCACGCTCGACGGCAGCCAGACCAGGGTCAAGGTGCCCGAAGGCAGCCAGAACGGCCGCCAGTTCCGCCTGAAGGGCAAAGGCATGCCGGTGCTGCGCCAGCCTTCCGTCGGCGACCTCTACATCCAGGTTTCCGTGGAGACGCCGCAGAACCTGACCAGGCGCCAGCGCGAGCTGCTGGAGGAGTTCGAGAAGCTGTCCTCGCAGGAAAATTCGCCGCAATCGAGCGGCTTCTTCTCGCGCATGAAGGACTTCTTCGAGTCGTTCGGCGAACGTTGAACCGCTTCCCGCGGGCCGGGAAACGGACTAGCATCCAAAGGTCTGCGGAGAAACGGTCGATGGCGCGCGGTGTTGAGTTGCGGAAAGCCCTGGCGGCGAAGTTCGACGACGAGCTGCGCTTCTTCCGCGGCTGGATCGACAAGCCTAAGGCCGTCGGATCGATCGTCCCGACCAGTTCAATCACCGCCCGGCAGATGGCCTCGGTCATCGACACGGGCTCCGGCCTTCCCGTCCTCGAGCTCGGACCCGGCACCGGCGTCATCACCCGCGCCATCCTCAAGCGCGGGGTGAAGCCGGACAACCTCTATTGCGTCGAGTATTCCGAGGATTTCGTCCGCCACCTGCGCCGCAACCATCCGCGCGTCAACGTCATCCGCGGGGACGCGTTCGACCTCGACAACACGCTCGGCGAGGCGCGCGGCCTGACGTTCGATTCCGTCGTCTCCGGCGTGCCGCTGCTCAACTTCCCGGTGGCGCTGAGGATCCGCTACATCGAGGACCTGCTCGGACGCATCCCCGCCGGACGGCCGGTGGTGCAGCTGACCTACGGCCCGCTGTCGCCCGTTCCCCCCGGCAAGGGCAACTACACGGTCGAGCGCTTCCACTTCGTCCTGCGCAACATCCCGCCGACCCAGCTGTGGATCTACCGGCGCCCGTGGAGCACCGGCAACGCGCATTGATTTCCGCGCGGCCTGCCTGTACCCCTCCGACGCGAAACGCAATTCGAGCGGCAGGTGGAGCGTCCGCGGATGGTACCGAAAATCCTCGTCTTCGCCGGCTCGATCCGGACCGGCGCCTACAGCGGCAAGACCGCCGACGTCGCGACGGGCGAACTGGCGGCGCAGGGCGCCGAGGTCACGCGCATCTCGCTCGCCGACTATCCGCTGCCGATCATGGACGAGGACCTCGAACACGAGAAGGGCATCCCCGGCAACGCAGTGAAGCTCGCCCGGCTGATCGCGTCGCATGACGCGGTGCTTATCTGCACGGCGGAGTACAACGGCTCGATCCCGCCGCTGCTGAAGAACACGATCGACTGGGTGAGCCGCGTCAGCCGCGACAACGGCCGGCCGCTGCATCCCTATCCCGGCAAGATCGCCGCCATCTGCTCGTCTTCCGACGGGCATTTCGCCGGCATCCGCAGCGCCGCCCACCTGCGTGCCGTGCTCGCCCATATCGGCATGGAGGTGATCGCCCCGCAGGTCTCCGTGCCCAACGGAGCCGAGGCCTTCGCCGAGGACGGTTCGTTCCGCGAGGAGCGCCTGCGCAAGGGCATGACGCGGCTCTGCCGCACCCTGATCGAGCACGCCAAGGCCTTTTCGACGAGGTACGAGCCATGACCGCGGTCTCCGCCCTCCGCGACCGGCTGATCGTCGGCCTCGACGTGCCGACGGTGGCGGAGGCCGAGAAGGTCGTGCGCGACCTCGAGGGCACGGCTTCCATCTACAAGATCGGCTACCAGCTGGTGTTCGCCGGCGGCCTCGAACTCGCCCGCGACCTCGCCCGCGACGACACCGGGGTCTTCCTCGACATGAAGCTGCTCGACATCGACAACACGGTGGCGAAGGGCGTCGAGAACATCGTCAAGATGGGCGTCTCCATGCTGACGCTGCACGCCTATCCGAAGGCGATGCGCGCCGCAGTGGAGGCGGCGAAGGGCAGCGACCTCTGCCTGCTCGGCGTCACCGTGCTGACCTCGATGGACGAGGCCGACCTGATCGAGGCCGGCTACGAGTACGATCCGCACACGCTGGTGCTGCGCCGCGCCGAGCAGGCGCTGGCCGCCGGCATGGGCGGCATCGTCTGCTCGGCCGGCGAGGCGGCCGCAGCGCGATCCGTCGTCGGCCCCGGCCTCGCCATCGTCACACCGGGCATCCGCCCCGCCGGTGCCGACCGCGGCGACCAGAAGCGCGTGATGACGCCGGCCGACGCGCTGCGCGCCGGCGCCAGCCACCTGGTGGTCGCCCGCCCGATCGTCGGCGCGGTTGACAGGAAAGCAGCCGCCCAAGCTATTCTGGCGGAAATGGAAACGGTCGGAATCTGACGGGAGGAATTGATGGCCAAGGGTTACTGGATCGCACATGTCGATGTCCGCGATCCCGAGGGATACAAGGACTACGTGGCGACGGCGAAGCCGGCCTTCGAGCGCTACGGCGCGAAGTTCCTCGCCCGCGGCGGCGCCTGGGAAGCCATGGAAGGCCGCGGCCGCGCCCGCAACGTGGTGATCGAGTTCGCCTCCCTTCAGACGGCGAAGGACTGCTACAACTCGCCCGAGTACCAGGCGGCGAAGGCGATCCGGCAGAAATACGCCGAAGCCGAGATGGTCATCGTCGAAGGCTACGACGGCTGAGCCCCCGAGGCCTGCCCGACGGCTACCTGATCCGGCCGCGTATCGCGGCGGACGATGCGGTCCTCGTCGGGGTGGAGAAGCGGGCCGCCGAGCGCTTCCGGGCGCATGGCCATGCGACGATCGCCGATATGCCGGCAGCCTCGCCGGAGGCTTTCGCCGCGACCTGGGCCGGACATGACGTCCTCGTCGCGGCGGCCCCGGACGACAGTCCCGTCGGCTACGCGGCGGCGGCGCCGGTCGATGTGTATCTCCATCTCGCCGAACTTTCCGTCGATCCGGATCACGGGCGCATCGGCATCGGCCGCGCATTGGTGGAAGCCGTCGCCGCGCTGGCCGGCCGGCGCGGACTGCCCGGCGTCACGCTGACGACCTTCCGCGACATACCCTTCAACGCGCCCTTCTATGCCCGGCTCGGCTTCCTCGAGATGCCGCTCCCGGAGGTGCCCGTAGCGTCGCGCGAGCGCTTTCTCGCGGAACTTCCGCCCGGGACCGCCGTTGAAACACGAGTCCTGATGCTTCGCCGTCTCTGAACTACGCCGTCCCGGCGCGAACGGTTCGTCAATCTCTTTGACCCAAGGTCATATGACGGTTCGGTGACATCGCTATTGCATCGCAACAAAAGGGTGTTACTTTTGCTGCATAACAATATCGCCCGGACCGGCGCGACGCCGCCGCTGTCGGCCTTGGCGTCGAAGGGGCGCCGGATGTTTTATCAGCTTTACGAGCTAAATCACGCGGCGATGCAGCCCTTCCGGGCCTATGCCGATGCGGTGAAACTGTTCTATTCCAACCCGCTAAACCCGTTCTCGCACACATCCTGGGGCCGTTCGGTCGCCGCCACGGCGGAACTCTTCGAGCGCACGACGCGCCGTTACGGCAAGCCGACGTTCGGCCTCGACTCCACCGTTATCGACTGGAAGACCGTCGACGTCGACGAGAAGATCGTCTGGTCGCGGCCGTTCTGCAACCTGATCCATTTCGAGCGTTCGCTGCCGCCGGAGCGCAAGGCCGATCCGAAGCTGCTGATCGTGGCGCCGATGTCGGGTCACTACGCAACGCTGCTGCGCGGGACGGTCGAGGCCATGTTGCCGCATGCCGAGGTCTATATCACCGACTGGGCCGACGCGCGCATGGTGCCGCTGGCGGAAGGCCGTTTCGACCTCGACGACTACATCGACTACATCATCGACATGCTGCACTCGCTCGGGCCGGACACCCACGTCATGGGCGTCTGCCAGCCCTCCGTGCCGGTCCTCGCCGCGGTGGCGGTCATGGAAGGGCGCGGCGACCGCTTCGCCCCGGCGACGATGACGCTGATGGGCGGCCCGATCGATACGCGCCGCAATCCGACCGCGGTCAACCTGCTCGCCGAGGAAAAGGGCATCGACTGGTTCCGCGACAACGTGATCATGCAGGTGCCGTGGCCGGATCCGGGCTTCGGCCGCTCGGTCTATCCGGGCTTCCTCCAGCTGTCGGGCTTCATGAGCATGAACCTCGACCGCCACATCATCGCCCACAAGGACTTCTTCCTTCACCTCGTGAAGAACGACGGCGACAACGCCGTGAAGCACCGCGATTTCTACGACGAGTACCTCGCGGTGATGGACCTCACCGCCGAGTTCTACCTGCAGACCGTGGAGACCGTTTTCGTCCGCCACGCGCTGCCGAAGGGCGAGATGAAGCATCGCGGCGAGCCGGTCGATCCCGGCGCGATCCGCAGCGTCGCGCTGTTCACCGTCGAAGGCGAGAACGACGATATTTCCGGCATCGGCCAGACGCAGGCGGCGCACGACCTCTGCGTCAACATCCCGGCGGAGATGCGCGCCCACTACATGCAGCCCAAGGTTGGCCACTACGGCGTCTTCAACGGCTCGCGCTTCCGCTCGGAGATCGTGCCGCGGATCGTCGACTTCATGACCAGCTACGGCCACGCCAACCGCCGCGCGCCGGCGAAGCCGCGGCTCGTGCGCACGACGAAGGGCCCGGCCGCCTGAGCGGCGGCCCGAATTCCTCCGGCGCCCGGCCCGTCGGCTCTTCGCAATTGCGATAATTGCGCGGCCGCGCCTGATTCGCCTTTCGCCCGGCACCCCGGCGCGGCTGCGCCCGCCCGCCGGAGATGCGTGACCGCGTCGACCGCGGGAACTCCGGCCGGAACCTGCCTCTCTACCACCGGCTGTTGCAATTCCGCCGCGGTGACACCCCAACGGTAACCTTTACGGCGATCCCCGTGCCGCCATTGTTGACAGGCCAGCCACCCCGCCCTTAACGTTTTGTTAACAGACGAAACATGGGGCTACGGGGCCTGGGGAATGTCGTCCTTTCTCGCAAAGGGATCGGTGATGCTGGATGCCGCGATTGTCGCGGCACTGGCGCTTGTGACGACTTCCTTCGCCGCCGGCGCGGCGGAACCGATGACGACCGGCGGCCTAACCTCCCAGCCCATCGGCCACTACGAGTTCTGCAAGGCCAATCCGGCCGAATGCAGCATCCGCACGCCCGACGTCGGCCCGCTGCAGATCACCGGCGGCACGTGGGCGCAGGTCACCCGGATCAACCGGACGGTCAACAAGTCCATCAAGCCGATGAACGACATCGACATCTACGGCAAGGACGAGGTCTGGGCCTATCCGAACGGTGTCGGCGACTGCGAGGACTACGTCCTCGAGAAGCGGCGGCTGCTGGCCGCACAGGGGATCTCGCTTTCGGACCTGCTGATCACAGTCGTCCGCAAGTCCGACGGCGAGGGCCACGCCGTTCTCACGGTACGCACCAACAAGGGCGACTTCGTCCTCGACAATCTCACCGACAAGGTGAAGCTGTGGGGCGACACCGGCTATCGCTATCTGAAGCGCCAGTCGAGCGAGCACACCGGCCGCTGGGTCTCGATCCGCGAAGACCAGACGACGCTGGTCGGCTCCGTCCAGTAGCGGTCGCGCGCGGCGGGCATGCGCCCGCCGGTCCTTCTCCCTAAGACAGTCTCGAAGGCAGTCGCGCCGGGTTCAGCCGCGCGACATCACCGCGGCCATGGCCTCGGCGACCGCGGCGACGTTGTGTTCGTTGACGCCGGCCACGCACATGCGGCCCGAGCGCACGAGGTAGACGGCGAATTCCTCGCGCAGGCGGTCGACCTGCGCCGCCGTCAGGCCGGTGTAGCTGAACATGCCGCGCTGGCTGAGCAGGTAACCGAAGTCGCGATCCTGGACGCGTGCCGTCAGAACGTCGTAGAGACGCCGGCGCATGGCCTTGATGCGCACGCGCATCTCCGCGACCTCGTTCTCCCATTCCTGGCGCAGCGCCGGATCGGTCATCACCATCGCCGCGATCTGGCCGCCGTAGGTCGGCGGACTCGAATAGTTGGCGCGGATGGTGAACTTCAGCTGGCCGAGCACGCGGTCGGCCTCGGCAGCGCTGGCGCAGACCACCGACAGCCCGCCGCAGCGCTCGCCGTACCAGGACAGGTTCTTGGAGAACGAGTTGGAGACGAAGTAGGAAACGCCTGCGGCGGCCATGGCGCGCACCGCGTGCGCGTCCTCCTCGATGCCGTCGCCGAAGCCCTGGTAGGCCATGTCCATGAACGGGATCAGCCCGCGCGCCGCGACGACCTGGATGATCTCGGCCCACTCTTCGCGCGTCAGGTCGACGCCGGTCGGGTTGTGGCAGCACGGGTGCAGGAGCACGATGCTCTTCGCCGGCATCGCCTTCAGTGCGGCGAGCATCGCGTCGAAGCGCACGCCGCCCGTCGCCGCGTCGTAGTAGGGATAGTCGTTGATGCGGAATCCGGCGAACTGGAACAGCGAGCGGTGGTTGTCCCAGGTCGGGTCGCTGACGAAGACCTCGCTGTCGGGGAAGTAGCGCTTGAGAAAGTCGCCGCCGACCTTCAGCGCGCCGGAGCCGCCGATGGTCTGGATCGTGGCGATGCGCTTCGACCGGACCGCCTCGTGACCGGCGCCGAAGACGAGTTCCTGCACGGCCTGGCGATAGTTGGCGGCGCCTTCGATCGGCTGGTAGCTGCGCGGCTCGGTGTTCTGCGCCCGCCGCGCCTCGGCCTTGCGCACCGACGAAAGCACGGGGATGCGGCCCTCGCCGTCGTAGTAGAGGCCGATGCTGACGTTGACCTTGCCCGGCCGCGTGTCCTTGTTGAAGGCGTCGACGATCGCGAAGATGGGGTCGCCGGGATAGGCTTCGACGTGCTCGAACATGGAGGGGCCCTCGGAAAATCCGCCGCAGCCATATCAATTGCCGCGCCGGGCGACAACTGCCGGACGCGCCGTTTCCGGCCGCGCCGGAGCGGAGCGTCGACGCGGTTCAGCTCCGCGCCGGGATGCCGAGCCCCTTCTGCACGGCGGGCCGCGCCAGGCCGCGCTCCAGCCAGGCGGCGACGTTGGCGAAATCGGCGAAGCCGACGAGATCGCCCGCCTCGTAGAAGCCGATCAGGTTGCGCACCCAGCCGAGCATGGAGATATCGGCGATCGTGTAGTCGTCGTCCATGATCCAGGTGCGGCCGTCGAGCCGGCGATCGAGCACGCCGAGCAGCCGCTTCGTCTCGGCGACGTAGCGGTCGCGCGGACGCTTGTCCTCGTAGTCGCGGCCGGCGAACTTGTGGAAGAAGCCGACCTGCCCGAACATCGGGCCGAGCGAGGCCATCTGGAAGAACACCCACTGCATGGTCTCGTAGCGGCGTGCCGGATCGGCGGGCGCGAGCTTGCCGGTCTTGTCGGCGAGATAGACGAGGATCGCGCCCGATTCCCACAGCGCCAGGGGCCGGCCGCCCGGCCCATTCGGGTCGAGGATCGCGGGGATCTTGCCGTTCGGGTTGAGCGACAGGAATTCCGGCGTCCAGCTCTCGTTGTTCATGATGTTGACGGCATGCGCCTCGTAGGCGAGGCCGGTCTCCTCCAGCGCGATCGACACCTTCACGCCGTTGGGCGTCGGCCAGGAATAGAGCTGCAGCACGTCGGGCCGGGTCGCCGGCCAGCGCGTCGTGATCGGGAAGGCGGACAGGTCTGCCACGGTTGTCCTCGGCTGTGTGATGGTGGAGCCGCGCGGGCGGAGGAAGGGCGTGAGGAAGGGACGCCCCGACTTAAGCCCTTCGCGCCGGCGGATCAACGTGCCGCGCGTCACATCGCCGCGAGGGCGCGGGCAGGCTGCTGCCGTAGGCGCCGATGTAACCGCGCGCGCGCAAAAGCCCGGGGGAAGCCTGGGAGCGAATGAGCCCTACACAGCCTTCAGGGCGACCACGGCGTTGGTGCCGCCGAAGGCGAAGCTGTTGCTGATCGCGGCGCGCACAGTGCGCGCCTTGGCCACGTTCGGCGTCACGTCGAGGTCGCAGGCCGGATCCTTCTCGCGGTAGCCGGCCGTCGGCGGGACGATGCCCTCGCGGATGGCGTTGACGCAGGCGATCAGTTCGATCGCGCCCGACGCGCCCATGCAGTGGCCGTGCATGGACTTGGTCGACGACACCGACAGCGCGTCGGCATGCTTGCCGAAGGCGCGGCGGATCGCCTGGGTCTCGATCTCGTCGTTGGCCTTGGTGCCGGTGCCGTGGGCGTTGATGTAGTCGACGTCCTCCGGCGCCAGTCCGGCGTCGGCGAGTGCCGCGACCATCGCCGCGGTCGGCCCCTCGACGGTCGGCGCGACGATGTCCGTGGCGTCGCCCGAAAGGCCGGTCCCGGCGAGTTCGACGAGGATCGGAGCGCCGCGCGCCACGGCGTGTTCGTAGGTCTCGAGCACCGCCATGCCCGCGCCCTCGCCGATCACCAGGCCGTCGCGGTCGGCGGAGAAGGGCCGGCAGGCGTCGCGGGCCACCGCGCGCAGCATGTCCCATGCCTTGAGGATGGCGAAGGTGAGCGCGGCGTCGGTGCCGCCGGCGAGCATCACGTCGGCGCGGCCGAGGCGGATCTGGTCGGCGGCTGCCGATAGGGCGTGGTTGGCAGATGCGCAGGCCGAGGTGACGCCGAACACGGGGCCGCGCAGGCCGTGCTGCATGCTGACCTGCCCGGCAGGCGCGCCCGGCATGATCTTGGGGACGGAGAAGACGTTCGGCCGTTTCTTGTCGAGCAGGAGGGTGCGGAAGTTCTCCTCGATCGTCTCCGTGCCGAAGATGCCGGTGCCGACGATCGCGCCGATGCGCGAGCGGTCCATGTCGGCGACGGCGAGGCCGGATCGCCCGAGCGCCTCGGTCGCCGCGATCACCGCGAGCAGGCTGAACCGATCCATGGTGATCAGCCGGCGCCGGTCCAGGCCGTGCTCGGGGAGCGCCTTGATCTCCGCGCCGAGCCGCCCGTCCATCTCGTGGAGATGTTCGTTGCTGATCGCGCCGATCCCGACGCGGCCGTCGCGCATCGAGGCCCAGATGTCAGGCGCGTTCGTGCCGAGGGAACACAGGCCGCCGATGCCCGTGATGACGATCCGCTGGCGCGCCATGTCAGCCCTTGGCTTCGATCAGGCCGCGGACGGCTTTGACGATGTCGCCGACGTTCTTCAGGTTGTTCCAGGCCTCGACCGTGTTCATCTCGATCTCGATGCCGTAGGCCTCCTCGAGGTCGAACACGATCTCCGTCAGTTCGAGCGAGTGGATACCGAGGGCAGAGAGCTCGGTCTCCAGCGTGATCTCGTTTCCGCCGGGTTCCGAATGGGTCTTGATCTTCTCGATGATGTCCGCCGCAAGCTGATCGGCCATGACTCGGTCCCCAGTTCTACCGCCACCGGTCGTACACCCCACCCAGGATCGCGGCCCGAGACATCGCGCCGCGGGTTCCGGTCCGGTGCCCGGAAAGACGATCAATCCCTATAGAAACCAAATCGCCCCAAGGCAACAAGCGATAACTCGACAATCGGCCGGATGGAACTAACGTGGATAACCCATGGAGCCAGCTATGACGCCCGAAACCGAGCCGACGGCGGAAATGCAGCGCGTCGCGGCCGTCGGCCGCCTCGCCGTCCGCCGCTCGGCCGGGCGTTCGCGCCTGGCGCGGCTCTACCAGGAGGGTGCGGCCAAGATCCGGATGCCCGCCGTCGACGCCGATCCGTTCGAAGCCGTGCTCATCAACACGGCCGGCGGCCTGACCGGCGGCGACCGGCTGGCGTGGCAGGTGGAGGTCGACGACGGCGCCGCGGCGACGGTGACGACGCAGGCCTGCGAGAAGGTCTATCGCTCGGCCGGCGGCCGCGCCGAGGTCTCGTGCAGCCTGGGCGTCGGCCGCGACGCCTGCCTCGCCTGGCTGCCGCAGGAGACGATCATCTACCGGGAGGCGGCGCTGGCGCGGCGCTTCGAGGTGGACCTCGCGCCCGGCGCCCGGCTGCTGATGGCCGAGGCGACCGTGTTCGGCCGCCTTGCCATGGGCGAGAGCGTCGACCGCGGCATGTTCCGCGACCGCTGGCGGGTGCGCCGCGACGGCCGCCTGGTCCACGCCGAGGAATTCGCCGTCGGTCCCGACATCGCCGCGACGCTGGCGCGGTCGGCCGCGACCGGCGGGGCGACGGCGATGGCGACCGTGCTGCTGGTCGACGACGATCCCGGACGCCATCTCGACGCCGTGCGCGCCATCCTCGGCGACGCCGGCGGCGCCAGCGTCTGGAGCGTCGGCGGAAGTGGCAAGCTTCTTGCTCGACTGGTCGCGGAGGACGGCTATTGTCTGCGCAGGCGGCTGGTCCCGCTGCTGGACCTGCTCAATGGAAAGGCAGGCCTGCCTAAAACATGGTCGCTGTGAGACTGGACGAGGACACATGAACCTGACGCCCCGGGAAAAGGACAAGCTGCTGGTGGCCATGGCCGCGATCGTCGCGCGCCGCCGCCTCGAGCGCGGGGTCAGGCTAAATCACCCCGAGGCGATCGCGCTGATCACCGATTTCGTCGTCGAGGGCGCGCGCGACGGGCGCTCCGTGGCGGATCTGATGGAAGCCGGCGCCCATATGATCACGCGCGACCAGGTCATGGAGGGCATCGCCGAGATGATCCACGACGTCCAGGTCGAGGCGACCTTCCCGGACGGCACCAAGCTCGTCACCGTCCACGAACCGATCCGCTAGGAGCCGATCCATGCTGGAACTCAGGCCCAACTGCGAATGCTGCGACCGCGACCTGCCGCCAGAGAGTGCCGAGGCGCGGATCTGCAGTTTCGAATGCACCTTCTGCAGTGCCTGTGCCGAGAGCGTGCTCGGCGGCGCCTGCCCCAATTGCGGCGGCGAACTGGTCAGGCGCCCGGTGCGCCCCGCCGGCAAACTCGCACGATTCCCGGCGTCGGCTCGCCGCGTACTCAAGGCCGAAGGCTGCCGCCCGAACGAGGCCGCTTGAATCCTGGAAGGACAAGGATGGAGATGAAATGCTGAAGAGACTGTCGTTCACCGCCCTGGCGCTGGTCGCGGCGAGCGCCCCCGCCTTCGCCCACCTCGATCCGGTCGAGCACGGCTCGTTCGCGGCCGGCTTCTCGCATCCGTTCTCCGGCCTCGACCACATACTGGCGATGGTCGCCGTCGGCCTGTGGGCAGCGCTGCTCGGCGGCCGCGCGGCCTGGCTCGTGCCGACCGCCTTCGTCGGCACGATGATGCTCGGCTTCGCAGTGGCACTGGCCGGGCTCGGGCTTCCCTTCGTCGAACCGGTCATCGCCGCCTCGGTCGTCGTCATCGGCCTGCTGACGCTGGTCGCCCTGCAGGTGCCCACTGCGGTCGGCATGGCGATGGTCGGCTTCTTCGCCTTCTTCCACGGCTATGCGCATGGCGGCGAACTGGGCGATGCCGGCGCGCTGTCCTTCTGCGCGGGCTTCGCCGTCGCCACGGCGATCCTGCACGCCGCGGGCGTCGGCATCGGCCTGGGCATGAGCCGGCTCGCCGGCGGTCAGCTCGGCCGCAGGCTCACCCGCGCGGCGGGCGCCCTGACGGCGCTGGGCGGTCTGTGGATCGCGGTCGGGAACTGAACCGATGAGCCTCGTTCCAGGTGAAATCATCCCGGCTGCCGGCGACATCGAACTCAACGCCGGCCGGCCGACCGTGACGCTGAAGGTGGCCAACACCGGCGACCGCCCGATCCAGGTCGGCTCCCACTACCACTTCTTCGAGACCAACGAGGGTCTCCGCTTCGACCGCGAGAAGGCGCGGGGCTATCGTCTCGACATCGCCGCCGGCACGGCCGTTCGCTTCGAGCCAGGCCAGGAGCGCGACGTCACGCTGGTGCCGCTCGGCGGCGGGCGCACCGTCTACGGTTTCCGCCAGAAGGTGATGGGGAAGCTCTGAGCCATGGCGGCAGGGCGTCCAGCGGGTTCCTGCGCACGCGCCCGGTCAGTTGGCCGGTGGCTTGGCAGCCGCATAGATCACGACGCCGGCGTCGTCGAACTCGACCGCGAGGACGTCGCGAACCAGCACCTGCCGCGAATCGATGGCGTGGTAGAGCATGGCGTTGCCTTCGATCTCCTGCCTGAGCTCGGCGATCTCGTCCTTGCGTTCCTCGACCTTCTTCGCGATCGCCGGCGGCGGGCCGCCCTCGGCGGCGGCGGCGTCGGGCAGGAAGACGATCTCGACCTTGTCGAGCTTGATCGTCTTGCGCACGGCGGGGATGTTCTCCGGCGTCTTCTCGATCGCCGCGATCACCCGTTCCGGTTCCGCCGCGGCCTCGACCTCCTCCTCGCCGACCTCGGAGCCGATGATCGTGTCGCGCGCCGTGTCGTTCAGCGCCTGCGCGTACGCGGCGGGCGCAGCCCCGGCGAGGGCGAGAGCGGCCATGGCAGCGAGAGGAATGCCGGTTCGTTTCGTCTTCATGGAACCCTCCGGGCGTCGAGGGACCCGCGTCTGGCGCGGGTCCTCCAAGGCAAACATTCCGGCTGGTCCAAGGTTCCGGCGAAAACGCGGAATCTTCGTCCCGCGACGCTACTTCTTGTCTGGAAGCGGCGGCAGGGTCCGCAGGTAGGCGACGACGGCGCTGAGATCGTCCGGGGTCATCTTCGCCAGGAACCCGTACGGCATCGGCGGGAACATCCTCGACCCGTCCGGGCGCACGCCCTGGGTGATCATCGCCTTGATCTGGTCGTCGCTGTAGTTCTTCAGCCCGTCCTCGTGGCTGGTCAGGTTGGACGAGACGGACGTGCCCCACGGGCCGTGGAAGGCGAAGCCGCCCTGGCCCGCCGCGCTGTCCAGCATGGGTCCCTGCGGTCCCATCGGCGTGTGGCACTCCATGCAGTGCGAGATCGGCCCGGCGAGATAGGCGCCGTATTCGGCCGTAGGCCCGCGTTCGGGCGCGGCGACGGTCTCCACCGGAGGCCCGTAGGCGGGCGGCAGCGGGATGCGGTACACCGACGGTGGCGTCTTGTTGTCGACCGCCGGGACCGTGCGCAGGAAGGCGACGATCGCATCGAGGTCGGTGTCGCCCAGGCCGCGATACATGGAGAACGGCATCGGCGGGCCGATCACGCTGCCGTCCGGCCTGATGCCTTCGCGTATCGCCTTCCTCAACTCCGCGTCCGACCACTGGGCGACGCGGCCGCCGGGCGTGATGTTGGGCGCGTAGGCGGTGAAGGCCTCGCCGTCCTCGACCAGCCGTCCGCCGAGTTCCTGGTTGGCGACGAAGCCGTCGGGGCCCATCGGCGTGTGGCAATTGCCGCAGCCCGCCGGGCCGCGCACGAGATATTCCCCGCGCTCGACGGGGGTCTCGGCATGCGCGAGCACCGTCGAACCGGCCACGAGCAGGCCGGCCAGGATCGTTCTGGATTTCATTGGTTCCCTCCGCTGGCTGGGCGCACCGCGAAAGCCGGGGGACGGCGCGACCTTGCTACATCGGCGCGGACGGTAGGCCGCGCGCCTGCCTGCGTCAATCTGTCCAACTCCACCCGTTTCAACTCGCCCGCCCACACGAAGGGATAGCCCATGCCCGCCCGCATCACGCGCGCCTCCTACGCCCAGATGTTCGGCCCCACCGTCGGCGACCGCGTGCGGCTCGCCGACACCGAGCTCTTCATCGAGGTCGAGAAGGACTTCACCGTCTACGGCGAGGAGGTGAAGTTCGGCGGCGGCAAGGTGATCCGCGACGGCATGGGCCAGAGCCAGGCGACGCGGGCCGAAGGCGCCGTCGACACGGTCATCACCAACGCGCTCATCGTCGACCATACCGGCATCTACAAGGCCGATGTCGGGCTGAAGGACGGCCGCATCGCCGCCATCGGCAAGGCCGGCAACCCGGACACGCAGGTCGGCGTCACCATCCTCATCGGCCCGTCCACCGAGATCATCGCCGGCGAAGGCAGGATCCTCACCGCAGGCGGCTTCGACGCGCATATCCACTTCATCTGCCCGCAGCAGATCGAGGAGGCGCTGATGTCGGGCCTGACCACCATGCTCGGCGGCGGCACCGGCCCCGCCCACGGCACGCTGGCGACGACCTGCACCGGCGCCTGGCACATCCAGCGCATGATCGAGAGCTTCGACGGCTTCCCCATGAACCTGGCGCTCGCCGGCAAGGGCAATGCTTCGCTGCCGGCGCCGCTGGAGGAGATGGTGCTGGCCGGGGCCGCGGCGCTCAAGCTCCACGAGGACTGGGGCACGACGCCGGCGGCGATCGACAACTGCCTGAGCGTCGCCGATGCCTTCGACGTGCAGGTGATGATCCACACCGACACGTTGAACGAGAGCGGCTTCGTCGAGGACACGATCGCGGCCTTCAAGGGCCGCACCATCCACGCCTTCCACACCGAGGGTGCGGGCGGCGGCCACGCGCCCGACATCATCAAGGTCTGCGGCCTGCCCAACGTCATCCCGTCGTCGACCAATCCGACGCGGCCCTACACGGTGAACACGCTGGCCGAGCACCTCGACATGCTGATGGTCTGCCACCATCTGTCGCCGTCGATTCCCGAAGACATCGCCTTTGCCGAGAGCCGCATTCGCAAGGAGACGATCGCAGCGGAAGACATCCTCCACGACATGGGCGCGCTGTCGATCATTTCGTCCGACAGCCAGGCCATGGGCCGCGTCGGCGAGGTGGCCATCCGCACCTGGCAGACCGCCGACAAGATGAAGCGCCAGCGCGGGCGACTGTCGGAAGAGCGCGGCGACAACGACAATTACCGCGTCCGCCGCTACATCGCCAAATACACGATCAACCCGGCCATCGCCCACGGCCTCTCCCACGAGATCGGCTCGGTCGAGGTCGGCAAGCGCGCCGACCTGGTCCTGTGGAACCCCGCCTTCTTCGGCGTCAAGCCGGAGCTGGTGCTGCTCGGCGGCTCGATCGCCGCCGCACCGATGGGCGATCCCAACGCCTCGATCCCGACGCCGCAGCCCATGCACTACCGGCCGATGTTCGCCGCCTACGGCAAGCTCAGGACCACCTCCTCGGTCACCTTCGTCAGCCAGGCCTCTCTCGATGCGGGCCTCGCCGCGAGACTCGGCGTCGCCAAGCAGCTGGTCGCGGTCAGGAACACGCGCGGCGGCATCGGCAAGGCGTCGATGAAGCTCAACACGGCGACGCCGCATGTCGAGGTCGATCCCGAAACCTACGAGGTGCGCGCCGACGGCGAACTGATCACCTGCCAGCCGGCGACCGTGCTGCCGATGGCGCAGCGGTATTTCCTGTTCTGAGGTGCCGGCGGCTATCGTAGCGTCACTCGGATCACGCTGCCGCGCCTCCAGGACGTGAAACCTCTGCCGGCTCCCCTCTCGCCGTGGCTACTCGGCGTCGAACTCCGCCCGTTCGGATTCTGTCAGCAGCTTCTCTGGGTGTGAGAGCAAATCCTCCAGTTCCCGCGAAACCTGAGCCGAAAGGAATCCGTCGAGGATGCGGTGATCGAGTGTCACGCAAATCCGAAGGACTGGACGGGGTTCGACCCGGTCGCCGACGACCCAGGGCCGCTGTCGAACCTGCATCAGGGCGAAACACATGGAGCTGTTGCCCATCGGCACAACGGTGGCGAAGCCGGTATCCAGGCCGAACATGCCGATCGACGTGACCACTGCCCCGCCGAAGGCGTCGCGCGGGAACCCCATCGACGACAGGTCGAGACCCATGACGTTGGTAGCGAAGCTTGCGAGCGCTGCAAACGGACGCAGGATGAAAATGGGCAGGGCGAGGGCGATCCTGCGGCTGCGCGCGTACCCCTTGTCGGATCCGTCGCGGATGGCTTTCGTTGCGGCCCGGAGCGAGCGCTCGAGGTCGGCGAGGCGCATGGCATCGACGGCGGCGACCTTGTAGCCGAAGAGATCCGTTCCGCCGCCGGTGGCGATGGTGAAGTAGACGTCGGCGCTGTTGCGTAGCCACACGCGGCTGACGCCGATCTTGGCATTCGCCAGCGGCAGCTTCGCCAGGATCAATCCCGCAGCCCGGCCGACGAGGTGCGTCGGGGTAATCCTGGTGCCGAACCGCCTATTGTAGCGCTCGATGAACGACTCGCCCGCCGTGAAGTCGACATCGACGATCCCGAACACCTGCGGGTCGGCCGGCTTGCGCCAGGTGGACGCAGCGATCTGGACGAAAGCGCTGCGGACCGGCATTGGCGTGAAGAGACGCATTCAAGATCACCCGCTGCGGCGCGGCAGCGCCTGCCATCCGGCTCCATGCGCCGCATGCCCGGCATGCATTATCCGCCGCCGGGCCTCCTCGCAACGGCCGCCGCCGTTTGCCGCCGCGGTGAATCGTCCGACGCTCGCCGAAGCCGCGGGCGCACGAAGTTCCGCGCATCCGGCATTTGCTCTCCGACCCTTTCGGCGCAATATGGACCCCATGAACAAGGTTTCGCTGAAATCTCGGTCGACGCCCATCGAAGTGGACTTCGCGCTGTGGAGCGCCGAGCAGGGCGCATTGCTGCGCGAAGGCCGGCTCGATCGTCTCGATCGCGACAACCTGGCCGAGGAGATCGAGAGCTTGGGACGGAGCGAACGGAGGGAGATCGAGAACCGGCTGAAGGTCCTGCTGGTTCATCTCCTCAAATGGCGATTCCAGACGCAGCGTCAGAAAGGCGGCTGGAAGACCACGATCCGCGAGCAGCGGGTCCAGATCGCCAAGGTCGTCCGGGACAGCCCGAGCCTGCGCAGCCATCCGACCGATGTGCTGGGGGAGGAGTATCGGACCGCGCGCGCCGACGCCGTCGATGAAACCGGCCTGCCGGAGGACGTCTTCCCCGCCGCCTGCCCCTTCACGATCGAGCAGGTGCTCGATCCCGGCTTCTTTCCGGAAGCGCCCTGACCGGCGCCCGCGCCGCAGCCGCGGGCGCAGGAAATTCCGCGCATCCGGCATTTGATCTCCGCCCCTTTCGGCGCAATATTGACCCCATGAACAAGGTTTCGCTGAAATCTCGGTCGACGCCCATCGAATCCGACTTCGCACTGTGGAGCGCCGAGCAGGGCGCATTGCTGCGCGAAGGCCGGTTCGATCGTCTCGATCGCGATAACCTCGCCGAGGAGATCGAGAGCTTGGGACGGAGCGAGCGGAGGGAGATCGGCAGCCGGCTCGAACTACTGGTCCTGCATCTTCTCAAATGGCAGTATCAGCCGGGTCGGCGCAGCGAGAGCTGGCGCATCTCGATCAGCGAGCAGCGCATCGCGATCGACGAGGTGATCAGGACCAGCCCGAGCCTGAAGCGGTATCCCGAAGAGACCTTCGGGCAGGCGTATGAACGCGGCCGGCAGCGGGCAATCGACGAGACCGGCATGCTCGAAAGCGCCTTCCCGTACGATCCTCCTTTCTCGGTGGCGCAGGCTCTCGACTCCCGGTTTCTCCCGGGCGAACCTTTTGCGCCGTGGGATGTGATCCGCGACTGACGAAGAATTCCGACATGAACCGCAATCGCAGATTCGAGACCGCCATGATCTACGTCGTCGCCACGCTCACCATCCGCCCCGGCTCGCTCGACGTCCTGCGCGCCCCGGCCGCGGCCTGCGTCGCCGCGACGCGCGCCGAGCAGGGCTGCATCGCCTACGAGCTGTTCGCCAGCCTGTCGGACCCGGAGAAGCTGGTCTTCGTCGAGCGCTGGGAGACGCGCGAGGCGCTGACCGCCCATTCGAAGCAGCCGCACCTCGCCGTCTGGCGCGAGGCCAGCGCGCCGTACCTGATGTCGCGCGTGATCGAGATCGTCCACCCCGAGCGGATCGAGGAGTTCTGAGCGTGCCGTCGGCGCGGGGCCTCTTCTGGCTCGTCTTCGCCGCCACGCTCGGCGTCTACCTCGTCATGCTCGTGTGGACGCTGCCGGCGATCACCGCGGCCGCCGGCGGCCTGGTGCCGTTCGACCTCAGGCCGACCGGCTACACTGCCGACGAAGCCCGCGCCTTCCTCGCCGCGCTGACGCCGGAGGGTGCCGCCCTCTACCGCAATGTCCAGCAGCGCCTCGACATCGCCTATCCGGCGCTGCTCGCCGCAACCCTGGTCATGGCGATCCTGCTGCTGTCGCCCGCCGGCCTCGGCCGCTGGCGCTGGCTGCTCGCCGCCACCGCGCTGCCCGGCATGGTCTTCGACTATCTGGAGAACGCCTCGGTCGCCGCCATGCTCGACGGCGGCGCCGCGGCGCTGACGCCGGAGCTCGCCGCCGCCGCCAGCCGCTGGACCGTGCTCAAGTCGGCCTTCTCCGCCCTTGCCTTCACCGTCCTTCTGGTGCTCCTTGCCCTGTGGCTGTTGCGGCGGCTTTCCCGCCGCCGCAGCGCGCCGCGGCCACTCTCTGAATGAGGAAAGACTGATGTATCTCGTCGTCGGATCACCCGGCTCCCGCCTCTCCCGCGTCACCTGGATGCTGGAGGAGCTCGGCGAGCCCTACAGCATCGTCAAGGCCAAGCAGCACAGCGAGCTGATGCGCCGCTACAACCCCACCGGCAAGATGCCGGCGCTGGTCGATGGCGACGTCGTGGTCACCGATTCGGCGGCGATCTGCGCCTATCTGGCCGAGAAGCACGCCGACAAGGGTCTCGGCGCCGATCCCGGCCTCGCCGGCCGCGCGGCCTTCGATTCGTGGATGCACTTCGCCCAGTCCGAGTTCGAGGCGCCGATGTGGAACAAGCTGAAGCACCGGCTGATCCTGCCCGAGGAGATCCGCTGCGACGTCGGCCCGTGGACGGCCTACGAGTTCGACAAGGAGGTCGCTGCGCTGGAGGCCAAGCTCGGCGGCGGCGCCTATGCCCTCGGCGATCGCTTCTCCGCGGTCGACGTCATCCTCGGCCATTGCGGCCAGTGGGCGCGCGGCGCCCGCTTCGAGGTGAAGTCCGATGCCGTGAACGCCTACTTCGACCGCGTGCTCGCCCGTCCGGCTCTGGCGCGGGCGAAGGAACGGGAGAAGACCGCATGAAGCTCTCGATCAACACCGATTTCACCCGGATGCCGCGCGCCGGCAGCGTGATGCGCGCCGGGGATCTGCCCGAAGACCGGCCGGTTCCCTTCGACCTCGTCGTGCTGCCGCAGGACGAGCGCCACCTGCGCCGCCGCGTGCTGGCCCTCCAGCACGGCGACAAGGTCTTCGTCGACCTCGCCGAGCCGGTGATGCTCGGCGATCGCGACGTGCTCGTGCTCGACGACGGCCGCCATGTCGAGATCGTCGCCGCCGAGGAGGAACTCCTCGAGATCCGCGCCCGCGGCGCCGTCCACCTCGCCGAACTCGCCTGGCACATCGGAAATCGCCATCTTGCCGCGCAGATCGAGGCCGACCGCATCCTGATCCTGCGCGACCACGTCATCAGGGCGATGCTGGAGGGCCTCGGCGCCACGGTCGCCGACGTCACCGAGCATTTCAGCCCGCTGCGCGGCGCCTATTCGGGCGACGCGCACGGACATGGGCATGGGCACGGCCAGCCGGACGCCTACGGCCGCATGCCCGGTGACCCGCATTACGGCCACGACCACGGACCGGGCGGGCACCATGACCACGGCCACGGCCAGGGCGAGCCGGATCGCTTCGGGCGCATGCCCGGCGATCCGCATTACGGCCACGACCATGGCTGACGTCCGCTCCGGGCCAGCCGCGCTGCTGCGCCTGATGGCGTGGCTGTCGCCGGCCTTTCCGGTCGGTTCGTTCAGCTACAGCCACGGGCTGGAACGCGCCGCCCATGACGGGCTGCTACGCGACGTCGCCGGCCTGGAGGACTGGCTCGGCCAGCTCATCGCCTTCGGCTCCGCCCGCAACGACGCGATCCTCTTCGCCGAGGCCTGGCGCCGCGCCCGCGCCGGGGCCGACTACGCCGGTCTCGCCGACCTCGGCGAGGCGCTCGCAGGGGCGGAAGAGCGCCACCGCGAGACCGTGCTGCAGGGCGCGGGTTTCGCCAGGGCGCTCGCGGCGAGCGGCGACATCACGCGTGATTTGCCGGCTAACTGCCCGTACTGCATCGCCGTCGGCGCCGCGGCCGGGGTCGCGGGCGTCGCCCTCGACCAGGCGCTCGCCGCCTATCTCCAGGCCTTCGTCTCCAACCTGCTGCAGGCCGGGATACGGCTCGGCCTCTCCGGCCAGGAAGGGGCGGTGGCGGCGCTGGCCCGGCTCGAGCCGGCAATCCTGGCGGCGGCCGGCGAGGCGGCCCGCTCGACGCCCGACGATCTCGGCTCCGCGGCGATCCTCTCCGAAATCGCGGCGATGCGGCACGAAACCCAGTATTCGAGGCTGTTCCGTTCATGACGCTCGTCGCGGCGGCGCTGTTCATCGTTCTGGCGGCCTTGGCGGCCCTGCATGTCTATTGGGCCGTCGGCGGCGTGTGGCCGGGGTCGGATGCAACAAGCTGCGCCCGCACCGTCGTCGGTTTCCGCGGTGTCGATCGGATGCCTTCGCCGGCCAGCGCAGTTGCGGTCGCCGGCCTGCTCGGTGTCGCGGCCGTGCTGGCGGCGATGCTTGCTGGCGCCCCGGTCCTCTTGCCGGCGGCGTGGCTCGCGCCCGCCGCGGGCGTGGCGGCAGCGCTCGTCTTTGTCGCCCGCGGCCTGGCGGGTTACACGCGGGCCTGGCGGCGGCTGACGCCGGAACTCCCGTTCGCGCGCCTCGACAAGCTCTGTTATTCGCCGCTGTGCCTGGCCATTGGCGGCGGCTTCGTTCTTCTCGTCCTCAACGGAGATTTCTGATGTCCCTTGGACATGGTCCCCTTCGCGTCGGCATCGGCGGCCCCGTCGGCTCGGGCAAGACGACGCTGACCGAGAAGCTGTGCAAGGCGATGCGCGACGAGTTCTCGATCGCCGTCGTCACCAACGACATCTACACCAAGGAGGACGCCATGATGCTGGCCC
>CALFXR010000065.1 GCA_937958475.1 uncultured Mesorhizobium sp. | reverse complement strand
GAGCGCCGCGGTTGAGCAGGCGCTGCGTGGCGGCGTCGAGGTCGGAGCCGAACTGGGCGAAGGCGGCCATCTCGCGATACTGGGCGAGCTCGCCCTTGATCGAGCCGGCGACCTGCTTCATCGCCTTGACCTGGGCGGCCGAGCCGACGCGCGACACCGACAGACCGACGTTCACCGCGGGACGGATGCCCTGGAAGAACAGGTTGGTCTCGAGGAAGATCTGGCCGTCGGTGATCGAGATCACGTTGGTCGGGATGTAGGCCGAGACGTCGTTGGCCTGCGTCTCGATGACCGGCAGGGCGGTCAGCGAACCGGCGCCGTTGTCGTCGTTCATCTTCGCCGCGCGCTCGAGGAGACGCGAGTGCAGGTAGAAGACGTCGCCCGGATAGGCTTCGCGTCCCGGCGGGCGGCGCAGCAGCAGCGACATCTGGCGGTAGGCGACGGCCTGCTTGCTGAGGTCGTCATAGGCGATGAGGGCGTGCTTGCCGTTGTCGCGGAAATACTCGCCCATGGTGCAGCCGGCGAACGGCGCCAGGAACTGCATCGGCGCCGGATCCGAAGCGGTCGCGGCGATGATGATCGAATATTCGAGCGCACCGCGCTCCTCGAGGACCTTGACGAACTGGGCGACGGTGGAGCGCTTCTGGCCGACGGCGACGTAGACGCAGTAGAGCTTCTCCTTCTCCGGGCCGTTGTCGTGGATGGCCTTCTGGTTCAGGATCGTGTCGAGGATGATGGCGGTCTTGCCGGTCTGGCGGTCGCCGATGACCAGCTCGCGCTGGCCGCGGCCGACCGGGATCAGCGCGTCGATGGCCTTCAGGCCGGTCGACATCGGCTCGTGCACCGACTTCCTGGGGATGATGCCGGGCGCCTTGACGTCGACGCGGCGGCGCTCGACGGCCTCGATCGGGCCCTTGCCGTCGATCGGGTTGCCGAGCGCGTCGACGACGCGGCCGAGCAGGCCGGGACCTACCGGCACGTCGACGATGGCGCCGGTACGCTTGACCGTGTCGCCTTCCTTGATGTCGCGGTCGGCGCCGAAGATGACGACGCCGACATTGTCGGTCTCGAGGTTGAGGGCCATGCCGCGGATGCCGCCCGGGAACTCGACCATCTCGCCCGCCTGGACGTTGTCGAGACCGTAGACGCGGGCGATGCCGTCACCGACGGAGAGAACCTGACCGACTTCGGAGACTTCGGCTTCCTTGCCGAAGTTCTTGATCTGGTCCTTCAGAATTGCGGAAATTTCCGCGGCGCGGATATCCATCAGCCGACCTCTTTAAGTGCAAGCTTGAGCGAATTGAGTTTGGTCTTGAGCGACGTGTCGATCTGGCGCGAGCCGATGCGCACGACGAGGCCGCCGAGCAGCGACGGGTCGACCGTCACCGACAGCGTCACGTCCTTGCCGGCGACGCCCTTCAGGGCGGCCTTCAGCTCGGAAGTCTGCGCAGGCGAAAGAGCATGGGCGGAGGTGACCTCGGCGTTGACCTCGCCGCGCTGCTCGGCAGCGATGCGGCGGAACGCCTTGATCATTCCGGGGACGGCGAAGAGGCGCCGGTTCCTGGCGACGACGCGCAGGAAATTGCCGGTCAGGCCGATAATCCCGGCCTTGTCGGCAATGGCGGCGATGGCCTTGAACTGGTCGTCGGCCGAGAAGACGGGGCTCTTGATCAGGCGCTGCAGGTCTTCGCTGCCGTCGAGGAGGGCCTCGAACCGGCCGAGGTCGCTCTCCACCGCGGCGACCGCGTTCGACTGCATGGCGAGATCGAACAGCGAACCCGCGTAGCGCTCGGCGACACCGGAGATGGGCGAGGTTGACTGGGCCACGGTCCGTCTTTTCTCTTTTCTGGGAGGCCGCAAGATTCTGCGCGCGAGCGGGAGACTCTTAGCTAAATCTTTGACCTTGCTTGTAATTTCCGACCGCAAGGACATGCATGCGGCTGTCCCCGGCCGAAAGTCGCTTGCCGTCTAGCACAGGCTTCCTACGACCGCAACACGATCTCTGACAGGCTTTGCGTCAGATTTGTCGCAGTCGCGCGCCGACCTTGCGCCCGCCGATCGGAATCAGGGGACGAAGCCGAACGCGAAGGCGAGCGGCAGGGCGGCGAGCACCAGGTCGACGACAAGCGCGAACCAGTTGTAGAGCGTGTTGGCGCGGTCCGAGAGCATGGCGATGACGCGGCCGAAGGCGGTGAAGGCCCAGGAAAAGCCGAGCGCCATGTAGAGGAGCGGCTGGGCGAGCAGGATGCAGGCGAGGCCGAGGCCGAGATAGAAGCCCGAGATCCTCGCACGCACCTCGCCGACCGCTTCCGGATGGCGTTCGCTCGGTGCCAGCCGCAGCAGCCGGAGCGCCAGCCGCGGCGCGAACAGGCTGAACAGGCCGAGCAGCACGGTGACTGCGGCGGACGACCAGGCCAGCCACTCGCCGTCGCTCATCGGCCACGGAAACGCGATCTCCATTCGGACCACCCCTTGCAAGAACGACGCCGAATTGAGGCGCGCGGCCGATGGAAGTCAAGCGGCCGACCGGTCCGCTGCGTCAAGCGGTCGCCGTGCCCGGCGACGCTCGGAGGGCGGCCGCGACGGTACCGTTCACTGGACGCCGGCGCGCCTCGCGGCGATCACCGACACCAGGCGGTCGAAGCCCTCCGCAGTTCCCGCGACGCGGCCGCGCAGCGCCTCGTCGCCGCCGAGGAAGGCGATCTGCTCGGTGAACAGCATGCGGGTCCCGCCGGCCGCGGCGAAGAGTTCGACGGTCGCCAGCGAGACGGACTGGCGCGCCGCGTCGAACGCCATGTCGAAGGCGTAGACGATGCGCCGGGGCGGCTCGATGTCGAAGTAGCGGGCGCGGAAGGAAAGCGTTTCGCCGCCGGGCATGCGCCAGCGCTTCACCTCGTCGCCGCCGGCGCGGAAGTCGAACCGTTCTTCCAGCACGGTCCAGTCGGCATGGCAGTCGGTCCAGGCGCGCTTCAGCGCTTGGTCGGACCAGAAGCGGAAGGCGTGGCGCGGGCTGCCGGGGAGCATGCGCTCGACGGTGAAGGTCCGGTGCAGCGTCCCGTTCACGGGAGTTCCTCCGGCATCCGGCGCATGGCCTCGGCGAGGCGGGAGAAGGCGGCGTCGTGGGCGGCCTTGCGCCGCTCAAGCCAGTCGTCGAGCAGGCCGAGCGTTTCGCGGCGCATCGCGTAGGTGCGCGTGCGGCCGACCTTGCGCGAGACGACCAGGCCACCCTCCTCCAGCACCCTCAGATGCTTCAGCGCCGATGGCAGGCGCATGCCGGCCGGCGCGGCGAGTTCCTTGACGGTGGCCTGGCCGCGGCTCAGCTGCTCGATCATGCCGCGCCGAGCCGGATCGGCGAGGGCGGTGAAGATGCGGTCGAGAGGCTGGATCTCCATGCCGCTCACCCCTCGAGATATTGCGGCGGCATGGCGTCGCGGTAGGGAAACAGGGAGAAGAAGGGCCGCGCTTCGGCGAGCACGCGCTGCATGGAAGGGCGGGCGAGAAGCCGCTGGAGATAGGCCGCGAGGTTCTCCTGGTCGACGGCGAACGGGTGCACGATCGAGGCGAAGAACAGGCCGGGCGCGGCGGCGCAGTCGGCAATGGTGAAGTCGTCGCCGCAGGCCCAGGTCCGGCCGGCCATGCGCCGCTCGATCATGGCGTAGGCGGTGTCGAGCATGCCGCGCGCCTCGTCGACGCCGAAGGGATCCGCGCTACCTTCGGGGCGGATGCGGTCGGTGACGATCTTCTGCATCGGCTGGCTGACATAGAGGTCGAAGAAGCGGTCCCACAGCCGCGCGTCGAGCCGCAGTTCCTCGGCGTCGGGCAGAAGCCGGAGCGGGCCGGGATGCCGTGCCTGCAGGTACTCGATGATGATCGACGTCTCGGCGAGGTGCCTGTCGGGCTCGCGGTCGTGGAGAACCGGGATCTTGCCGACCGGCCAATGCGCGAAGACCTCCGCGGCCGAATCGGGATCGCCGAAGTCGACGGTCACGGCGCGGAACGGCACATCGTTCTCGTAGAGCGCGATCAGCACCTTGTGGCAGAAGGAGGCGAGCGGATGCACGTAGAGGGTGAGCGTCATGTCGCACCTCCGAATAGTTTCCTTCGAGGGAAACTAACGCGACAGGATCGGGCCGGCAAGAAAAAGTTTCCGCAAGCGGAAACCATCATGCCGGGCGGGGGCTAGAGGAAGCTCTGCGGATCGATGTCGACCTGCACCCTGACCGAACCGCGCGGTTTCGGCCCGGCCGCGAGCAGGGCGCGCAGGAAGGCCTGCATGTCCGAGCGGCGCTCGCCGTGGACGAGCAGGCGGAAGCGATGGCGGCCGCCGACCATGGCGAGCGGCGCCTCCGCCGGCCCCAGCACCTGGATGTCGGTCGACGGCGGCGCGGCGCGGCGCAGGCCCCGCGCATGGCCTTCGGCCTCGGCGCGGGTCGCCGCGCTGACGATGATGCCGGCGAGCCGGCCGAAGGGCGGCAGGTGCGACTTCTCGCGTTCCGCCGTCTCGCGCTCGTAGAAGGCCTCGGCATCGCCGGAGACGATCGCCTGCATGACCGGATGGTCGGGCTGGTAGGTCTGCAGGAGGCCGACGCTCTTCTTGCCGGTGCGCCCCGCGCGCCCGGTGACCTGCGACAGCAGCTGGAAGGTGCGCTCGGCGGCGCGCGGATCGCCGTTGGCGAGGCCGAGATCGGCGTCGACGACGCCGACCAGGGTCATGTTGGGGAAGTTGTGACCCTTGGCGACGAGCTGCGTGCCGATGACGATGTCGACGTCGCCCTTGGCGATGGCCTCGAGCTCGAGCCTGAGGCGGCGCACGCCGCCGAGCATGTCGGAGGAGAGCACGATCGTGCGCGCGTCGGGGAAGTGGCCGACGACCTCCTCGGCGATGCGCTCGACGCCGGGCCCGCAGGCGACGAGATGGTCGAGCGTGCCGCATTCCGGGCAGGCCTCCGGCCGCGGCTCGGAATGGCCGCAATGGTGGCAGACGAGCTGGCCGCGGAAGCGGTGCTCGACCAGCCAGGCCGAGCAGGAGGGGCACTGGAAGCGGTGGCCGCAGACCCGGCAAAGCGTCAGCGGCGCGTAGCCGCGCCGGTTGAGGAAGAGCAGCGACTGCTCGCCGCGGGCAAGCGTGTCACCGACCGCCTTGAGGAGCACCGGCGACAGGAAGCCGCCGCGCAGGGGCGGCGCGCGCCGCAGGTCGACGGCGCGGATGTCGGGGAGTGCCGCATCGGCATAGCGGCCTGGCAGCACGATGCGCTCGTAGCGGCCCTGCAGCGCGTTGACCCGGCTCTCCAACGACGGCGTCGCCGAGGCGAGCACGACGGGGAAGCCGCCGATGCGGGCGCGCACGACGGCCATGTCGCGGGCGTTGTAGAAGACGCGGTCCTCCTGCTTGTAGGCGGGGTCGTGCTCCTCGTCGACGACGATCAGGCCGAGATCGCGGAACGGCAGGAACAGTGCCGAACGGGCGCCGGCGACCACCCGCACCCCGCCCTCGGCGACCTGCCGCCAGACCCGCTCGCGCATCTTCGGCGGCAGGTCGGAGTGCCATTCGGCGGGCTTCGTCCCGAAGCGGGCATGAAACCGCTCGAGAAAGACCTGCGTCAGCGCAATCTCGGGCAAGAGGATGAGCACTTGCCGGCCGGCTCGCAACGCCGCGGCGACGGCCTCGAAATAGACCTCGGTCTTGCCCGAGCCGGTGACGCCGTCGACCAGTGTCACGCCGAAGCCGCCCTTCCCCGCGCTCGCGCGCAGCGCATCGGCGGCGCCGCGCTGATCGGGCGTCAGTTCGGGGACGGCGTAGTCGGGGTCGGGCGGGGCGACCACGGGGCGGGGCGGGATCAGCGTCGCCTCGAACACGCCCTGGGCTTTCAGGCCGTCGACGACGGTCAGCGACACGCCGGCGGCATGGGCGAGACCGGAGCGCGTCCAGGCGAGGCGGTCGCCGGCGAGTTCCAGCACGCGCCGCCGAGCCGGCGTGACGCGGTCCGGCGCCTGATCGGTCATGACGATGCCCTCTATGGGGGGCTCGGGATCGAAGGCCTCCGGCGCACGCAGCAGCATGCGCGCCACCATGCCGGGCGGCGACAGCGTGTAGGCGGCGACCCAGTCGATGAAGCGCCGCGTCGGCTCGTCGATCGGCGGGCAGTCGAAGATCTGCGAGATCGGCCGCAGTTTCCTCGCGTCGACGGTCTCCGCCGCGCCGTCCCAGACGACGCCGGCGACTTCGCGCGGTCCGAGTGGCACGCGCACGATCGCGCCCGCGACGGCGGTCTCGCCCTCGGGCACGGCATAGGAATAGGGACGGTCGGCCGGCATCGGCACGAGTACCGGCACCGCCTTCCTTTTCGGCGAATCTGGTTTCATCGGGCGTGACCTTGCCCCGAACTTCCGCTAGAGCAAAGTCCACAAAGCGGAGCGGCCCCGGCCGCCGGCCATCCTCAGGGAGAATACGATGAAATTCTTCGTCGACACGGCGGACGTCAAGGAAATCCGCGAACTCAACGATCTCGGCCTGCTCGACGGGGTCACGACGAACCCGTCCCTGATCCTGAAGTCCGGCGGCAACATCGCCGAGGTGACGAAGCAGATCTGCGACATCGTCGACGGGCCGGTTTCGGCCGAGGTGGTGGCGACCGACTACACGGAGATGATGCGGGAAGCCAAGATCCTCGCCAAGATCGCCGACAATGTCTGCATCAAGGTGCCGCTGACCCTCGACGGGTTGAAGGCATGCAAGGCGATCCGTTCCGACGGCCGCCAGGTCAACGTGACGCTGTGCTTCTCCGCCAACCAGGCGCTGCTCGCCGCCAAGGCCGGCGCCAGCTTCATCTCGCCCTTCGTCGGCCGCGTCGACGACACCGGCAGCGAGGGCATGGACCTGATTGCCGAGATCAAGCAGATCTACGAGAACTACGATTTCGCCACCGAGATCCTCGTCGCGTCGGTGCGCACCGTGAACCACGTCAAGCAGGCCGCGATGATTGGCGCGCATGTCGTGACAGCGCCCCCGGCGACGCTGCGCGCGCTGGTCAAGCATCCGCTGACCGACAAGGGCCTGGAGATGTTCCTCGCCGACTGGGCGAAGACCGGGCAGAAGATCGGCTGACCATGCCGGCGTCGCCGTCGGAGATCGCGGCCGAGACCCTCGCCGCGCTCGACGCGGGACGGCAGATCGCCCCGTTCGTCGCCAGCGATGCGGCCTTCGACGTCGACACGGCGCGGCCGGTGATCGCCGCGCTGCGCGCCCTCCGCGTCGCTCGCGGCGAAACGCCCGTCGGCCGCAAGATCGGCTTCACCAACCGCGGCATCTGGGACGAGTACGGCGTCTACGCGCCGATCTGGGGCCATATGTACGACACGACCGTGCGCGACGTGTCGCCGGGCGAGACGATCCGGATATCCCACCTTCCGGAGCCGCGCATCGAGCCGGAAATCGTGCTCGGCATCGGCCGCGATCTTCATCCGGGCATGGACCTCGCGGCTATCGCCGGCGCCATCGACTGGGTGGCGCACGGCTTCGAGATCGTCCAGTCGATCTATCCCGGCTGGACTTTCGCCGCCGCCGACTGCATCGCCGACGGCGGATTGCACGGTGCGCTGCTGGTCGGGCCGCGGCATCGCCTTTCCGACGCGGAGCGGGCGACCCTTGCGGCGGACCTTTCCGCGCTTCGCGTGACGCTTCTTCGCAATGGCGCGACGGTCGACGGCGGATCGGGCGCCAACGTGCTCGACGGACCGGTCCAGGCGCTGGCGCACCTCGTCGCGGTGCTTGCCGACGACCCGTTCAACCCGCCGCTCGCCGCCGGCGAGATGGTGACGACGGGCACGATGACCCGGGCCTTTCCCGTCCGTGCCGGCGAGACCTGGGCGACCGCGATCGAGAACTACCCGCTTCCCGGACTGTCCGTGACGCTGCGCTGAGCGGCCGGCCGCGCGTGCCCGGCCGCAAAGCCTGACGCTTCAGGCGAACTCGGCGTGCCGATCATGGCGCAGGCGCGCCACGGTGTGATGCTGGAGCCTGGCGGTGACGGAAGCGGCGTCGCCGGCGAGCGCCTGGGGCGGGATCGGGCGGCCGACGACGATCGAGAAGGGCTGCCGCTTCTTGTTGAGGAACTCGTGGAAGATGGTGATGTCGCGCAGTTCCGTGGAAAAGCGCGACAGGAGATAGAACAGCCCGGAATTGCGCGCGGTCATGTTCGCCGGGACGATCGGGAAGCCGTAGCGCCTGGCCAGCGCGACGACGGAGTTCTGCCACGGCCGCTCGGTCAGCGCACCGTCGTTCCAGTAGGCGATGCGGCCGGAGGGGAACAGGACGACGGCCTTCTGCTGGGCGAAGGCGCGCGCCGTCTCTTCCAGCGTGTCCCTGCTCTTGGCGTGGCTCTTTTCGCCCGCCCGCCACTCGACCGGGATGAGCACGTCGCGGAAACCCGGCGCGGCGCGGATGGCGTCGCGATTGGCGAAGATCGCCATGTCGGGGCGGCGGTCCTTCAGCAGGTCGAAGACGGCGATGCCGTCGGCGATACCGGTCGGATGGTTGGGCGCGAGGATGAAGCCGCCCGAGGCCGGGATATTCTCGGCGCCCTCGACGGAAAGGTCGAGCTCGAGCAGCCCGCTGAGATGGGCCAGCGCGTCCCGGCCCGACAGGCGCGAGATGTCGTCGCACATGCGCAACGCCTCGCGGTAGTGGAAGAAGCGGAGAAGGGCCGGCCTGACGAGAGGCCAGAGCCGATGTCGCGAGAGGCGGACGGAACGTTCGTCGATCAGCTGGTCGACGATATGCGGATCCACGCGCCGATCCGCGGCATGTCCGGCTGCCGTGCCCGCCGGAAGGGGGGAACCCGACGTCGAAACCATGCGGTCAAACTCCGTTCCCGTCTTAGAGGAGGAGGTAGACTTGGGGGAATGCGTTCAATCGTAACTGCGGCGGCGCGGAACAGTTCCTTCCAGACTACCGGGCCGCGATGTCCTGGGCGATGGCGAGGCGCAGCAGCTCAGCGAGTTCGCGGGCCGAGCGGTCCTGTGCGTCGCGCTCGGCGCGCAGCGCGGCGAATTCCTGGCTCGGGACGTCGTAGGACGAGGCGATCTGCCGGCGTCCGGAGGCGACCTCCGTGCCGTCGGCCGCGAGGAGCCCGTATCGGCCTGTCATGGTGACGGTCTTGGCCGTCGGTTCCTCGTCCTCCGTCGTCCGCTGGATCGATGCGGTCACCTCGACCCGCGACGAAACGACGAGCGACAGCGAGTAGGCCGGGCTGGCCGGCTGGGCCGCGCCGCCGTAGAAAAGGAACATCAGGTGGTTGCGGACCTGCTGGGCCTCGCGCGTCGTCACCGGCTTGATGGCGATCGAGGCCAGTTCCTCGCTCATCGTGGCGGTGCCGCCCGAGGTCGCCGGCGCGCTGGAGTAGAGCGGGCGCGCCGTGCATGCCGGAAAGGCCGCGAGAGCCGCGAGGAGGCCTAGGGCCAGTGCCGGTCGGGCGATTCGATTCACGCGCAGATCCTCCGATCAGGCGACCACATTGACGATTCTCTGCGGCACCACGATGACTTTGCGCGGCGGCTTGCCGTCGAGAGCCTTCTGCACCGCCTCGAGCGCCAGCGCCGCCTTCTCCACCGCAACTTGATCCGCGTCGCGCGCGATTGTCAAATCCCCGCGCTTCTTGCCGTTGACCTGGACCGGGTAGGTGATCTCGGTGTCGACGACCAGCGAAGGGTCGAAGTCCGGCCAGGGGCGCTCGGCCGCAAGACCCTTGCCGCCGATCGCCGCCCAGCACTCCTCGGCCAGATGCGGCGTCATCGGCGCGATCATGGCGATGAGAAAGTCGATGGACTGGCGGACCGCGCCCGCCGTCGCCGCGTCGGCCTTGCCGGCGGCCATGTCGGACAGGGGCGCCTGAAGCGCGTTGACCAGTTCGTAGAGGCGCGCGACCGCCTTGTTGAAGCCGAGACGGGCGATCTCCTCGCCGACGGCCTTCAGCGTCTTGTGCGCGGCCTTCGACACCTCGCCGGCGACACCTTCGCGGGCGGCGGCGGGGCTGGCGGCGGCCAGGGCTTCGGCGGCCTCCGAGACCAGGCGCCAGACGCGCTGGACGAAGCGGTGGGCGCCCTCGACGCCGGCCTCGGTCCAGATGACGTCGCGCTCGGGCGGCGAATCCGAAAGCACGAACCAGCGCGCGGTGTCGGCGCCGTAGGAGGCGATGATGTCGTCGGGGTCGACCACGTTCTTCTTCGACTTCGACATCTTCTCGATCGAGCCGATTTCGACCGGTGTGCCGTCGACGGCGAGAGCGGCGCTCCGCTTGCCGTCGGATTCCGTGATCCTGACCTCCGCCGGCGTCACCCAGCCGTTCGGGCCGCGATAGGTCTCGTGGACCACCATCCCTTGGGTAAAAAGGCCCTCGAACGGCTCCTCGACGGCGTTGAGATGCCCCGTCGCCTTCATGGCGCGGGCGAAGAAGCGCGAGTAGAGCAGGTGCAAAATCGCGTGCTCGATGCCGCCGATGTACTGGTTGACCGGCAGCCAGCCGCCGGGACCGTCGACATGGGCGAGGTCGGTCGGACGTTCCTCGTTCCAAGGATCGGTGAAGCGGGCGAAATACCAGGACGAATCGACGAACGTGTCCATCGTGTCGGTGTCGCGTCGCGCCGGCTTGCCGCATTTCGGGCAGGCCGCGTGCTTCCACGTGGGATGGTGGTCGAGCGGATTGCCGGGCTTGTCGAAGGAGACGTCGGCCGGCAGCTCGACCGGCAGCTGGTCGTCCGGCACGGGCACCGAGCCGCAGGAATCGCAATGGATGACCGGGATCGGGCAGCCCCAGTAGCGCTGGCGCGAGATCAGCCAGTCGCGCAGGCGGAACTGCACCTTGCGCTCGCCCATCGGCCGGCCGCCGATCTCCTTCCCGCCGAGCAGGTCGGCGACGCGGTCGAAGGCCTCCTTCGGCTTCATGCCGTCGAGGAAACGCGAGTTGATCATCACGCCGTCGTCGACATAGGCCACTTCCGTGATGCGGAACGTCGCGGCATCCCCGCCTTCCGGCATGACCACCGGCACGACCGGCAGGCCGTACTTGTTGGCGAAGTCGAGGTCGCGCTGGTCGCCCGACGGGCAGCCGAAGATGGCGCCGGTGCCGTAGTCCATCAGCACGAAGTTGGCGACGTAGACCGGCATCGTCCAGCCGTCGTCGAAGGGATGGACGACGCGGATCCCGGTATCGAAACCCATCTTCTCGGCGGTCTCGATCTCGGCCGCCGAGGTGCCGCGCCTCTTGAGGTCGTCGATGAAGGCCTGCAGCGCCGCGTTCTTCTCCGCGGCCGCCCGGGCCAGCGGATGGTCGGCGGCGATCGCCATGAAGGAGGCGCCGAAGATCGTGTCGGGGCGCGTCGTGTAGACCTCGAGCTCGGTCTCGCCCGCGGGCGCGGTGCCGGCCGCGAGCGGCCAGCGGATCAGCAGGCCCTCGGAGCGGCCGATCCAGTTGGCCTGCATCAGCTTGACCTTGTCGGGCCAGCGGTCAAGCCTGTCGAGGCCGTCGAGCAGATCCTGGCTCATCGAGGTGATCTTGAAGAACCACTGGGTCAGGTCGCGCAGCTCGACCGCGGCACCCGAGCGCCAGCCCTTGCCGTCGATGACCTGCTCGTTGGCGAGCACGGTCATGTCGACCGGATCCCAGTTGACCTTGGCCGACTTGCGCTCGGCCAGGCCGGCCTTCCAGAAGTCGAGGAACATCTTCTGCTGGTGGCGATAGTAGGAGGGATCGCAGGTGGCAAGTTCGCGAGCCCAGTCGAGCGACAGGCCCATCGTCTTCAGCTGGCCCTTCATCGTCTCGATGTTCTTGTAGGTCCAGTCGCGCGGATTGACGCGGTTGTCGCGCGCGGCGTTCTCGGCCGGCAGGCCGAAGGCGTCCCAGCCCATCGGGTGCAGCACGTTGTGGCCCATGGCGCGGCGCCAGCGTGCGACCACGTCGCCCATCGTGTAGTTGCGCACGTGGCCCATGTGGATGCGCCCCGACGGATAGGGGAACATCTCGAGCACGTAGTATTTCGGCCGCGGGTCGTCGTTCTTCGTCTCGAACAGCTTCGCCTCGTCCCAGGCCGCCTGCCAGCGAGGTTCGGAAGCGCGGGGATTGTATCGTTCGGTTGCCATGACCGGGATTTCACTTAAAAGACGTGGGTTGCCGCGGGGCGCGGCTCTTTCGGCTCGGTCCGGGTCTTCACCACGCTTTGCCGGAACCGTCAACCGCAGGGGCCTTCGCGGCGGCAAAAAGGGCGGCGGCACGGGGCTTCGCCGCGAGGAGCAGGAACGGCATGGAAGAGGTGGAAGTTCGTCTCGACGCGGTCCGCGAGCGGATCGCCCAGACGGAGCGCGAGGCGGGGCGGCCGGCCGGATCGGTGACGCTGGTGGCGGTGTCGAAGACCTTCGACCGCGAGCACATCCTGCCGGCCATCCATGCCGGGCAGCGCGTCTTCGGCGAGAACCGCGTGCAGGAGGCGGCGCAGAAATGGCCGGCTCTGAAGGCCGACTATCCCGACATCGAGCTCCACCTGATCGGGCCGCTGCAATCGAACAAGGCGCGCGAGGCGGTGGCGCTGTTCGACGTCATCGAGACCGTCGACCGCGACAAGATCGCGGCGGAGCTGGCCAGAGAGATCGCCCGCCAGGGCCGGCGGCCGCATCTCTACGTCCAGGTCAACACGGGTTCCGAGCCGCAGAAGGCCGGCATCGACCCGCGCGAGGCCGTCGATTTCGTCACGCGGTGCAGGACCGTCCATGGCCTGACCATCGACGGGCTGATGTGCATTCCGCCGGCAGACGAGAACCCCGGTCCGCATTTCGCCCTGCTGGAGAAACTCGCGCGCGAGACCGGCGTCGGGCGCCTGTCGATGGGCATGTCGGGCGACTACGAGCTGGCCGTGCGCTTCGGCGCGACGAGCGTGCGCGTCGGGAGCGCGATCTTCGGAACGAGGTGAGGCTCGGCGTTCTGGAGCCGACGTGTCAACGCTGCTATATTCATCCGAGTGCAAGTTCAAATCGGAACATCGACAGTGGGCACGAAAGCGGAAGCAACGAGACCAACTCAAGCGGAGTCGCTCGGCGGAGCCGTTCGCTTCGAGATCTTCCGCGACAAGAGCGGCCGTTTCCGCTTTCGTTTTATTTCACCATCGGAAAGGGTCGTGTTCACATCCGCGGGCGGATATGAATCGAGGCAGGAGGCCGTCGACGCCGTCGAGAGCGTCCGGCGTGGCGCGGGTACGGCCAGCATCGGACGCAGGAAGTCGTCCCTCGTCGATCACATACTTTCGGGGCCCGCGTGGCCGGACGAGATGTATGACGAAGTGAACAGGCGCTCGAAAGAACCCAGCCGCCCGCCGGTCGAATTCTGATGTACCTCATCGATACGAACACGTTTTCCGACGCGCACAAGGGCGTGCCGGAGCCAAGGCGGTGGTTGGCCTCCGTCGATCCGGAGACAGTTTACATAAGCGTGATCACGATCGGTGAAATCGAACGCGGCATCGAACTGATCCGGGCTTCCCGGCCACCGAAAGCGCGGGAACTCGAAGCATGGCTCCAGATCATGCGGGAGGAAAACAGCGATCGCATCCTGCCTGTCACGGAACAGGTGGCGATCGAATGGGGCAGGCTGTCGGCCCGCCGACGGCGCGGCGAGGCGGATGGTCTCATCCTAGCGACGGCAAAGGTCCACGGACTGATAGTGGCGACCCGCAACGTCGCCGATTTCACCGACGCAGAGGTTGGGATCCTCGATCCCTGGGCCTTGTGACCGAGGTTCAGTGCAGCACGAACTCGCCGTCGACCTTGCGCCACTCGTTCGGCGCGATCAGGCGGCGGTGGGTGTAGGCGACCGAGTGCAGCGGGCCCTCGAGCTTCTGCTTCCAGAATTCGATGAAGGCGAGCAGTACCGGGAACTTCGGCGCCAGGTCGTAGTCCTGCCAGACATAGGTCTGCAGCAGGTGCGGATGGTCGGGATAGTGGTAGAGGATGCGCGCCGTGGTGAGGCCGTATCCGTTGAGCATCAGTTCCATCTCAGAAGCGTTCGCCATGACTTCCTTCCAGGGTCCGTGATGATCCTCCAAGCCGGCATCGTGCGCCGGCTTCGTTAACGGTTCCTTGAAACGCGGCGATACGCAATAGGTTTCTGCAACGAAAACAACATGCTAGCAGCCCTGCATATCGAGTGCTGACAGAGCCGTCCCGCGCCAGCCGGGCGACGCTGCGTCAACCCGCCGCGCAAATCCAATGTCTAATGTTGTCGGGCGCGACGAATTGATAATAATGCGGCGAAAGTCGCGGCCCGCCGAAGCGGAAGAGACCGCGCACGCCGATGATCAGGGGGAGGTAGAGAATGTCCGATGTGAACGTCCACAAGGTCCAGCCCGCGTGGAAGAAGAACGCGCTGATCGACAACGAGACCTACCTCAAATGGTACGCCGATAGCGTCAAGAACCCGGACAAGTTCTGGGGCAAGCACGGCAAGCGGCTCGACTGGATCAAGCCCTACACCAAGGTGAAGAACACCTCGTTCACCGGCAAGGTTTCGATCAAGTGGTATGAGGACGGCCAGCTCAACGTCTCGCAGAACTGCATTGACCGCCACCTGAAGAAGCGCGGCAACCAGACCGCCATCATCTGGGAAGGCGACAACCCCTACGACGACCGCAAGATCACCTACAACGAGCTCTACGACCGGGTCTGCCGGCTGGCCAACGTGCTGAAGCAGCACGGCGTCAAGAAGGGCGACCGCGTCACCATCTACATGCCGATGATCCCCGAGGCGGCCTTTGCGATGCTCGCCTGCACCCGCATCGGCGCCATCCATTCGATCGTCTTCGGCGGCTTCTCGCCGGACGCGCTGGCAGGCCGCATCGTCGACTGCAAGTCGACCTTCGTCATCACCGCCGACGAGGGCCTGCGTGGTGGCAAGACCGTCCCGCTGAAGGCCAACGCGGACAAGGCCATCGCCATCGCCGGCCGCGACGGCGTCGTCGTCAAGAAGGTGCTGGTGGTGCGCCGCACCGCCGGCAGGATCGACTGGTTCGACGGCCGCGACCTCTGGTACCACGACGAGATCGAGGCGGCGAAGCCGGAATGCAAGCCCGAGCCGATGAAGGCGGAGGATCCGCTGTTCATCCTCTACACGTCGGGTTCGACCGGCAAGCCGAAGGGCGTGCTGCACACGACCGGCGGCTATCTCGTCTACGCCGCGATGACCCACCAGTACGTCTTCGACTACCATGACGGCGATATCTACTGGTGCACGGCGGACGTCGGCTGGGTGACCGGTCACAGCTACATCGTCTACGGGCCTCTGGCCAACGGCGCCACGACGCTGATGTTCGAGGGCGTGCCCAACTATCCCTCGCCGTCGCGCTTCTGGGACGTCGTCGACAAGCACAAGGTCAACATCTTCTACACCGCGCCGACGGCGATCCGCGCCCTGATGGGCACCGGCGACGCCAATGTGACGAAGTCGTCGCGCAAGAGCCTGCGCGTGCTCGGCTCGGTCGGCGAGCCGATCAACCCGGAAGCCTGGGAATGGTACTTCAACGTCGTCGGCGAGAAGCGCTGCCCGATCGTCGACACCTGGTGGCAGACCGAGACCGGCGGCATCCTGATCACGCCGCTGCCGGGCGCGACCGACCTGAAGGCCGGCTCGGCGACGAGACCGTTCTTCGGCGTGCAGCCGCAGCTGGTCGACAACGAGGGCTCGGTGCTGGAAGGCGCCACCGACGGCAATTTGTGCATCACCGATTCCTGGCCCGGCCAGATGCGCACCGTCTACGGCGACCACGAGCGCTTCATCCAGACCTATTTCGCCACCTACAAGGGCAAGTACTTCACCGGCGACGGCTGCCGCCGCGACCTCGACGGCTACTACTGGATCACCGGACGCGTCGACGACGTCATCAACGTGTCGGGCCACCGAATGGGCACGGCCGAGGTGGAATCGGCGCTGGTTTCCCACGACAAGGTGTCGGAGGCCGCGGTCGTCGGCTATCCGCACGACATCAAGGGCCAGGGCATCTACTGCTACGTGACGCTGATGGCGGGCATCGAGTGGAGCGAGGAGCTGCGCAAGGAGCTGATCGCCCATGTCCGCCGAGAGATCGGTGCCATCGCCTCGCCCGACAAGATCCAGTTCGCGCCGGGCCTGCCGAAGACCCGCTCGGGCAAGATCATGCGCCGCATCCTGCGCAAGATCGCCGAGGACGATTTCGGCGCCCTGGGCGACACCTCGACGCTCGCCGATCCGGCGGTCGTCGACGACCTGATCGAGAACCGGCAGAACAAGAAGGGGTGAGGCTTGCGAACGGGTGGCCGGAGCGCATGGCTCCGGCCGAGCCTCCCGGACGGTCGGTCCGGACAGCGAAGCCTATCCGGCGGCGTGGAAGCGTGCCTCGCCGCCGCTGAGGAAGATCGCCTTGTCGAACAGGCCTAGATCCAGCGGATTCGGCAACCGCACGTCGGCCAGGTCGGGAAACGGCTTCGCCGACGGGTCGTAGGCCCGATCGATCTGCGCGATGCAGACAAGCACGATCCCCTTCTCGCGGGCGAACGCCTTCAACGCCGCGACCTGCGCGGCGAGATCGGGCTTGTTCCGCTTCTGGTCGAGCAGCTGGAGATAGTCGACGATCGCCACGGTTCCGGGTCCGGCGGTCGCGAGAGCGGCAGCGATGTAGCCGGCGCTGATCGCATCCGAACTGTCGAAGCGGAACCCGCCGTCGAGGCGGGACGGATCGACGCCGATGGCGCGAAAACGCTCGACGACGTCGCGCTCCGTGTACTCCAGCGTGAAGAAGGCCGCGGCACGGCCCGCCGCCACGGCCTCGGCCGCGAGCCGCAGGCAAAGCAGCGTCTTGCCCTGTCCCGGCCGTGCGCCGACCAGGACGAGGTCGCCGGGCGCGAGAAGCGGCAACAGGCCTGTCGACTCCGCGGCCGGCCGGCGCGCGGCGAGCAGGCTCCAGCTCTGGAAGCCCTGGCTCGCCGCGACGCGGCGTAGCGCCTCGTGACGGGGAATGCCGTTCTCGCGGGACAGGCGTTTGGCGTTGCGTTTCAATACGTAGATCGGGGTGTCGGACTTCACGGGCAAACCTCCTATTGCGGGCTTGGTCCGCAACCCCTCCTCATGCCGGCGCCCGAACAGTCGGTTCGATGAAAGAAGTGCCCGGCACGATCGATGCTTTCCCGACGGAGGGGGGAGGCGCAGGCGGCGCCGGAATCGGAAGATAGCGGAAGCAGTGCGGAATGAAAACGGCCGCGCCTTGCGCGAAAGGGGAAATGCCCCCACATTGGTTTCGTGTTCAACGAACTGAAAGGAGGTGATCCGATGTCGAGTGACTTCGTTACCCAGCGTGTGGCTCCGGCGGATTGCCTTTTCGGGAAGCAGCCTTCCTGACGACGGCATGACGCGCGGCCGGGCCCTTGCCGGCCACGGATCCGCGCTGGACGACAGACACGGGAAAGGCCGCCGGCTCCTCGCGAGCGGCGGCCTTTTTCGTTTGGACATCGTCTTGCGCCGTCGGGTACGGGTGCGGACCGGCACCGCGGATCGCCCCGGACTTACTTTACCGGCGCCGGCGGGGCCGCGCGCTACTTCGTCACCGCCAGCCGTTCGACGTTGCGGGCGATCGACAGGAAGGCGTCGGTCAGCTCGGCGCCGGAACTCGTCTCGAAATAGTGCGTGGACGAGCCGCTGTCGGGCGAGGCGCAGGCCTTCATCACGGCCTTGGCGCCGGCCTCCTTGAGCATGAAGCCAATCGTGAACACCTCGATGCCGTCCTTGCGCATCGCCGCGCAGAGCGTCTCGGCGTGGCTGCGCGACAGGGCGGCCTGGTTGCGCGTGTCCTTGCCCTTGGCGACGCCGGCGAAGGCGGTGTTGAACTCGCCGTCCGTCATCAGGATGGCGATCTTGGCGACCTTCTTCGGGTCGTGGTCGGCGGGCGCCGCCGCCTTCGGCAGCACGTCGCGCCATTTCGGCGACAGCATGTACCAGCTCCACTGGATACCGGTGTGGCCGCCGGTGTAGCCGTCGGCGGCGAAGGCGCCGACCGCCTTCTTCAGCGCCGGAAGGTCGGCCGAGAGCGGCGCCAGCGCCGTCGACGGGCAGAAGGCGAGGCGGTAGTCGCGGTTGACCTTGGCCGTATAGGGGCTGGCATCGGTGAACTGGTTGGCGCCCTTGCGCTCGGTCGCACATTTGTCCGGCGCGGTGGCGGCGGCGACGGGATCGTCCAGCTTCGGCGGCTCGCCGGCGGTGAAGCTTTTCTCGACGTGGACGACGTTCGAAAGCGCGCCGGTGTTGACGGCGTCGGCATAGGGGACGATGGCGACGCGGACGCGCGCCTTGGCCGGGTCCTGGCCGGCGAGGAAGGCGTCGAGCGCCGCAAGGGCCGCGGTCTTCAGGTCCTTGATCTTCTGCCCGGCCATCGAACCGGTGATGTCGAGCATCATTGCCACCTCGATCCGCTTGTCGGAGTAGAGCGCCGCCGATTCCACCGCGATGCGTCGCGAATTGCCGGTGGCGAAGACGGGGAAGAGCAGGTCGACATCGACATGGGCGCGCGCCGCGACCGTGCTCGCGGACGTGTCGATCACCAGGTTTTCCAGTGCGAGCGTGCCCGGCCGCGTGAAATCGGCGCTGCCGTTTGCCATCAGGAAGGCCTCGACGCTTGCGTGCGCGTCCTTCTCGGCAATCCTGCCGGTCGTCAGGTCGCGGGCCGTCGATGTGACGGCGGCGTCGAGCGCGTTGACGAGGTTGGAGCGGACCTTGGTCATCTGGGCGACGTTGACGCCGTAGCCGATGCCGAGCGCGAGCACCGAGGCGATGGCCGCGGTCATCACGGCAAAGTTGCCGCGGGTGTCGCGGCCGAAATGCCGGAAACGGGTCGTCGCCATCCAATCCTCCATCCGCCGAGCTTCTCGGAGAGCTTCATGCACGATCCCGGCCGGACCGGCGGGCGAACCGGGAAAGCGCGGGCCGGAGTCGGCAAGCGGTTGATTTCGTGGGACGCGGCGCTGCAGCGTGGTTGACGGGCGGTAGAAAATTGGAGGTGCGGCCGCAGCGGCGTTTACCGCTCGTTCACCATCGCAGCGACGAGGCGGCACGTGGCGCCGGCCGCGTGCCGAAACGGAACGATCGACCCGTCCCGGTTCGGTTCAGCCGCACCAGGATCCGCGGCGGCCGCCGCCATAGGGGCGCACGAGATCGAGCGAGAGGAGAGCGGCGCCGACCGCAGTGCCGTCGGCGGCCTCGACGTCGGCCAGCACGCGGCCGTAATACTTGCCGCCGCCGACGTCGCGGAGCCGCACCGGGCCGAGGCCGACGAGGCCTTCGAGGGCAGACCTGGCGCGCTCGGCGGCGCTCCGCTCGGCTTCGCAACGGCCCTTCATCTCCGGCGCGTCGATGCCGCGAATGCGCACGCTGACGCTGACTTCGTGGCCGGGCCAGATGAAGGCTGCGGCACGCAGCGTGTCGCCGTCGACGATCGAGATCACCCGCGCTTCGACGGGCCCGCCGAGCAGCCGCTCGCCGCCTGCGGGGTCGGCGGCGAGAAGGCTTGCGGCGAGAGCGGCCGCCGACGCCGAGGCGACGAAAGGGATATCACGAAACATGGCGGAGAAAATATTCCTATTTTCTCCGCCATGCAACTCGAAAGACGGGCCGCCCTTGTCTCAGGCGAGGATCTGGGCGGTCAGCGTGCGGTCGATGCCGTGGCGCGGCGGCAGGGTGTCGCCGTCCTCTTTCTGCTCGTACGTCCAGACGCGGAACGTGGACAGGCTGTGCGGGCCAAAGCTGTGCAGCAGCGGCACGTCGGTGGCGTCGCGGCCGCGGGCGATGACGACCCGGCCGACGCGCGACCTGTTGTGCCTTGCATCGAATGGATACCACTTGCCGTCGAGATAGGCCTCGAACCAGGCCGAGAAATCCATCGGCGCCGGATCGGCGGGCACGCCGATGTCGCCGAGATAGCCGTTCACGTAGCGGGCCGGGATGTTCATGCAGCGGCAGAAGGCGATGGCCAGATGGGCGAAGTCGCGGCACACCCCGACTCGCTCCTCGTGGGCCTGCGCCGCCGTTCGCGTGGACCGGGCGTAGCCGTATCCGAACGACAGTCTGGTATGGACATAATCGACGATCGCCTGGACCCGCGCCCAGCCCGGCGGCAGATGGCCGAACAGCTGCCAGGCCAGGTTGCTCAGGTGGTCTGTCTCGCAGTAGCGGCTGCCGAGCAGATAGCCGAGGCAGTCGTCGGGGAGATTGTCGACCGGGGTCTCTCCGGCGAGCCTGTTGATCTCGTCGGTGGCGCCGCTGTCCTCGACGACGGCGTCGTAGAGGATGCGCAGGCCGCCGGCCGGTGCGAGGAAGCGCCGGCACAGGTTTCCGTAGCGGTCGGTGTAGACGGTGCTCGGAACCGACGGCGAGGTCAGGACGCGCGTCTGCCGCTGGATGTCTTTCTGCCGTTCGGGGTGGATTTCCAGCACCGAGATCAGCGGCGTCCGCTGGGGACAGTCGATGGCGATCTCGTAGCCGAGACGGATGAGCATGGGCGGCTGCCTCGCGTTAGAGTGGAACCCCTCTTCAACGCGAAGCCGCCGCGGGCGGTTCCTTCACCATCGCCGCCCGCGCGGCGCCGCGCGCTCAGTGGCGAAAGTGGCGCGCCCCGGTGAACACCATGGCGATGCCGTGCGCGTCGGCGGCGGCGATCACCTCGTCGTCGCGCATCGAACCGCCCGGCTGGATGACCGCGGTGGCGCCGGCCTCGACGGCCGAGAGAAGCCCGTCTGCGAAGGGGAAGAAGGCGTCGGAGGCGACGACCGAACCCTTTGCCAGGCTCTCGGCGAGGCCGGCCGCGGCCGCGGCGTCCTCGGCCTTGCGTGCGGCAATGCGCGAGGAATCGACGCGGCTCATCTGGCCGGCGCCGATGCCGACCGTGGCGCCGCCGCGCGCATAGACGATGGCGTTCGACTTGACGTGCTTGGCCACGCGGAAGGCGAAGCGCAGGTCGGCCGTCTCGGCCTCGGTCGGTGCGCGTTTCGTCACCACCTTCAGCGCCAGGTCGTCGACGACGGCGTTGTCGCGCGACTGGACGAGGAAGCCGCCGGCGACCGACTTGAAGGCGAAGCCGCCGGCGCGCGGATCGGGCAGTCCGCCGGTCACCAGCAGCCGAAGGTTCTTCTTCGCCGCGACGATGGCGACCGCCTCGTCGGTCGCCTCGGGCGCGATGATCACCTCGGTGAACACCTTGACGATCTCCTCGGCCGCCTCGGCGTCGAGCAGCCGGTTGACGGCGACGATGCCGCCGAAGGCCGAGACCGGGTCGCAGCGCAGCGCCGCGAGATAGGCGTCCTTCAGCGAACCGCCCTCGGCGACGCCACAGGGATTGGCATGCTTGACGATGACGACGGCGGCCGAGCGGGCCGGATCGAACTCGCCGGCGAGCTCGAAGGCGGCGTCGGTGTCGTTGATGTTGTTGTAGGAGAGCTGCTTGCCCTGCAGCTGGCGGGCCGTGGCGACGCCGGGACGGCGGTCGCCGGAGACGTAGAAGCCGGCCGACTGGTGCGGGTTCTCGCCGTAGCGCATCACCGTTTCCAGCCTGCCGCCGAAGGCGCGCCAGTTCGGATGCTCGACCTCGAGCGCCTCGGCGAACCAGCCGGAGATGGCGGCGTCGTAGGCGGCGGTGCGGGCGAAGGCCTTCGCCGCCAGCCGCTTGCGGAAATCGAGGGAGAGCGAGCCGAAGTTGAGTTCCAGCGCGTTGACGAGCGGCGCGTAGTCCTCCGGGTCGGTGACGACCGCGACATAGGCGTGGTTCTTGGCCGAGGCGCGCACCATGGCGGGGCCGCCGATGTCGATGTTCTCGACGATCGCCGCGTAGTCGCCGCCGCCGCGGCGGACCTCCTCGAACGGGTAGAGGTTGACCACGACCAGGTCGATCGGCTCGATGCCGTGCTCGGCCATGGCCTCGGCATGGGCCGGATCGTCACGCACGCCGAGCAGCGCGCCGTGCACGGACGGATGCAGGGTCTTGACCCTGCCGTCCATGATCTCGGGGAAGCCGGTCAGTTCGGAGACGTCGCGCACGGCGAGCCCGGCGGCGGCGAGCGCCTTCGCCGTGCCGCCGGTGGAGACGATCTCGACGCCGGCCTTCGACAGCGCCGCAGCGAAGTCGACGAGGCCGGTCTTGTCCGACACCGAGATCAGGGCGCGGCGGACCGGCACGAGGTCCGGCGCGGGGAACTTGCTGGAAGCGACGGCCATGCGGCGTCTCCTGTATCTTCTGGCGGATGCGCCGCCGCCTAACACACAAAGCAGGAGAGAGGAACTGCGCGAACGAGCCGCAGCGCCGCAATTGCGGCGGTCAGTTCTTCGTCGTCGCCGCGGCGCGGATCCGCTCCAGCCGCCAGCGGATCTGCGGCGCCTGCGATGCCTTCCAGGCAACGACGATCTGACGCGAGCGTCGCGGCCCGACGATCGCGGCGAAGAAGATCGATTCCTCCACCGCAGGTTCGAAACCGTCGGCGGAGAAGGCCCAGACATCGGTCCCCTGCGCACCGAGGAGAAGGCGGCCGTCCTCGGCCCGGAGCACATTCACGTCGGGATGGATGTGGAAGCGCAGCGTTGCCTGGTCGCGCCCGTTGTCCCTCGGCGGCTCCCCGCCGGCGCGAAAGATGCGGTCGCGCCCTTCGAGAAGGCTGCCGTTCGCCGTCAGGTAAAGCTCGCGCTCGTGATAGAGGCCGAAGCGCGACGCATAACCGTCATGGGAGGCGACGAACCCCTGGGCGCCCTCCCGATCGGTGCGTTCGCACCGGGGCGCATGGGGCCCGTCGATCAGCGGCCATCCGATCACCCGGCTGATGCGCGGCGGATAGCTGAACCGGGCCGAGGAGGTGTCGTTGAGGGTGAGCGTCGAGTGCGCCGCGGTGGCCCGCGCCAGCGGCCTGAAATCCTCCGAGCCGAACGTGTCGACGCCGCAGTTGACGATGAAGCACTGGCGGCCGGAGGAGAGCTCGAATGACAGGCAGCCGGCATGGGCGGCTCCCGAAACGGCCGCCGGCGGCGGCGCCCCGGTGTCGGCGAGGACCGTGACGTCGCCCAGCGAAAGGCGCTCGTATCCGGAATAGGGCGCATGCAGCAGCGGCGCGCCTTCCGTGTCGTCGTGCCGCAGGATCGACACGATGCGGTCGGGAATGGTCACGCCCATTCCGTTGAAGCGGGCGAGCCCGCCGTCCTGGTGGCGGAAGAAGCGCAGGGCCGGCAGCATGCGCTCGACGGCGCCGATCAGGGCCTGCGGTGGCGCCTCGGCCTGGTTGGCGAAGGTCTGGCGGAGCGGAAGGAGGTCGGCGAGCAACTCCATCATGACCATCGGATTGCGCGAGATATGGCCGCCGTCGGGCAGTATCTGGCTTTCGAGTTCCTGCGACAGGTTGCGGCTGGCGGTCCGCGCGGTCGAGGGGGAGGCAGGCAGCGCCAGGGCGGCGTAGGCGAGCGCGATACGCGCGCGCAGCCTGTGCTTGCCGTCGTCCATGTCGCGGGCCATCGAGCGCAGATAGCGTATCTGCACCGCCAGCGAGCGGAGGAAGGAGCGATAGAAGGCGTACTCCGCGCCCTGGAGGACGACGGAGGAGTGCTGCAACCAGGCGATGATGCGCCGGGCGGTGACCGCCGGGTCCCAGGCGACGCCCGAGATGCGGTTGCCGTGAATCGCGATCCAGTCGGAGACCAGGGCCCTGGCGTTCGCCGCGGCGAGGTCCGAGCCCGCCGCCCGCATGTGCCTGAGCCAGCGAAAGCCGTGCAGGGAGCGGTTCCAGCGGCGGTCGGCGACTTCGATCTGGAAGGGGGAGCGGCCGCCGGTCTCGACGAGGTGTCCCGACAGCGGGAACCGGCCGTAGTAGATCTCCAGCGCAATCTGCGGGTCGGCGAGACGGAGATCGGGCGGCGCGACGAGCACGCGTTCGGGCGTGCGGCCGGCATAGCGCCAGCGGTAGACGGGTCCCGAGCGGATGCGGCGGCACGCGCGATGCCACGTCTCGCGCGCGACCAGCGCCCACAAACGCTGCGTGCCGCTCCCCGCACGTCCCAAACTCCTACCTCCACCGGTTGTAGCCACCCGCGCCAACTTAGTGGATTAATGGCGATGCGGGAGAGCCTAAATTCGGTTATCCCGAGCCGGAACCGGCACGGCGGAAGCGCGCCGCGAAGAAGCCGTCCATGCCCGACAGCGAAATGTTCTCGCCGACGAGGTCGGCGGGCGTCGTGCGCAACGTTCCTTCCGGCGTGACGAACGCGGCGGTCCCGGGAAGTTCGTCCGCGCGGATCGGATCGGCGACGGCTCCGGGGTCCGACGACAGGAAGGCGGCGCGCAGGGCCTCGCCCTCCTCCGGATCGAGCGAACAGTTGGAGAAGACGACGAGACCGCCGGGCCTGACCATGCCGACGGCGCGTTCGAGAAGCCGCCGTTGCAGGCCGGCGAGCTTGGCGATGTCGGCCGGTCCTTTCGTCCACGGGACGTCGGGATGCCGGCGCACGGTGCCGGTCGAGGAGCACGGTGCGTCGAGCAGCACGGCGTCGAAGAGCGTGGGCGGAACGTAGGTGAGAAGGTCGGCCTCGACGATGTCCGCTGCGAGCTTCAACCTGTCGAGATTGGCGGTGAGCCGCCTGAGGCGGCTGCGCGACTGGTCGATCGCGGTGACCCGTGCGCCGGCGGCCGCGAGTTGCGCCGTCTTGCCGCCGGGCGCGGCGCAGAGGTCGGCGACGGCAAGGCCGCGCACGTCGCCGAGAAGGCGCGCGGGCAGCGCCGCGGCGGCATCCTGCACCCACCATTCGCCCTCGGCGAAGCCCGGCAGGTCCTGGACCGGCCCGGGAAGCCTGGCGACGCGAACGCTTCCCGTCGGCAGGACGATGCCGCCGAAGCGCTCCGCCCAGCCGTGCGCGTCCGACTTCACGGTGAAATCGATCGGCGGCTCGGCGCGGTGCGCTGCGAGGATCGCCGCAGCTCGCTCCTCGCCATAGGCCGATTTCAGGCGTCGCGAGAACCAGTCGGGAGCGTCGTCGCTTGCCGCGAGCGCGGCGGGAAGCGCGCGTTCCTTCACCCGGCCGAGTGCGCGCAGCACGGCGTTGACGAGGCCGGAGAAACGGACGGTCCGGGGGTCGGACTTGGCGTGGGCGACGGCCATGTCGACCGCCGCGCGGTCGGGCACGTCGAGGAACAGCATCTGCGCGGCGGCGACGTGGAGGATGTGCTCGAGCGAGCGCGCGTTCTGCGGCAGCGGGCGGTCGAGCCGCCGCGCGATCAGGGCACCGACGGTGATGCGGTAGCGCAATGCCGTGGCGAGGATCGCCTTGACCAGCGAACGGTCGCGCGGCGAGAGCGCGCGGAACTGCGGGTGGCCGTGCTCGGCGTCGGTCAGCGCGTCGAGCGGCGTCTTCGCGTCGATGACGGCGCCGAGCAGCCGCGCCGCCACCTGGCGCGCCGCGAGGCCGGCGACGCCTTCGTCCGGTTCCTGCCTGCGATCGGCCCTGCCCCGGCCCGGCTGGGCAGCCGCCTCGGTCACGACCACGGACCCTTCGGTCCGGTCGGGCTGCGGCCCCAGCGTCCCGAAGGCTTCTTCTGCGGCGGGGTCGGCACCGGAGGCGCCTCGGCAGCCTCGGGAGTTCCCCAAGGACCGGCCTTCGGCGCTGCGGAGGGTTCCGCGGGCTCGGGAGGGGGTGCACGGCGTTCCGCGGCGCGGGGCCGCGCCGGACCGCCGCGCGCATCCGCCTGCCACTGCTGGGCGAGCTGCTCCAGCGCGGCGATTCGATTCTCGGTCGCCGGGTGCGTCGAGAACAGGTTGTCCATGCGTTCGCCCGACAGCGGGTTGACGATGAACATGTGCGCCGTCGCCGGGTTGCGCTCGGCGTCCTCGTTGCGGATGCGTCCCGACGCGGCGGCGATCTTGTCGAGCGCCGAGGCGAGCCAGAGCGGATGGCCGCAGATCTCGGCGCCGAGCCGGTCGGCGGAATATTCACGCGTGCGGCTGATCGCCATCTGCACCATGGCCGCGGCGAGAGGGGCGACGATCATCGCCACGAGCACGCCGACGAAGCCGAGCGGATTGTTGTTGTCGCGGTTGCCGCCGAAGAAGAAGGCGAAGTTGCCGAGCATGGAGATGGCGCCGGCGAGCGTTGCCGTCACCGTCATGGTCAGCGTGTCGCGGTTCTTCACATGCGCCAACTCGTGCGCCATCACGCCGGCGGCCTCCTCGTAGGAGAGGCGCTGGAGCAGGCCGGTGGTAGCGGCGACGGCGGCGTTTTCCGGGTTGCGGCCGGTGGCGAAGGCGTTGGGCTGCGGGCTGTCGATCAGGTAGACCTTCGGCATCGGCAGGCCGGCGCGCGCTGCGAGGTCGCGCACGATGCCGTAGAACTCCGGCGCGCTTCTTTCGTCGACCTCGACCGCATGGTGCATGCGCAGCACCATCTTGTCGGCGTTCCAGTAGCTGAACAGGTTCATCGCGGCGGCGATCAGGAATGCGATCGTCATGCCGCCCGAGCCGCCGATGAGGTAGCCGACGCCCATGAAGAGCGCGGTCATCGCCGCCAGGAGCATCGCAGTGCGGATCGTGTTCATTCCTCTTTCCCGTGTTCGGTACCGGCCGGGGTCGATCCCCGATCGCAGTCGGACTATATGATGGGAAGAACCGCGAGGCCTTTCAATCCTCGCGCCCTCCGGAACCTGTGCCATGACCGACGACACCGCCCCGACCCCGCCGCTCCCGACGTCCGCGGCCGCTCCCCCGGCCGGTTCTCCGGACGAAGGCCGACCCTCGGCCGCGCCGGCGAAGACGCTCAGCCCCGCCGCCGAGCGGGCGCTCGCGGAGGCAGAGGCGCGGCGCGAGGAGTACCGCCGCGTCGAGGCGTCGCGCCCGAGGGAGATCGGCGGCCGCGGCGGCCACGAGCCCGGTCGCTACGGCGACTGGGAGGTGAAGGGCCTCACCGCCGACTTCTGACGGCGAAGCCGGCTCACGCCGGCTTCTGGTAGGCCCTGGTCCGCACCACCGGCAGCAGGGCGAGGCCGACGACGAACAATACGATGATCGGCGTCACGCCGAGCCGCTGTGCGTCGACCGGCGACAGGCCGAACGATTCCGAGGCGAAGAAGGCGGTGGCGAAGGCGATCGCCAGCGGGCCGATGAAGGTCGTCGCCTTGCCCGACAGCGCGTAGAGGCCGAAAGCCTCGGTGACGCGGTCGCGGTCGACCTGGTCGACGAGCAGCGTGCGCGACGAAGCCTGGATCGAGCCGCCGGCGGCGCCGATCAGGGCCCCGGCGATGTAGAACATGATGTCGGGGATGGTGCTGTCCGCGCCTTCAGCCGCGACCGTCATGAACAGGACCTCTGTCTTGGTCGTCGAGATCACCAGCAGGCAGCACAGCGACAGGACCAGGATGGAGATGCTGACCACCGGCTTCGGCCCCCAGGCCTGGTCGGCGCGGCCGCCGAGCCAGGCGCCAATGGCGCCGGTCAGGTTGGCGAGGATGCCGAACACGCCGATCTGGATGATCGACCAGCCGAGCACGCCAGCGGCGTAGATGCCGCCGAACGAATAGAGCGCGTTCAGCGCATCGCGGTAGAACATCGAGGAGAGCAGGAAGCTGAAGTAGCTGCGGTCCGACGGCAGGCCGCGCAGCGTCGCGCCGAGCTGCGCAAGGCCTCGGCGCACGGCGCCCTTGGACGCCGCGCGACGCACGACGTCCGGCGTGAACAGGAACATCGGCAGGATGAAGATCGCGTACCACATCGCGGTCAGCGGGCCCGAGGCGCGGTCGCCCTCGCGCATGGCGGGGTCGAAGCCGAACAGCGGATCGAGCCCGAGCAGCGTCTTGCCCGTGGTCGGCGATCCCGAGAGCAGGCCGAGCACGATGACCAGCGAGATGATGCCGCCGACATAGCCCAGCCCCCACGCCGATCCGGACAGGCGGCCGAGCTCGGAGCGGGGCACCAGGTCGGGCATCATGGCGTTGTTGAACACCGCCGCGAACTCCATGCCGATCAGCGCCAGCACGATGGCGAGCATGACGAAGGCCATCTCCTGCGATCCGGGCACGGCGAACCACAGCATCCAGCAGCCGATGATGCCGACGATCGAGAACAGCAGGATCCACGGCTTGCGCGGACCGGACGCGTCGGCGATGGCGCCGAGCACCGGCGACGACAGCGCGATGATCAGGCCGCCGATGCCGGTGGCGTAGCCCCACAATTCCTGGCCCTTGGTCGGATCGGGCGCCACGGCGGCGGCAAAGTAGGGGGCGAAGACGAAGGTGATGATCAGCGTGTGGAACGGCTGCTGCGCCCAATCGAACAGCATCCATCCCCAGATGCCGCGCTTCGGCGCGCGCTTGAACTCTGCTTCGGCCATGTCGTCCCCCGGTCCCCTCAATCCAAATGCCTACAGACCGGTCAGGTCGCCCATCAGCCCGGCGGCCACCGACAGGCGCGAGACGGTGATGTCCCCGCCCTCCGTCAGCGCCTGCAGGCGCTCGCGCGCCCTTGCGATGCGCTCGCCGCCCGCCTCGATCCATGCCGCCACCGGATCCGCGGCCGTGCCGAACGAGGCCAGGGCCGAAATCGCGATGCCGCGTCGTGCGGCGCCGATCATGTCATTCGCCCGCGAAAGCGCAAGGCCGTCATAGTAGTCCGACGGCTGGATGGCGCGGGCGGCGTCCTCGATGCGGCCGATGCGGAACGCCTCGCTGACGCCGAAGAAGGCGCGTGCCGCGGTCTCCGCCGCCACGCCGGCCTGGCGGCCGACCAGGGCGATGTCGGGGATCAGCTCGTAGACGTCGAGCGCGGCGAGGTGTTCGGCGAGCTTCGCCGGCGCCCCCGCCGCGGCAAAGCCCGCGCGCCGCGCCTCGTGCCTGTCGCGCATGAATGGAGGCAGGATCGCCATCAGCACCGGCTCGACCGCGGCGCGCGCATTGCCGAGCGCCTGGATCTCGTCGCCGACCGGCAGCGACGGATCGCCGTGCTTGAGCAGCCAGGCGGTGGCCGCGCGCAGCAGGCGCACGACGGACTCGTAGAAGCCGAGCTGCGCCTTTCCGTCGACGCGGTTGTCGAGCGCGTCGATCTCGGCATGGAGCGCCGGCAGCGCGAAGCCGCCGCGCGCCACCTCGTAGGCGCGCACCACCTCTGCCGGGCCGCGGCCGGTCGCATCCTGCAGGCGGCTGACGAAGGACGGTCCGCCGCGGTTGACGAGGTCGTTGGCGACGACGGTGGCGACGATCTCGCGGCGCAGCCGGTGGCCGCGGATCTCGCCGGCGTAGCGCTCGCGCATGCGCCCGGGGAAGTAGCCGAACAGGTCCGCCTCGAAATGCGGGTCATCCGGCAACGGGCTGGCGACGATGTCGGAGAACAGCACGATCTTGGCGTAGGCGAGCAGCACGCCGATCTCGGCCCGGGTCAGCGGCTCTCCGCGGACCTGCCGCTCCGCCAGCGCCGCCGGCGACGGCAGGTACTCGACAGCGCGGTCGAGCAGGCCGCGCGCCTCGAGCATGGTCATGAAGCGCGTCTGGTGGGCGAGGTCGGCGATGCCGCGGCGCTGCACCACGGAAAGCGCGAGTGTCTGTTCGTAGTTGTTGGCCAGCACCAGCCTGCCCACCTCGTCGGTCATCTCGGCCAGCAGCACGTTGCGATCGGCGCGGGTGAGCGATCCCGAGCGCATGGCCTGGGCCAGCGCGATCTTGATGTTGACCTCGACGTCGGAGGAGTTGACGCCGCCGGAGTTGTCGATCGCGTCGGAGTTGCAGGCGCCGCCGGCGAGGCCGAACTCGATGCGGGCGCGCTGGGTGACGCCGAGATTGGCGCCCTCGCCGATCACCTTCGCCCGAACTTCGGAGGCGGTGACGCGGATGCCGTCATTGGCGCGGTCGCCGACGTCGGCGTTGCTCTCGCCCGTGGCGCGCACATAGGTGCCGATGCCGCCGAACCAGAGCAGGTCGACCGGCGCCCTGAGGATGGCGCTCATGATCTCGCCGGGCGTCGCCACGGTCTTGCCGATGCCGATCGCGGCGGCCGCCTCGGCCGTCAGCGTCACCGACTTTAGCGTGCGCGGCACGATCATGCCGCCGGCGGAGAGCTTCGTCTTGTCGTAGTCCTGCCAGGACGAGCGCGGCAGGGCGAACAGGCGCCGGCGCTCATCCATCGTCGCAGCCGGATCCGGATCGGGGTCGATGAAGATGTCGCGGTGGTCGAAGGCGGCGATGAGCCGCGTCTCTTCCGAGAGAAGCATGCCGTTGCCGAACACGTCGCCCGACATGTCGCCGACGCCGACGCAGGTGAAGGGCGTCGTCTGGATGTCGCGGTTCATCTCGCGGAAATGGCGCTTGACCGCTTCCCAGGCGCCCCGGGCGGTGATGCCCATCTTCTTGTGGTCGTAGCCGGCCGAGCCGCCGGAGGCGAAGGCGTCGTCGAGCCAGAAGCCGTGCGCCTGGCTGATCGAATTGGCGGTGTCGGAGAAGGTCGCGGTGCCCTTGTCGGCGGCGACGACGAAATAGGGGTCGTCGGCGTCGCGGCGCACGACATGGGCAGGCGGGACGACCGCGCCGGCGTCGAGATTGTCGGTGATCGAGAGCAGGCTGGAGACGAAGTTGACATAGGCCTGCCGCCCGGCCTCGAACACCGCGTCGCGGCTGCCGCCGGCGGGCAGCTTCTTCGGATAGAAGCCGCCCTTGGCGCCGACCGGCACGATGACGGCGTTCTTCACCTGCTGCGCCTTGACCAGGCCGAGCACCTCGGTGCGGTAGTCCTGGGCGCGGTCGGACCAGCGCAGCCCGCCGCGCGCGACCGGGCCGAAGCGCAGGTGCACGCCCTCGACCTCGGGGCCGTAGACGAAGATCTCGCGCCAGGGTCGCGGCTCCGGCAGGCCGGTGACTGCCCTGGAATCGAGCTTGAACGCGAACGAGACGCCCTCCGGCCGGTCGGGCACGAAATGGTTGGTGCGCAGCGTCGCCTCGATCAGGTTGAGGAAGCGGCGGATGATGGTGTCGTCGTCGATGCTGGGGACGGCGTCGAGCTCGTCCTTGATCTTGGCCTTGAGGTGGCGTGCCGTGACCTCGCCTTCTGCCTGCGCCGGATCGAACAGCGCGACGAACAGCTGGTGCAGGCCGCGCGCGATCTGCGGGTAGCGGTTGAGCGTGCCGGCGATGAAGTCCTGGCTCTGCGGGATGCCGGCCTGCTGCAGGTAGCGGCCGTAGGCGCGCAGCACGCGGATTTCCGCGGAATTGAGCCCGGCGGTCGAGGCGAGCGAATTGTAGCCGTCATTGTCGCTGTCGCCGCGCCAGACCGAGAGGAAGACGTCCTCGAACAGCGCACCGCCGTCGGAAAGGTCGATCGGCTGGCCAAAAGCGCTCTCCAGCTCCATGTCGTGGATGAAGACGGTCGGCCTTTCGCCGTCGGGTACCTCGAAGGTGCGTTCGCTGATGACGCGGAAGCCGATGTTCTCCAGCACCGGCACGCGTCGCGACAGCGAGACCGGCTCGCCGAAATGGTAGATCTTCAGCGCGGCCTGCGTTTCGGCCTGGCCGGCATGGCGGTAGTAGTCGATGGCGATCGTCCGTCCGACGTCGAGGCGGGCGATGCGGCCGGCGTCCGCCAGCGCCTCCCCAGGCGAGAAGGACCCGCGGTAGCTCTCCGGCAATCGCCCGGCGATCGCGGCGAGCGAGGCATCGGCGCCGGCGTCCGCGGCCGCCTCGCGCAGGCCGTCGTCCCAGGTGCGGATGATGTCGCGGATGCCGGCCTCGATGGTCTCCGGTTCGACCTTCGGCGTCTTTCCGCCGGAACGGCCGATGATGAAGTGGACGCGCGCCAGCGAGCCTTCCGGGAAGGCGGGATAGAAGGCCGAGACCCGGCCCTCGAAGATCGTCTTGAGGTAGGCGCCGATTTTCTCGCGCACGCCGCTGTCGTAGCGGTCGCGCGGGACGAAGACGATCACCGAGACGAAGCGGTCGAACTGATCGGCCCGCACCAGCGCCCGCACCCGCGGCCGTTCGCCCAGCGCCAGGATCGATTCGGCGTGCCTCCTCAGCGTCGGCACGGCGATCTGGAACAGTTCGTCGCGCGGATAGGATTCCAGCACGTTGATGAGCGCCTTGCCGGAATGGTCGTTCGGGTCGAAGCCGGACCTGGCGATGACGGCCTGCACCTTCGAGCGCAGATAGGGGATCTTCATCACCGAGCGCGTGTAGGCCGTCGAGGTGAACAGGCCGACCACGCGCAGTTCGCCCGACAGGCCGCCATTGTCGTCGTAGGTCTTGATGCCGACGTAGTCGAGATAGATGCGCCGGTGGACCACCGACTTGGCGTTGGCCTTGGTGACGATCAGCGGATCGGGCCCATGCAGGAAGGCGCGGATCTCCGGCGTGGTCGAGACCGCCTCGGAGCCGCGGCGCAGCACGAGCACGTCCGGGTCGGCGAGGATGCCGAGGCCGCGCTTGTCGGAGCGTTCCAGCGTTCCGCTCTTCTCGCCGCCGGTATAGACGAACTCGCGCATGCCGAGGAAGGTGAAGTTGTCGTCGCGCAGCCATTCGAGGAAGGCGATCGCCTCGGCGACGTCGTCCTTGTCGAGCGGCACCGGCGAGTAGCGGAATTGGGTGATCGCCTGGTCGAGGCGTGCGAGCATCGGCCTCCAGTCGGCCACCGCCGCGCGCACCTGGACGAGGATCCTGCCGAGACGCTCCGCCAGGCCCTCGGCCTCGCGGTCGCTCAGCGGCGCGACGTGGACATGGATCAGGCTGACGCGGTCGGCGGCGGCATCGGTCTTCGCCGCGCCCGGCTCGCCGAGCAGTTCGGCGACGCCGGTGCCGTCGTGGCGCACGGCGAACACCGGATGCATGACGAGAGACGCCTCGCCGGCGCTCTCGCTGATCTCCGAGAGGATCGAATCGAAGAGGAACGGCATGTTGTCGTTGACGACGGTGATCACGGTCACCGGCCGGCCCTGGCGGCGGACCTCGCCGCCATTGTCGATGTCGACGACGCTTTCGCCCCGGCGGTGCCGGCTCAGTGCGGCCCAGGCGCGGCGGGCGGCCTTTTCCAGCTCGCCGGGCTCATAGCAGGAAACGTCCTCCGCCGGTGCCCGCGTCAGGAGGAAGGACGCCAGTTTCTGCGACCCTCCGCCGTCTTCCTCTGCCCCTGCGACATTTCCGGCCTTGCGGCCCTTCTGGCTGTCCACCATGGCGCTTTGTCCTCCCACCGCCGGCGCATTGTGCTTATGCTAGCAGATGATGATGCTTTTACGATTGCGGATCGGTCCCGTTCCGCCGGGAAGCACAGAATTCGTCGAGGAGGATACCGAATGAGCGAACCCATCGTCGCGCTCGCCATCGAGCCGGCCGGACCGCTGAGCGAGGCGACCGAGGCATATTTCGAAAAATGCCGGGAAAAGCTCGGCCTCGTGCCGAACGTGCTGCAGGCCTATGCCTTCGACGAGAAGAAGCTGCGCGCCTTCACCGACATGTACAACGACCTGATGCTCGGCGCCTCCGGCCTGTCGAAGCTCGAGCGCGAGATGATCGCGGTGGCGGTGTCGTCGGTGAACCATTGCTACTACTGCCTCACCGCGCACGGCGCGGCGGTGCGCCAGCTGTCGGGCGACCCGGCGCTCGGCGAGATGATGGTGATGAACTACCGCGCCGCGGCGCTGTCGGCGCGGCAGAAGGCCATGCTCGACTTCGCCGTGAAGCTGACCGAGACGCCTGCGAAGATCGAGGAAGCCGATCGGGCCGGCCTGCGCGCCGCCGGCTTCTCCGAGCGCGACATCTGGGACATCGCCTCGACCGCGGCCTTCTTCAACATGTCCAATCGCGTCGCCGCGGCGGTCGACATGCGGCCGAACCCCGAATACCACGCCATGGCGCGCTGAGACCGTCGCCGACGCTCTCCGCCGCATCCGCCTTCACGCAAGCGTGACGACGATCGGCCGGTCGCCCGGGTGGCGGAACGCGGCAGACTATGTTGATATCAACGCAACGCGGTTGAACGCCGCAACGAAGGAGGGACGAAATGCCGAATTTCCTGCTGGTATACCACGGCGGCACGATGCCGGCTTCCGAGGAGGAAGGGCAGAAGGTCATGGCGGCGTGGATGGCGTGGTTCGGCACGCTGGGCGACGCCGTGGTTGACGGGGGCAACCCGGTCGGCAAGTCGATGACCGTCCATTCCGGCGGCAAGGTGACCAACGACGGCGGGCCGAACCCCACCGCCGGCTATTCGGTCCTCAAGGCCGCCGACGCCGACGCCGCGGTCGCCATGGCGAAGGGCTGCCCGCATCTCGACGCCGGCGGGACCATCGAGGTCGCACCGATCATCGAGATGGGCTGAGCGTCGCGCCGCAGCCTTCCCCGGCACCGCCAGCGTTTACGAGCGCGTGGCGATGGCCGCCGCCGCGCCGGCCATCGCGGTGGCGCCGGCGCGGTTGGCGATCCTGACGGCGCGCGGGCTCTTCAGCATCTTCTTCGCCTGAACCGCGGCGGCGACCCAGGTCAGGTCGATGGCGACCAGCACCAGCGCCATTGTGGCGACGAGCTCGGCCCAGCCGAGCACGGTGACCGAGCCGAGGTCGACGAGGGTGGGCAGCAGCGCCAGGTAGAAGACCATGATCTTCGGATTGCCGAGGGTGACCGCCATGCCGGCGAGGAACAGGCGCAGCGGCGAATCCGCCGACGGCAGCGCGCCCTCCTTCGTCTCGACCGGCGCCGTCCACATCTTCCACGCCAGCCAGGCGAGATAGGCGACGCCGGCCCATTTCAGCGCGACGAAGGCGAGGTGGAAGGTCTGCGCCACCATCACGAGGCCGAACACGGCAAACGACAGCCAGATCGCCTCGCCGATCCACATGGCGAGCAGGAAGGGAAGCACCCCGCGCACGCCGCCGGCAATGACGCGGGCGACGAGCGCCGCGATCGACGGGCCGGGCGAGCCGGCCGCGACGAACAGCGCTGCGGCGAAGATGAGAAGCGAAGCCAGCGACATCGGTGCATCCTCCATGCGATCGGCCCGCATCTTCCCGCCGATCTACGGGGAGTCAATCGCCCCGTCGCGACCATCCTGCCGTCATCTCCCGGTCGCGCGCCCGGCGAGTGCGGCCGCGTCAGCCAGGCCGGAGACATCGATCGTAACGAAGGATCCCTGGTGCAGCGGCCGCGCCGGCGGCCTCCTGCCGGAGCCGTCTACGGCAATGCGCCCCGCGTCCGAGAGCGCCGCTACGCCGCCGCGCGAGAGACCCAGTCCGGCCGCCAGCAGGCGGTCGCAGCGGATCGTCGCGGCGGCCGGCATCAGGAGCTCGATCGCCAGCCGTTCCACATCGCCATCGCCATGCGCCAGGACGGCCTTGTCGACGGCGATCGTGCCGCCATCGCCCTCGGCGAAGCGGGTCGTCCAGCGCCGCAGCCCCGCGGCGTCCTGCGCGACCTGCTCGGCAAGAACCGGATCGTTGCCTTGCAGCGCCTCGAGCACGGCGTCGTCGATCTCGCTTCGCTGCCGGCGCTCGAAGATCGTGCGGTTCCACGTCGCGCCGCATGCGGTGCAGCGATAGATCAGCCAGGCGTCGAGGCGCTTGCCGTTGGCGTTGAGGCGGAACCTGCCGCTCGGCTCGAAGGCGCGCGGCTGGTCGCAGCGGCTGCAGCGGAGGATGGGTTTCGGGGTGGTGGAGATGGAGATACGGATGGTCCAGAGGACGCGGAGCGTGCCCGACATGTGCGCTTGCCCTTGCAAAGGGTCCGGCGGGACATGCAGGTCGAGACGCCTCGGAGGAGGCTCGGTGCGGCGGCGCTAGGGTCGATCGGGACGGGATGTCCGGAGGCAGGCGTGCCATACCGGTCTCGAACCGCCGCCCCTTCGAACGAAGACGATCTCATGGGCGCGAGCGCGCCCGATGGGGACTGACGATGAGACCGGTCGTTACTGCGGCAAGGTGCGGGGTATCCGGATCGCCTCGGGAGACGGCTCCTTAGAGCAGGAGCACCATGTCCGCAAGGCTCGAGCGGCTCGAGCGGCTCGGGCAGGAAGGTCAGGCGGTGCTTCTTGCGCGCCTGCGGACGACGAAGAGCGCGCACAGAAGGCCGGCCGCCAGCGGGATACCGTTGTAGAACAGCGAACGCACGGCGCTCTTCGGCGCCCACGGCCCGGAGAGGTCGATGAACGCCCAGCCGATCATGTAGACCACGACCACGACCAGCACGGCCAGGATCCAGGTCCGCAGCCGCCGCGATTCCGCCGAGGGCGGCTGCCAGCCGGCGGGCTTCGGCTGGCCGGCGGCGAGACCGCGCACCAGGACCATGCCGGCAAGCACGATCGCCGCGATCACGCCGAAGAACGGACCGATGATGAAGAAGGCACCCATCGCGCCGCCGCCGTCGCGGTCGAAGATGTCGAAGGCGTCCATGTAGCGGAAGGACGCCGAGGTCGCGAACGCCCAGCCGCCGAAGAAGCCGAACACGAGGGCAAGAAGGGTTCTGCCTGCAACGCGCATTTCATCCCCCGATCGGCCTTGCAAACGCGAGGATAGGACACCGGGGCCGGGCGAGGCAATCGCCCGGCGGCCGGCGCGTCAGGCGGCGCCGGCGGTCTTCGTCTTCTCGAAGCGCTTGCGCTCGTTCGGGTCGAGGTAGAGCTTTCTCAGGCGGATGGTCTTCGGCGTTACCTCGACGAGTTCGTCGTCCTGGATCCAGGCCAGCGCGCGCTCCAGCGTCATGCGGATCGGCGGGGTCAGCCGCACCGCCTCGTCCTTGCCGGCGGCACGGATGTTGGTCAGCTTCTTGCCCTTCAGCACGTTGACCTCGAGGTCGTTGTCCCTCGAGTGGATGCCGATGATCATGCCCTGGTAGACCTTGACGCCGGGATCGATGACCATCGGGCCGCGGTCCTCGAGGTTCCACATGGCGTAGGCGACCGCTTCGCCCTGCTCGTTGGAGATCAGCACGCCGTTGGTGCGGCCGGGCAGCTCGCCCTTGTAGGGTTGGTAGGCATGGAACAGCCGGTTCATCACGGCGGTGCCGCGCGTGTCGGTCAGCAGTTCCGACTGGTAGCCGATCAGGCCGCGCGTCGGCGCGTGGAAGACCAGCCGCTGGCGGTTGCCGCCGGACGGACGCAGCTCGACCATCTCGGCCTTGCGCTCGCTCATCTTCTGCACGACGATTCCGGCGTGCTCCTCGTCGACGTCGATGACGACTTCCTCGACCGGCTCGAGCAGGTGGCCGTGCTCGTCCTTCTGCATGACGACGCGCGGCCGCGACACCGCGATCTCGAAGCCCTCGCGGCGCATGGTCTCGATCAGCACGGCGAGCTGCAACTCGCCGCGGCCGGAGACGAAGAACGAATCCTTGTCGGCCGATTCCTCGATCTTCAGCGCGACGTTGCCTTCCGCCTCCTTGAGCAGGCGGTCGCGGATGACGCGGCTGGTGACCTTGTCGCCCTCGGTGCCGGCCAGCGGCGAATCGTTGACGAGGAAGGACATGGTGACGGTCGGCGGATCGATCGGCTGCGCCTTCAGCGGCTCGCTGATCGACGGATCGCAGAACGTGTCGGCGACGGTGCCTTTCTGCAGGCCGGCGATGGCGACGATGTCGCCCGCCTGCGCCTCGTCGATGGGCTGGCGCTCCAGGCCGCGGAAGGCGAGGATCTTGGTGATGCGCCCGGTCTCCAGCAGCGTGCCGTCGTGATGCAGCACCTTGACCGCCTGGTTCGGCTTCAGCGAGCCGGAGTAGATGCGGCCGGTGATGATGCGGCCGAGGAACGGATTGGCCTCGAGGATCGTCCCGATCATGCGGAACGGTCCGGGATGCACGGTCGGCGCCGGCACGTGCTTGAGCACGAGGTCGAACAGCGGCGCCAGGCCCTGGTCCTTCGGACCTTCGGGCTTCTCCGAAACCCAGCCGTCGCGGCCGGAGCCGTAGAGGATCGGGAAGTCGAGCTGCTCGTCGGTGGCGTCGAGCGCGGCGAACAGGTCGAACACCTCGTTGACCACCTCGACATGGCGCGCGTCGGGCCGGTCGATCTTGTTGATGACCACGATCGGCCTCAGGCCGACCTTCAGCGCCTTGCCGACGACGAACTTGGTCTGCGGCATCGGCCCTTCGGCGGCGTCGACCAGCACGATGGCCGAGTCCACCATCGACAGGATGCGCTCGACCTCGCCGCCGAAGTCGGCGTGGCCGGGCGTGTCGACGATGTTGATGCGCGTGTCCTTCCAGTCGACCGAGGTCGCCTTGGCGAGGATGGTGATGCCGCGCTCCTTCTCGAGGTCGTTGGAGTCCATGGCGCGCTCGGCGACGCGCTGGTTCTCGCGGAAGGAACCGGACTGTCTCAGAAGCTGGTCGACCAGCGTGGTCTTGCCATGGTCAACGTGCGCGATGATCGCGATGTTGCGGATCTGCATCTCGGGTACTCGGGGGTTTTCGGCGCGCGAGGTCGCGCGCGGCATCTTCGGTCGGCCGCGCTCTTACAGGCTTTTTCGCAAATGCGAAAGGGGGACGCGCCGACGGAGTCCTTCAGCGGGCCGCTGCGCCGCGCAGCATCATCAGCTCGCCGATGTTCTCGATGGTGACGTAGCCGACCAGCCGGCCGCCGGCATCGACGACGCCGACGGCTGGTGCGGCGCCCTTCTGCAGGTGCTCGAGCGCGGCGCTCAGCTTCTCCCGGTCGCCGACGAGGGGGATGTCGGTCGCCATCAGTTCCGCGGCCGGCGTCTTCTCACCGCGCTGCTGCAGTCCGGCGACGAGATGCGCGCGGGTCAGCACCCCGCGCAGCTTGCCGCCGCCGTCGACGACCGGGAACTCGTGCTGGGTGGTGCGCAGAAGCGCCTGCGCGGCGTCGTCGAGGCTGGCCGTGGTCGGCAGGCTCTCGAAGCGGGTGATCATGGCGTCGCGCACGTCGACGGCGCGCGCCGCGTCCTGCAGCCCGATGGCCTGGGTCTCGGCGGTGGCGGCCAGATAGACGAAGATGCCGACGAAGATCAGCAGCACGTTGCCGCCGACGAGGCCGAGGAAACCGAAGACGAAGGCGGCGAACTGGCCGATCGTGCCGGCGATCTCGGTGGCGCGGACCCGGCTGTAGCGGGTGGCGAGCAGCGCCCTCAGGACGCGGCCGCCGTCCATCGGGAAGGCCGGGATCAGGTTGAACAGGACCAGCCAGACGTTCACCGCGGCGAGGCGGGCGACGAAGCCGATCTTCGGATCCTCCATCGAGGTCAGCGCCTCGGTGCCGACCGCCGCGCCGAGCCCAAGGATCAGGAAGCCGGCGATGACGACGTTGACCAGCGGCCCGGCGAGGGCGACGACGATCTCTTCCGACGGTTTCTCCGGCAGGCGCTCGAGCTCGGCGACGCCGCCGATCGGCAGGAGCGTGATCTTCGGCGTCCTGATGCCGTAGCGCCGCGCCGCCGTCGCATGGCCGAACTCGTGGAGCACCACGCAGGCGAAGACCGCGACGATGAAGCCCACACCTTCGATCGCCGCCGCCGCGCCGCCGTCCTGCCAGTAGGCGATGCCGATCCAGGCGAGCAGCAGCAGGAAGGTCAGGTGGATGCGGATCTCGGTGCCGGCGACACGCAGGATCGGATAGGACCATTGCATGATGTCGTTGTTCCTCGTCGGGCTCTGCGGCGACGACTTTAGGCGCTTCCGTCGCCCGTGACGAGCGCCAATCCGATGCGGCGGTGGCGGCGCGCGGCCGCCCGGGCGCTCTTCGTAGCGCTTCCTTTACCAATCTCGTGTCGAATGGAGATCGTTAACGAACGGTGGATCGCTTTCGCCGTTCAGCCGTTGAGCGTCCCGATGAACAGTTACCGCGCCCTCGCTTCCGCCCTGCTGCGCGTCGCCCTGCCCGGCGCGCTGGTGGCCATGCTGGCCATGGCATCGGGCGCGACGCCGCTTGCCGGCATCGGCAGCGCGCCGGAGAACCCTTTGCCGGTCGATGCGGCGAGCCTCTTTCCCGACGCGCCCTATGGCGTCGATCCGGTCGTCACCGGCCCGGTGAGCGCCGAGTTCCGGCAGACGCGGGAGGTCTTCGGCTGCGACCGCGCCGTCTGGCCGAACGTGCCGGCGGCCTGCTACCCCGAATAGACTGCTACCCGAATAACCTGCCGCCGCTCCGGCGCCGAGCCCCGCTGGGCCGTGCGGACAACGTTCAGCAGTAGCGTTCCGCGCCCGTCGACTGCTGCTCGGAATAGCGGTCGCCATGGGCGAAGCCGGCCGGCAGGATCGATTCGATACGCGCCATGTCGTCGGCGTCGAGGACGATCTCCGCCGCCGTCGCCAGTTCGGCGACGTGATCGGCGCTGCGGGTGCCGGGGATGGGAACGACATGGTCGCCGCGATGCAGCGTCCATGCCACCGCGAGGGCGCTCGTCGACCAGCCGCGTTCGCGGGCGAAGGCGCGGAAGCGGTCGACGCGCGCGTCGTTCACGGCGAAGTTCGGCGCCATGAAGCGCGGGTTGGCCTTGCGGAAGTCGCGCTCCGCGAAGCCGGCGGGGTCGAGCCGCCGGTCGGCGAAGATGCCGCGCCCCACAGGCGAGAAGGCGACGAAGGCGGTGCCGAGCCGGGCGCAGGCCTGGATCGTCCCGAGTTCGGGAAGGCGGGTCCACAGCGAATACTCGCTCTGCACGGCCATGACCGGGTGCACAGCCGCGGCACGCTCCAGCGTCGCGGGCGACACCTCGGAGAGGCCGATGCCGCCGATCTTGCCCTCTTCCATGAAGCCGACCAGCGTTCCCATCACGTCCTCGACGGGCACCTCGCGGTCGCGGCGGTGGATGTAGAACAGCTCGACATGATCGCGGCCGAGGCGCCTCAGCGAGCTTTCGAGCGATTCGCGAAGGTATTGCGGACGGTTGTTGTAGTGCCGGTGCGGGCGGGTGACGATGCCGGCCTTGGTGGCGACGGTGAAGCGGTTCGGGTGGTCGCGGAGATATTCGCCGACGATCTCCTCGGACAGGCCGTCGCCGTAGATGAGCGCGGTGTCGAGATGGGTCAAGCCGAGCTCGTCGGCCTTCGCCAGCGCGCGCAGGCTCTCGGCCCGGTCCGTGGCACCGTAGATGCCGCCGAAGCTCATGCAGCCGAGGGCGACAGCGCCCACCTGCGGACCGGAACTTCCGAGTCTGCGCTGCTTCATCGGCGGCACTCCTATGCCAGGCCGCGCTTGGCCATCATCGCCGCGGCCGTCGGCATCTTGCCGCGGAAGGCGAGGTAGAGCTCTTCCGGATCCTTCGAGCCGCCGGCGGCGTAGATGTTGGCGCGCAGTTTTTCCGCCAGCGCCGGATCGAACGGATCGCCGGTCTCCTCGAAGGCGGAGAAGGCGTCGGCATCGAGCACCTCCGACCACATGTAGGAGTAGTAGCCGGCCGAATAGCCGTCGCCGGCGAAGACGTGGCCGAAATGCGGGGTACGGTGGCGCATGGCGATCGCGGCGGGCATGCCGAGTTCCTTCAGCTTCTCCGCCTCGAAGGCGATCGGATCCTCCGGCGCCTCGCTTCGAGCGTGATAGGCCATGTCGATCAGCGCCGAAGCGGTGAACTCGACCGTGGCGAAGCCGGCGCCGAAATTGCGGGCCGCCAGCATCTTGGCGATCAGCGCCTGCGGCATCGGCTCGCCGGTCACGGCGTGGCGGGCGTGCTTCTCCAGCACCTGCGGCACGGTCAGCCAGTGCTCGTAGAGCTGCGAGGGCAGCTCGACGAAATCGCGGCTGACGGAAGTTCCCGAAACCGAAGGCCAGGTGACGTCGGTCAGCATGCCGTGCAGCGCGTGGCCGAACTCGTGGAACAGCGTGCGCGCCTCGTCCATCGACAGGAGCGCCGGCTCGCCGGGCTGCGGCTTGGCGAAATTCATCACGTTGTAGATGACCGGCATGGCGCCGTCGCCGAGGCGATAGCCGGATTCCAACGCGCTCATCCAGGCACCGGAGCGCTTCGAGGGCCGCGCGAAATAGTCGGCGAGGAAGGTGCCGCGCGCCGAGCCGTCGGCGTTGCGCACCGCGAAGACGCGCACGTCCGGATGCCAGGCGGCGATGCCTTCCCTTTCGGCGAAGGTGATGCCGAACAGCCGGGAGGCGACATCGAAGCAGGCCTCGATGACGCGATCGAGCTGGAGGTAGGGCTTCAGCTCGGCCTCGTCGAAGGCGTATCTCTCGGCGCGCAGCTTCTCCTGCCAGAAGCGCCAGTCCCAGCCGGCGATGTCGTCGTTGCCGCCGGCGGTCGCCGCGAGACGCTGCAGTTCCTTCTGGTCGGCCGCTGCCTTCTCGCGGGCCTTGTCCCACACCGGGTCGAGCAGGCCGAGCACCGAGGCCGGCGTCTTCGCCATCGTGTCGTCCAGCTTCAGCGCGGCGTAGCTGTCGTAGCCGAGCAGCCGCGCCTTCTCGGCGCGGAGCGCCAGCGTCCTGCGCACGACGTCGACATTGTCGGTGGCGCCGCCGTTCTGGCCGCGCATGGTGAAGGCGCGCCAGGCGGCCTCGCGCAGGTCGCGGCGTTCGGAGAAGGTGGTGAAGGGCTCGTAGATCGAGCGCGACAGGGTCAGCGCGTAGCTGCCCTTGCGGCCGCGCGCTTCCGCCGCCTGCGCCATGGCGCCGACGAGGAATTCGGGAAGGCCGGCGAGGTCGCCGGCTTCGAGGAACATCACCCAGTCGCGCTCGTCGGCGAGCACGTTCTGGCCGAATCGTGCCCCGAGGCCGGCCAGTTCCTCGTTGATGGCGGCGAGCCGCGCCTTGCCCTTCTCGTCGAGCAGCGCGCCCGAACGGACGAAGCGCTTCCAGGTCTTTTCGAGCACGCGCAGCGTCTCGGCGTCGAGGTCGAGCGCCGCGCGGTCGCGGTAGAGCGCGTCGATCCGGGCGAACAGGGGCGCGTTCATGGCGATGCCCGAATAGTGCCGCGCCATCTTCGGCGCGATCTCGCGCTCCAGCGCCTGGATCTCGTCGTTGGTGTGGGCGCCGGCCTTGCACCAGAAGATCGCCGAGACGCGGCCCAGCGCTTCGCCGGCGAGTTCCAACGCGGCCAGCGTGTTGGCGATCGTCGGCGCCTCCGCATTGCCGGCGATCGCGTCGATCTCGGCCTGGTGCGCGGCGAGCGCGGCGTCGAAGACCGGGGCGAAGGCGTTGTCCTCGACCGCCGCGAAGTCGGGAAGGCCGAGGGGGCCGGTCCAGCCGGTCAGGGGGCTGCTGGCGAGGTCGACGCTGTCTGTGCTGGGCATGGAGGGTCCGCTCGGAGCATGGATGGGTGCCGCGAGCATGTAGGCGGCGGGCCGCGCGTGCGCAACCTTGACAGCGTCCGCGGCGAATAATAAGGCGTCCTTATTATCAGGACGACTTACGGAATGGCCAGCACTTTCGATCCCGATTCCTTCGGCTTCCTGCTGACGGACGTGACGCGCATGATCCGCGCCGAGCTCGACCGGCGCACCGGCGAGGCGGGGCTCGGCCTGACGCCGGGCGAGGGACGAACCCTTTCCCACGCCTTCCGCGCCGGCGCAGTGCGCCAGAACGTGCTCGCCGAAAGGATGGGCGTCGAGGCGATGACGCTGTCCGGTGCGCTCGACCGCCTCGAGGCGCGCGGCCTTGTCGAGCGCCGCACCGATCCCGACGACCGCCGTGCCAAGACCGTCCACCTTACCGCCGCCGGCGAGGCCATGCTCGAGCAGATCCAGCCGATCGCCGCGGCGCTGCGCGCCGAAGCCTCGAACGCCGTGTCGGCGGATGACTGGCGCGGCTTCGTCGAGGTCCTGAAGACGGTCCGCGCCAACCTCGCGGCGCTGCGCGCCGACACTTGCCGCAAGGACGGTGCCTCCTCATGAACATGCAGACGGCAACGACGACGTCACCCGTGATGAGCGAACGCCGCGTCAGCCTGCTCGGCGCGCTTCTGGTGGCGATCGGGCCGGTGACCATGGCGCTGTTCACGCCGGCCATGCCGGAGATCGTGCGCGCCTTCGGCACGACCGAGGCCGCGGTGAAGCTGACGCTCTCGCTCTATTTCGCCGGCTTCGCGCTCGCCCAGCTGGTCTGCGGTCCGCTTTCGGACGGCTTCGGCCGCAAGCCGGTCACCTTCGCCTTCCTCAGCGTCTATCTCGTCGCCTCGCTGCTGGCGCTGCTCGCCCCGACGATCGAACTGCTGATCGCCGCCCGCTTCCTGCAAGGCGTCGGCGCGGCGGTCGGCATCGCGATCTCGCGCGCCATCGTGCGCGACCTGTTCACCAGCGAGCGCTCGGCCCGCATCATGAACCTGATCGGCCTGATCCTCGGCGTCGGTCCCGCCTTCGCGCCGACGATCGGCGGCCTGACGATGCAGGTCGCCGGCTGGCACGCCATCTTCATGGTCATGTTCGCCGCCGCCGTCGTCATCATCCTGGTGGTGCACTTCGCCATGGTGGAGACGGTCGAGCGCGACCTCTCGCGCATCCGCCCCCGCGCCCTGGCGAAATCGTATGCGGCGCTGCTGACGAGCCGCTATTTCGTGCTCTGCTCGCTGATCATGACGGGGACGACCGGCGCCCTCTACACGCAGGCGACCGTCCTGCCGTTCATCCTGATGGACCGGGTCGGGCTGACGCCCGCCCAGTTCGGCGTCGGCATGCTGATGCAGTCGGGCATGTTCTTCGCCGGCGCGCTCGTGGTGCGCGTGCTCCTCGGCCGCTACGGCGCGTTCCGCCTGGTGCTTCCGGGACTGGTCTTCATCGCCATCGGCTGCCTCGGCCTCGCCGTCGGCCTTCGCGTCATGGCGCCGACATTCCTGACGGTGATGGGGCCGGTGGCATTCTTCGCCTTCGGCATCGCCTTCGTCATGCCGGCCATGCTGACCGCCTCGCTGGCGCCCTATCCGCACATTGCCGGGGCGGCATCCTCCATGGGCGGCTTCTTCCAGATGGGCGGCGGAATGGTCGGCGGCGCGATCTCCGCGATGATAGGCGATCCGGTCTTCGCCATGGCGACCATCATCCCGTCGATGGGTCTTCTCGCGATCCTGTGCTGGCTCGCGTGGCGCAGCCTGCCGCAGCCGGAGATCCCGCTCACGCACCGCTTCGGCGGGGAGTAGGCCGACCCTGTCAGTCGACGTCCGGCCGCTCGAAGTCCCCCGTCTCGGGGTTCATGATCCAGAGTTCGCCGCTCGAGATGTCGAACCAGGCGCCATGCAGGGAGAGCCTCTCCTTGCGCTCGAGGATGCTCACGCAGGGAAAGGTGCGCAGATTCGCCAGAGAATAGCGGATCGAGATGCGCTCCAGCGCGGTCTGGCGCTCCGCCGCCGTCATCATCGAATTGCCGGAGACGGTTTCGGCCGCGGGCGCCACGAGGCTCATCCACTTGCCGATGAAGTCGCCGGGCGACAGCGGTTCGGCGCCCGGATCGAGCGCGGCGCGGATGCCGCCGCAGCGCCCGTGGCCCATGACGACGATGTGGCTGACCTTGAGGCTCTGCACGGCGAATTCGAGCGCGGCCGAGGTCGAGTGGTACTCACCGTCCGGCGAATAGGGCGGCACGAGGTTGGCGACGTTGCGCACGACGAACAATTCGCCGGGGCCGGCGTCGAAGATCGCCTCGGGCGCGGCGCGCGAGTCGCAGCAGGCGATCACCATCGTCTCCGGGGCCTGGCCCTCGCGGGCGAGCGAGCGATAGCGGCTGCTCTCCGAGGCGTAGCGCCCGCTCATGAAGTTGCGATAGCCTTTGAGGAGGATCTCGGGAAGATGCGCCATGGACCAAGTCTCTAACGACATTCCGGCGCGGTGATCAACGGCTTTCGACGTTCTCGGCGTCCCCTCAGGTCCAGATCGCGATCGGCAGGCCGTGAGCGTCGCGGCCGGGAGGGTCGGGGAAGCTCGTCGCCTCGCCGCGCGAAAAGCGCTCGGCGACCAGCATCATGACGGCGGCGTCAAGGAAGTCGTCGGCCGCCGCGCCGCGCGGCGCCGGCATGTCGAGGAAGGCGCGGTCGTGGCCGCGGGCGGCGAGCAGCGCCTTGCGCTCCTCCATGCCCGGCGGATTGACGCGCCCCTTGACCTTCTTGGGCAGGGCCATCGGCCGTTCCCCGGCGAGCCGCCAGAACGCCGCCTCCGGATGCGATTCGATCATCCTGTCGCGTAGCGCGGGCCGGGTCCGCAGCAGCCCGTCCAGTTCGCGGATCCTGGAAAAGATACCGAAGGCCTGGATGGAGACGGCGCGCGGCGGCTCGGAGGTTGCGCGCGCCACGGCACTCGCCAGGCGGTGCGCCTCGACCCAGCGTTCCACGGATGTGAAATCCTCCTCCACTGCATAGACGGCGGCGCGGGCGGGGATGGAAAAGACGCTCGACTGGCGGGCCGCGAGGAAACGCCGGACCAGCGCTTCCGGTCCGCGACCGCCATGCCCGGTGCGCTCCGGCAAGCCGATCGGCATGTCGACCGCAATGGCGGCGTCGGCGGGCAGGCGATCCACGAGATCGACGATGCGGGCGAAGACGCGCACCTCGGCGGGTTCCCCCGGCAGGCGGAAGACGGCGATCCAGCCGCCCTTGCAGCCGTCGACGCCGGCGACGGCGCGGCCGGTCACGCCCGGCGGTCCCTCGACGGATGCGAGAGGTGGCGCAGATGCACCATCGCCATCGGGTGCGACAGGCTCTGGGCGTCGGTCTCGAGCGTCAGTTCGTCGGCGCCGCGCTTCGCCGTGCGGGCGAGGATCTCGAACACGGCGGCCGTCGTCGACTGTAGCGCCTTTGCGGCGGGCTGGCCGGCGAGCAGGCGCGCCAGGAACACCGCGCCGGTCAGGTCGCCGAGGCCGTTCGGCGGCCGCTCGATCATGCGGTGCTCGGCGAGCAGCGCCTCGGTGGCGGTGAGGAGGAGATTGCCCGTTCCGCCCGACATCAGCGACGGCGCCGAGGTCACCAGCATGGTGGATGGCCCGGCGTCGAGCGCCGCGGCGATGGCCGAGCGCAGATCGTCCAGCGGCGCCCCGCTCATCCAGGCCAGCTCGTAGCGGTTCGGCGTGGCGATGTCGGCGATCGGGACGAGGCGGTCGCGCAGCGCGACCGCCGTCGCCTCCGGCACGTAGAGGCCGCCAAGGTCGCCCATGACCGGATCGCAGATGTAGAGAGCCTTCGGGTTGCGCGCCTTCACGGCGGCGACCAGCGAGGCGACGGCGTCGGCCTGGCTCGCGTCGCCGAGATAGCCCGACAGAACTGCCGCGACCTCGCCCAGCCAGGGCGAACGCTCGAGATCCTTCATGAGCGCAGCGAACTGGCTCGGCTCGGGAACGATCCGCGTGGCGCGGCCGTGGCCCGGGTGCCAGGGCAGGATCACCGTCGGCACGGCCCAGACCGGATGGCCGAGCGTTTCCAGCGCGAAGACCGCCGCCCGGTTGCCGACCGAACCGCGCGCGACGTGGCTGGAGATGACGATGACGGCCCGCGGCGCGTCTGCTTGCTCGGCGGCCATGCGATTCACCCGCGGGAGAGATAGAGGATGAGCCAGACGGCAAGGCCGGCGACGAAGGCGAGGCCGAGGAGGCGACCGATCCGCGTGCCCCACAGCTCGATCCGGTCCTCCTGGTCGGCGTCGCCGGCCGCCAGGTGGCTTTTCGAGCGCTCGACGGCGCGCGCCATGACCGACGTACCGGCCAGCCCGCCCCGCGAGTCGTGCGCGACCCGCTCGAGAATGCGGCGTGATTCGGTCTGGTCGGGAGGATTCTGGCCCATCGGCGCGATACGCAATGCCATCTCGTCGCCGGTGACGGCATTGCCACCGGTCCGCCACGAACATAGCGCGTTCTCGTCGCAAGTCACAGGTCCGCCGGCGGCGGCGCTGACACTTTCCCTGCCGGTTGCACGGCATGCCGGCGGTAGCGCAGCGACATCGCTCCCCGTTTCGCGCCGCAGCGATTCGGACTATCGTCCGCCGGCTGAACCATCGATCAGGGGATTTCCATGCACGCGACCGCGCTGTCGAACCGCTTCCGGCGCCTCCCGGCGTTCCTCCTCCTCGGCCTGCTGCTGCCGTTGCTGACGGCCTGCGGCTACAACGCCATCCCCACCGCCGACGAGAAGGCGAAGGCGGCGTGGAGCGAGGTGCTCAACCAGTACCAGCGCCGCGCAGACCTGATCCCCAACCTCGTCGAGACGGTGAAGGGCTACGCCGCCCACGAGAAGGAGGTGCTGGAGACGGTCGTCGAGGCCAGGGCGAAGGCGACCCAGGTGACCGTCTCGCCCGAGGCGCTGTCCGACCCGGAGGCGTTCAAGGCCTTCCAGGAAAGCCAGTCCGGCCTGACCAGCGCCCTGTCGCGCCTGCTCGCCGTCGTCGAGAACTATCCGGACCTCAAGGCCAACCAGAACTTCCTCGCGCTGCAGGCGCAGCTCGAAGGCACGGAGAACCGCATCGCCGTGGCGCGGCGCGACTACATCGAGGCGGTGCGCGAGTACAACACGACGCTGCGCACCTTCCCCTCGGTGCTGTGGGCGACGTTCTGGTTCACCGACAGCCAGCCCTACCAGAACTTCACCGTCGCCGAAGACAAGATCGAGACGCCGAAGGTCGACTTCGGCGCGAAGCAGGGCGGCTGACCCGACCGGCGATGCGGCACCGGGCGAGCGCCTTCCAGGGAAGCGGCATGCGGGCGTTGCTCGCGGGGTTTCTGCTTTGCCTTTTCGCCGCCGCGGCCGCGCCGGCCGCCGAACTGCCCGCGCTCACGGGACGGGTCGTGGACAATGCCGAGCTGATCGACGCCGCCACGGAAGCCGCGCTGGTGGCCCGGCTCGAGGCGTTCGAGACGAAGTCGTCCGACCAGATCGTGGTCGCCACGATTCCCAGCCTCGGCGGCGAAGCCATCGAGCCCTTCGCCAACCGGCTGTTCCGCGCCTGGGGGCTCGGCCAGGCCGGGGAGAACAACGGCATCCTGCTGCTGGTCGCCCGGGACGACCGCAAGATGCGCATCGAGGTCGGCTACGGGCTGGAAGGCACGCTCACCGACCTGCATTCCAAGCTGATCATCGAGAACACGATGGTGCCGGCGTTCCGCGCCGGCGATTTCTCCGGCGGCATCTCGCGCGCGGTCGACGACATCGTCATGGTGCTCGAGGGCAATGCCGCGGAGCTCGAGGCGCGCGCCGAGCGCAACCAGAAGGACGGCACCGGTTTCGACGCCGAAGACCTGTTCGTCACGCTGTTCGTCATCTTGTGGGTCGTGCTGTTCTTCGGCGGCTTCGCCATGGCGCTGCTCGCCCCCGTTTTCGGACGCAAGATCGGCCCTGGCCGCTACCGCTGGCTGGGCATGGACATTTCCTACAGCGGCTCGGGCTCGTCCTCCGGCGGCAGCTGGTCGTCGGGCAGTTCGTCCGGCGGCGGCTGGTCGTCGGGCAGCTCCGGCGGCGGCTTCTCGGGCGGCGGCGGATCGTCCGGCGGCGGCGGTTCCTCGGGGAGCTGGTGAGAGCGATGGCTGCACGGGCGATGACGCACGAGGAACACCAGACGGTCGCCGCGGCAGTTCGCGCCGCCGAACGCAAGACATCGGGCGAGATCTTCTGCGTGGTAGCCAGGCGCAGCGACGACTATTTCTTCCCGGCCGCCTTCATCGTCACGGCCAGCATGGTCGCGGTCAGCCTCGCCGTCGCCTGGATCCTGCACCTCGCCTGGTACGACCTCCGCCCGACGACGCTGGCGGCGGCGCAGATCGCCGCGATCGGCTGCGCGCTCGCCGTGCTGTGGCTCGTCCCGGCAGTGCGCATCCATATGGTGCCGCGCCGCCTGCGCTACCGCCGCGCCCACGACAACGCGATGCGCCAGTTCCTGGCGCGCAACGTCCACGTCACGGCCGAACGCACCGGCGTCCTCCTGTTCGTCTCGCTTGCCGAGCATTATGCCGAGGTGATCGCCGACGCCGGCATCAACCGTCGGGTCGGGCAGGAGACCTGGGACGGGGTGGTGCGCGGCATGATCGACCACGCCCGGCGCGGCGCGATCGCGGACGGCTTCGTCGCGGCGGTCGCATCGGTCGGCGCGCTGCTCGCCGAGCACTTCCCCGTCGGCGCCACGGACGTCAACGAACTCGACGACCACGTGGTCGAGATCTGATCCATTCCCAACTGTGCGGAAACGTCCCGGCCGGCCTCGGGCGGGTTGCGCCGCCGCCGATCCAGCGTTTATGGTTAACGAACCATGAAGACGCTCGCCATCGATATCCGCAAGGCCGAGCTCGACGATGCCGAAGCCATCGCCGAGGTGCACCACGACGCCTGGCGCGGCGCCTATTCCGGCATCATCCCGCATCGGGCGCTGAGCGCGATGATCAGCCGGCGCGGCCGCGAGTGGTGGGCCAACGCCATCCGCCGCGCGGCTTCCGTGCTCGTCGTCGAAGTCGGCGGCGAAGTGGCCGGCTATGCCACGATCGGCCGCAACCGGGCGCGCGAGCTGCGCCAGGAGGGCGAGATCTACGAACTTTACCTGAGGCCCGAATACCAGGGGATCGGGCTCGGCACGCGGCTCTTCGCCGAGGCGCGCGAGCGCCTGCGCGGCCACGGGCTGAAGGGCCTGGTCGTCTGGGCGCTGGAGGAGAACGCAGGGGCGCTCGACTTCTATGCGAGCACGGGCGGCCGCGACGTCGCCGAGGGCGTCGAGGTGTTCGACCAGAGGGCGCTGCGCAAGGTCGCCTTCGTCTGGGATTGAGCGGGGCCGGCGTCTTCGTCTTTTTGTGCATTGCACAATAGCTGCGCGGGCGTTATCGGGTTCGCGATCGAAGAGGACCTCCCCCATGCGTATCGACGCCATCAGCATCGGCAAGAATCCCCCGGACGACGTCAACGTCATCATCGAGGTTCCTGTCGGCGGCGAGCCGATCAAGTACGAGATGGACAAGGAGGCGGGCACGCTGTTCGTCGACCGCTTCCTGCACACGCCGATGCGCTATCCCGGCAATTACGGCTTCATCCCGCACACGCTGTCGGGCGACGGCGACCCGATCGACGTCCTTGTCTGCAACACGCGGGCGCTGGTGCCCGGCTGCGTCATCAACGTGCGCCCGATCGGCGTGCTGATCATGGAGGACAATGCCGGCCAGGACGAGAAGGTGGTGGCGGTGCCGGCTCCGCAGCTGACCATGCGCTACGAGAAGGTTTTCAACTATACCGACCTGCCGCAGATCACGCTCGACCAGGTCACGCACTTCTTCACCCACTACAAGGATCTCGAGCCCGGCAAGTGGGTGAAGATCGACGGCTGGTACGACGCCGACCATGCCAAGAAGATGATCGTCGAGGCGATCGAGCGCGCCAGGGCCGTCAAGGGCTGAGCGCAAGACCGGCGAGATCGTCGCCGACGGCGAAGCCGCGCTCCCTACGGCTCCTGGCGATAGAAGTCCGGAAGCGGCACCTTGCCGGCGATCTCGATGCGCTGGTCGACGCCGCAGGCGAAGTCGCGCGCGTTCTCGTCGGCGACCTTGCGCGCCGTTTCGTTGGCCTTGGCGTTGCCGCTGGCCACCACCAGGCCGACCGTACAGCCCTCGCGCGCCGAAACCTGCGCGACCTTGGCGACCGCCAGCACCTCGATCTGCTTTTCCGGATCGTCGACCGAACTGACGAACCAGCGGTGGATCGTGGCGAAGGGGATCTCGTCGTCGCCGTTCTTCGCGATCCGCCATTCGATCTTGGGTCCGGTGGAGTTGAACGCGCCGAAGCTTTCCCAGGCCGGCGGCAGATCGCCCTCGGGCGGATAGCCGTAGAACAGCGTTTCCCTGAGATCGCCGGCGAAGATCAGCACCGGATAGCCCTTGTAGCCGTTGCAGACGAGGTTGGCGACGCCGCCGCCCTCCTCGTCCAACTCGATGACGGTGCAGTCGCGTTCCGCGTCGAGGTCGGTATAGGCGCTGAGGATCGACTCGGCGGCAGCGGCGGGCGTCGCGGCGAGGGCAAGGGTGGCGAGAAGCGGGAGGAGGCGCATCGGCGGGGACCCTGATGGAGGATCTCTCCAGCCTAGCGCGTCCTTCGCCAAACGGAAACCGCCGTTCGCCGGGCGGCGTCTCTCACCGGTCCCCGCCCTTCGTCCACCGCCGGCCTTGGCGCGATGGCCGGGTCGGCGGCGCGATCCTACGGTCCGCCGCCGGCGGCAAGGCGGTCGAGAAGCCGGGAGAGCGCGGCCGGCTCCCCGGCGATGCGAACGGTCTTCAGCCGCGAGGTTCCTCCGGCGACGACCGAGACCGAACCGGCGGGTACGCCGAGCGCACGGGCGACCAGGCGCTCGAGCGCGGCGTTGGCGGCCCCCTTCTCCGGCACGGCGCGCACCCGGGCGCGGACATGCGAGGCGCCGTCCGCGGTCGTCTCGACGCCTTCGAGCGCGTCGCGCGACGATTTCGGCGTCAGGCGGACGAAGAGGTCGGCGCCGTCGGTGCGCGGGCGATAGTGCGCGCCGGTCGCCACCCGATCAGGCGACGAGCGGGGCGATGGTGGTCAGGATGAACTGGCGGACGAAGAAGATGACAAGGAGCAAAATGATCGGCGAGATGTCGATGCCGCCGAGGTCTGGCAGCAGCCGGCGGATCGGCCGGAGCGCCGGCTCGGTGACCCGGAACAGGGCGTTGCCGATCGCCGCCACCGCCTGGTTGCGCGGGTTGACGACGTTGAACGCATAGAGCCACGAAAAGATCGCCGAAGCGATCAGCAGCCACCAGTAGATGTCCAGGGCGAGGACGATCGTCTGAATGAGTGCGAGCATGCGGTTTTCTCCGTGTCGCGCGACATGTAGCCACTGGGCGCGAATGCGGCAAGCCCCGCGCGATCGCTCGCTTGACAGGATCACGGACGCAGCCTAAATCCGCCGCATCCGCTGGACGGGGCTGTAGCTCAGCTGGGAGAGCGCGTCGTTCGCAATGACGAGGTCAGGGGTTCGATCCCCCTCAGCTCCACCAACGGATATCTATCCTCTTGATTTCCCGTCGGCTCCAGCTTCTTCCAGGGGCTTGGTTTCGCGCGGCCCCCGACCGGACCGGACATGTCGTCGCCCGCAAGCGGGCGGCGAAAGTCGGGCACAGCCGACTTGTCTGGCGGCGCCTGTCTACGGACCGAGAGCGGGCCGTCACGCCACTTTTCCCCTAAAGGCCGGCGAACCGATCGCCCGCCGTCTGCTCGATCGGCTAGCAGCTCTGGAACGCCCCGGCGACCGTCTTGCCGATCGGGCAGAGGATGCCGCCCCACTGGAAGCCGGTCCTGTTGCCGCCGAAGCGGATCTTGTACCAGCGGTAGCCGTTCATCTCGACGCCGGCGTCCTCGATCACCGTGATATTTTCGCCTTCCTTGAGGCTTGCGACCTGCTTGAATTCCATCCCGGGGCCGGATCGGACGACGCCGCCCCAGGACTTCGCGGCGAAGCCCTTCGAAGCGGGATCGGCGGTCGCCGTCGTGGGGTTCTTCACGACCGGCTTGATCGCGACCGGCTTTTCGCCGGCCGGCTGACCGGCGTCGGTGTCTGCGCTGCGCTCGGCCGTACCCTCGGGGGCCGGGAAGACGCAGACGAGGGGCTCCTCGCCGACGACGCGGACCGCGATCCGCTTCTGGTCGGAACCGATCTCCAGCGAGGTCTTGCCGTTCGCATAGACCATCGTCTTTCCCGGAACCTGCATCAGCGCCAGCGTCCGCCCCGCGATCGGCCCGGCCGAGATGGTCTTCTTGTCGATGACCTTCAGCTTCACGACATAGTCTTCGCCGCAGAAGAACTCTCTCGACTGCGCGGCGGCCTGGCTGGCGAGCACCAGCAGGCCTACCGCGCTGCAGGCCGCGATCAACGGCAGACGTCTCATGCCGGACTCCTCTTTACGGACGTTGGACCCAAGAAGCCGCGCCTTCCTACTCGTCGCCGAATCCGGGGCTCTTCCTGGAAATCAGGATCTGCCTCTGGCCGGGCTTCGGCATGAATTTCTCGATGCAGTTGCCCGGGCCGTCGGTGACCATCCAGGGATGCGTGGAACTGGTCTCGACTTGGTACGCCTGGCCCCCTTCGAGCTGCGTGTACTCGACCGGCGTACCCTCGAAATCGATCCACATGAGAACGCGGTACTCGTCGGTGCGGTTGACGAACTCCACCGCGACCTTCTTGCCGCCATTCTTCGAGACGACGCCGTCGAGCGCCGCGCAGGAATCGGCCGTCGCGCCGGCCGTGTTCGCCGAACCGCCGCTCGTGCCGCCGGAGAACAGCTGCGTCGCGTCGCCGGCCACGCCGCTGCCGCCGCCGCCGCCGCCGGCGAACTGCGCGCAGTCGCGGAGGAAGTTGCCGAGCGGCTCCTGCACGCCGGACAGCGGCAGCCGCAGCGGGGCCTGTCCCTGCACGCTGTAGTTCACGGCGTTGCGGGCGGCGAACGCCTGCCACAGCGGGTCGTCGGCGCCGACCGCCATGTCGATGCCGTCCTGGCCCTCGCCGCTTTCGCTGAGCCGTACCTTGCCCCGGATGGTGGCATCGAAGCCGGAGGCGAGGAAACGCACACTGGTCGCCGCCCCGTTCTTCAGGCGCGAGACATCCGCCGACAGGATGACTCGCGGCGTCGCGTCCTGCGCGCTGCATGCGGCGGAAAACTGCACGTTGTCGGTCTCCGGTACCGAGAAGTAGAGCACCGAAGTATCGATCCCCCTGTCGTCCTGGAACTGGGAGAACATCCATATCAGTCCGTCATTCGATGGCGCCGATCCGCCGCCGCCGCTGTCGGCCGCCGCGGCATCGACGGTCTTGCCCCCCGACGCAGGCTTCTGGCGGGAGTTGGCGACCACCGGCGGCTTCTGCTGGCCCTGTGGGGCGAGCGTCAGGCCCTGGAACACCTCCGAGCGCGTCGTGTACTTCTGGAAGGGTACGCGGTTGACCGCGAAGACATATCCCTGGCCCGCCTTCGATTCGACATCGACCACCGCCCCGGCTTCGACCGAGCCGGCGAAGGTCGGCTTGCCGCCAGGCGGTACCACGTAATAGTCGACCTTTTCGGTCATCTGGTTGGTGAGGCGCAGCTGGACGCCTCCGCTCTGCGCCAGAGCCGGCAGCCCCGCGGCCAGCGCCGACAGAACCAGCACCAGGAAACCTACGACGCGAGTCATGCGCATTCCCCCTGCCCCAAGTCCCACCGCAATGGATGCGGAGGTCGTTCCCACCCAGACGGTGCCGCAGGACGGTACCGTTTCAGCGCGGAAGCACCAGGCAACGCGCGTGCCCCGTGGCCTCGCACTCGCCTGCAATTTCCGCCGCGATCATCCCGTCCCGGACAAATGCGCGCGCGAAGGCTACAGCCGCCGGTTCCGCTGCGTCAAGCGTGATCGTTGGCGCCTTCCGCTGGTCACGCCGAGTTGTCCGTCCCGGCGACAAGCGGCGGGGCCGAGGGCTGACGTTGCGTAAATAAAGTCCCCGCCCCCCATGGACAGGCGCCGGAAACCCGTTCACGGTCGCTGCGCAGGGACACGCTCAACTACTGGTAAGATCCATGGCGCGGGCATTCGCGGCGGCATTCCGCTGCATACTTTCCGTATTCCTGTCCCTCAATCTCCTGGTCGACACCGCAACCGCACTGCCTCGCGCCCCGCAGATGAGCCGCATGCCGGTGCCGGCCTATGCGCCGTTCGTGTGCCGTGTCGCCGATACCGACACCGTCGTCTCCGTTTCGAACGGTTCCGCCGGCACGGTCACCGTCATCGCCATCGACGCGAATGAGGACCAGCAGGATCTGGCTGAGCTCTCGGCCGGCGAGTCGATCGACGTCATCGCGCCCGCCGGCACCGTGTCGCTCGGCTTCGCCCAGGACGGCGACTGGCTCGGCGACGTCTACCCCGTCGCCGGCCTGCCCGGAGAAGCCGTGAGCGTACCCTATTCCCAGCAGGCGCAGGCTCCGCCCGCCGCGCAGGACGACAGTTCGCCGCTGGCCCGGATCAGGGCGCAGCAGTCCGGCTCGGGCAGCGTCGAACTCAGCTTCTCCAACACCACTTCCGCCCTCGTCGCCGCGGTGGTCTTCGACGACGCCGACAAGGCCTATGCGCTGTTCGGCGTGAAGGCCGGCGAGACGGCGGCGCAGCGCGTCCTGCCGGGCACGACGCTCAGGTTCTACGACGTCGCCACGAACACGGCGGTCGGCGAACCCTACACGGTCGCCGGCGCAGACGGCGACGTCGTCACGATCCCGCAGGCGTCGGTCGCTGCCGACCCCGTCCTGTCGCAACGGCAGCGCCAGCAGGGCGAAGGCAGCATCGAGGCCGAGTTCGTCAACACGACGGCCGACGTCGTGACGGTGACCGTCACCGACGGCCAGGACGCCGTCCCCTTGTTCGACATCGCCGCCGGCGCATCGGCCAGGGAACGCGTGCTGCCGGGCGCGGAATTGTGGTTCTATGCCGAAAACGGCACGAAGGTCGTCAACGGACCCTACGCCGTGACGGGGCTCGACGGCGAGGTGGTCACCATCGAGCAGCGCGCCGCCGCGGCTGCGCTCTCCGAGATGCAGCAGCGCCAGCAGGGCGAAGGCAGCGTCGAAGCCGAGTTCGTCAACACCACGCAGGACGATGTGGTCGCCGCGGTGGTGGACGAAGCGAAGACCGCGCATCCGCTCTTCGCCGTTGCCGCGGGGCAGACGGTCAGGCAGCGCGTCCTGCCGCAGGCGAGCCTCTATTTCTACCGCAAGGACGGCGGCGAGCTGGTCAGCGGCCCCTATGCCGTGACGGGCCTGGACGGTGAGGTGGTCAGCATCGAACAACGCGCCGCCGCGCCTGAGCTCTCCCAGATGCAGCAGCGCCAGCGGGGCGAAGGCAGCGTCGAGGCGGAGTTCGTCAACACGACCGAGCACGATATCGTCGCCGCGGTGGTGGACGAAGCGAAGACCGCGCATCCTCTCTTCGCCGTTCCCGCCGGGCAGACGGTCAGGCAGCGCGTCCTGCCGCAGGCGAGCCTCTACTTCTACCGCAAGGACGGCGGCGAACTGGTCAGCGGCCCCTATGCCGTGACCGGCCTCGACGGCGAGGTGGTCAGCATCGAGGCGGCCAAGGCCGCCGCCCCCGATCCGGCGGTCGCCAGGATCCTGAGGGTCCAGAACGGCAAGGGCAGCGTCGAGCTGTCCTTCGCCAATACGCTCGAGGTCGACGTGATCGCGGCCCTTGTCGACGACGGCAAGACGGTGCCGCTGGCGCGCATCCCGGCGGGGCAGAGCGTCACCCAGCGGGCCCGGCCGGGAACGGAGCTGTGGTTCTACCGCACCGACACCAGCGAGGCGCTGCGCTATTCGTACAAGGTGGCGTCGGCCCCCGAGACGGTCTCGATTCCGTTCGACCCGCGTGGCGCAGTCGTCGCCGAACAGTCGGGTCCCGGCAGCAGCATGGTGCTTTTCGCCAATCTCCTGCCATTCCCCATCACGGTGCAGGTCAACCGTCCCGACGGATCGCGGGTCGACATGATGGACATCGAATCGGGTGCGAAGGGCGTCCAGGGCCATGGCATTCCCGGCACCGTGCTCTCCTTCGTGCGCGCCGGCACCGACAGGCGTGTCAGCGACGACTACACCGTGCTGGACGGCTTCTACGGCGTCGACCTGCCGCTCAACGCCACCCAGGCCGAGCAGGCCGGCCCCGGCAGCGTCAAGGTCCGCCTGATGAACGACAGCGGCGAGCCGCTCGACGTCGTCACCGCCGACAAGGACGGCAAGCGGGCGCTCCTGTTCGCCCTCGACGTGGGCGAAGGCACCGGCAACATGAGCCGGCACGCCAATTTCCTGCCGGGCTCGACCATCTGGTTCCTGAAGCAGTTCGCCGACGAACCGGTCGGCGAGGCCTTCGTGGTACCGGACGCCGACGGCGCGGCCGTCAACATCCCGTACCGGCCGAACGAAGCCGCCGTGGCGCAGATGGGTCCCGGAAGCGTCGAGGTCACCTTCTCCAACTATTCCGAGGAGGTCGCCGCGGTGACGGTCGTCAACGAGAGCGAGCAACACGTCACGCTGGTCAAGATCCCGGCCGGGCACTCGATCTCGACGCGCGCCCTGCCGAAATCGGTGCTCTGGTTCTACAAGGGCGACACCGAGGAGAAGCTCGGCCAGGACATGCCCTACTTCGTCGGCGACGCCAACGGCCAGACGGTGGACCTGCCGTGGAACCCGACGGACGACCAGATACTGGCGATGACCAACATCAGCATCGACAAGATCATCACCGACTTCGCCGCCGAACAGGCCAAGCAGTCGGCGCTGGCCGATGGGCCGCAGTACTGCTGGAAGGACAGCTATGGCCGCGGCGTCGGCAGCGTGCCGCGCAACTGCGAGCCAGGCTTCTCGGAGGACACCGCGGGCCTGTGCTGGCCGGATGCCCGGCCGGGCTACGTCTGCGACTTCTTCGTCTGCAGGCAGGCCACCTGCCCCGCGGGATACCGCGACGACGGCCTGACCTGCTTCAAGCCCGCGCCCTACAAGCGCGACGAATACCCGGTCAACGCCGGGGAGGCCGCCAAGGCGGTCGGCGACGGGCTGGCCTGGTTCTTCTCCTTCGGCACCTACGAGGCATCCGGAGAGACCGGCCTCGACGGCGCGCGCCGGCGTTGCCGCGAGGCGCACGGCGACAACTGCGTCACCGCCAACGGCGACACCATCGTCTACGAGACCTGCAAGGCGGGTTACGAGCAGGCGCCGGTGATCACCAACCTGTGCACGCCGAGCTGCGCGGCGCCGATGACCGACGGCGGCATATTCTGCGCCAAGCACACCTACACGCGCGAGGCCAGCCTGATGAGCTGCGACGCCGGCGCCGTAAACGACGCCGGGCTGTGCTACGACGGCTGCAAGGCGGGCTTCGCCGGCGTCGGGCCGGTCTGCTGGAACGCCTGCCCGGCGAAGCTGCCCCACAATTGCGGGGCCGGCTGCGCGATCGACAAGGCGACGTGCGACGGCGCGATCGTCGACCAGGTGCTGTCGCCGGTCATCGCGGCGGGCAGCATCGCCCTGACCGTCGTCACCGCGGGCGGCTCGACGGGCGCGACCGCCGGCGCCAAGGCAGGCGGCACCGCCGGCAAGACGGCCGGCACGGTCGCCGCCAAGATGGGGGCGAAGGAAGCCTTCAAGGCAGGCCTCAAGGCGAGCGTGAAGGAAGCCCTGAAGGCGGGCTTCAAGACGATCGGCAAGGAACTGATCGTCGACGCCGCGATCGGGACGGCGCTGACTTCGATCATCTGGGGCGGCACCAAGATCGCGTCGCAAGTCAAGATGAAGGACGCGCTGAAGGAGATGATCCGAAACAAGGTTGTCGGCTCCATCTCGGACGAGCGCATCAACGCCATAGTCGAGACCATGATGTCCGGCGCCGAGGCGCAGAACCCCGCGTCCGACTTCCCGTGGTCGTCGCTCGACCCCACCGGCATCGCCGATATCGTCATGGCCTACAATTACCCGGTCTGCGGGGACGTGAAATGAGCCAGCCAGCAGGAATGATCCCCATGACCGCACGTTCCGTTTTCGCGGCGCGCATCCGGTCGATGGCATCGTCCGTCGCCGTCGCCGCCCTTCTCGTCGGCGTCGCCCCGCTTGCCGCCCAGGAGGCCGCACAGGGCGAGGCGGTCGTGCAGCAGGACGGCAGCGTCGCGCCCGATCCGAACGCCGCGGTCGATCCCGCGACGGCTGACGGGCAAGCGGCCGAAGGCGAAGCCCAGTTGACGTCCGAGCAGCCGGCTGAAGGCCAGGTCGTCGAAGGTGAGCCACAGATCGTCGAGCAGCCGCTCGAAGGTCAGGTTACCGAGGGCGACCCGCAGATGACGTCCGAACAGCCGGCCGACGGCCAGGCTGTCGAAGGCGAGCCGCAGGTGATCGATCAGCCGCTCGAGGGACAGGCCACGGAGGGCGAGCCACAGATCGCGGAGCAGCCGCTCGAAGGTCAAGTTGTCGAAGGCGACCCGCAGGAGACGTCCGAACAACCGGCCGAGGGCCAGGTTGTCGAAGGCGAGCCGCAGGTGATCGAGGAGCAGCCGCTCGAGGGACAGGTCACTGAGGGCGAGGCCCTGATCGCGGAGCAACCGCTCGAAGGTCAGGTTATCGAGGGCGAGCCACAGGAGACGGCCGAGCAGCCGACGGAGAGTGGAAGCGCCGAGAGCGAACTTCCTCTCGCGGAAGGTGAGCCAGTCGTTCCCTTGGAAACGGAAGGCGCGGCCGCAGATGCCGCCGTGCCGGCCGAAGCCGAGTTGCTGCCGGCGACGGACGAAGCCGCCGCGCCCGCCGAGACCGAACTCCTCCCCGCCGCCGACGAGGCCAGCGCCCAAGAGGAGTTGCTGCCGGCGGAGGGGGAGGCGGTTGCCGATGCCGCCGTTCCGGCCGAAGCCGAGTTGCTGCCGGCGACGGACGAAGCCGCGGCGCCCGCCGAGACCGAACTCCTCCCCGCCGCCGACGAGGCGAGTGCGCCTCAGGAGGAGTTGCTGCCGGCGGAGGAAGAGGCTGCCGCCGATGCCGCCGTTCCGGCCGAGGGCCAACTCCTGCCGCCTGCCGATGAAGCCGCCGCCACCGCTGAAACCGAACTCCCGGCGCCTCCGGACGAGGCGGAGGCAACGCAGGACGAGCTGCTTCCACCGGCGGAGGGCGAACTGGCGGCCGAGCCCGCCGCCGAGGAGGAAGCCGACGTCGTCGTCCTGGACCCCAACGCGCCGCGTGTGCAGCAGCAGCTGCCGGCGGGCATGGTCCGCGTCATCCTCCAGAACGTGTCCGAAGCCCCGGTCGACGTCTTCGTCGACCCGATGGACGGCGGCGCACCGCTCTGGGTGATGACGATCAATCCGGGCTTCCAGGTGGTCCAGCCGATCCAGGTCGGCCAGGCCTGGCGACTTGCCCAGGACGACCAGTGGATGGGCGGCTTCGTGCCGAACGAAGAGGCCGACCAGCGGGTCACGTTCGCGGGGGCGCCGCTATGACGCCGCAGATCTCGAAGAGCGAGGGTATCAAGATGCATCGCCTGCTCGCATCGACGGCGCATGCCGTCGTCCTGACCGTGCTGCTCGCCACCGGTGCGCAGGCGCAGACGGGTGGCATCTCCAAGGCCATCAGGGGCATCACCGACGACGTCATCGAGGGCGGCATCAAGGCCGGCAAGCGGCTCGACAACGTCATCGACGACGCGGTCCAGGGCGCGGTCAAGGGCGGCCGCCAGCTGGACGGCGTGGCGGACGACATCGTCCAGGGCGGCGTCGGCGCCGCCGGCCGGGCAGTGCCGCCCGTCGACAATCTCTTCGACGACATCGGCGAGGCCGCCGTGCGCGGCGCCAACCCACCGAAGGCTCCCAGCTTCAGCGGCTACGACGACATCGACGTCCTGGCGAAGCAGCTCGGCGACAAAGCGGGGGCGCCCAAGGCGCCGGCTTTCAGCGGCTATGATGACATCGACGCTGTCGCCAAGCAGTTCGGCGCCGCCGGGGATGGCGCGCCGCGCAATCTCGACCAGGCCGGGCAGTATGTCGACTACAACGAACTGCTGCGGCGAAACGCCGACAACCTCGCCGACCGCGGCGGCGGCCAGTACGACGACGTGTCGGAACTGCTCAAGCGCAACGCCGAAATCGATCCGAACGCCCATTATGGCGGCCAAGAGCTGCTGGAGCAGCTGAACCGCGAGGCCCTGGACAACGCACCGCGCTATGTCGATCCGACGCCGCGCACCAACTACGCCAACGCCAATGACATCATCAAGCCGAAGAACGACATCTACATGGAGCAGTTCATCGGCATCGACGAACTCGAGGCCCTGAACCGGAAGGCGGCGTCCCTGGGCGACGACCTCGGCGGCGTAGCCCGCGCGGCTCCGCCCAAGCCGAAGAAGCCGCCGATGACCAAGATCGGCGGCGTGCAGAAAACGGCGGTGAAGGCTGTCCGCCAGCTCCCAGCCGCCCCCGCCTTGAAGGCGGCGGTGCCCGCCGTGACCGTGCCGGCGGCCAAGGCCGCCAAGAAGGGGCTTTCCAAGACCGCCAAGGTCATGATCGGCGGTGCCGTCGGCGTGACGACCGTCGGCATCGTGGCCGGCACCACCTTCGTGCTCTACGAGACCGTCGAGCCGGTCCGGGACGGCATCGACACCGCGGTGACGGAAACCGGAGAAGGCCTGAACACCTTCAAGGAAGAGGTCGACGGGGGTTTCGGCAAGGTCGGCCAGTTCCTCAATCCGGGAGACCCCGCGTCGGTGACCTTCTACAACAACGCCGGTATGCTGGTCGAACTCTACAAGGTCGACGGCGGCGGCAACGAGACCTCGCTTGCCGTGCTCAGCATCGAGGGCGAGCGCGAGACGGTGAGCGTCAGGATCGGCGACAGGATCTCGGTCCACAAGGGCGGCATGCCGGCGAACGAGTTCTATGATGTCACCAGCGAACTGAACGGCGGCGAGATCTACGTTCAGTAGCGTGGTAGCGCGCCTGGGCGGGCCGCCGAAGGCACGGCCCGGGGCGAAACCCGGTCGTCGACGGCGCCGTGCTCGCGGGGCCCGGCGAGGCGTTTGCCGGGCCGAGTGCTGGCCGCGTCCCGGATCGATCAGGCGACGATCGAGGCCGGCGATCAGGTGAATATGCGGGCGGCGATGAAACAGGCCATGAAGCGCCGCCGTGACGGCGTTGCGGGCGGCCCAGTATCCGTCCGGCGGTTCGGCTGATCCCGGCGGGAATGGCCCGGACTGTCTGCCGTGGAAGGCTGCGCCGTGTCGGCGCTTCATGACAATCTCGGGATCGCGATAGCCGGGGAATACGGCGACGCCAGGCGCGAGGGGGCGCGGGCGTTCACCGAACCGGCGAGCCATTCTCTGTTCCGGTCCGGGCGGCCCGGCACGGGGAACGGCGAGGCAAAGGTCGAGGGCCGGGCAAGCGGGCCGGCCCGAACCTCATGACGATGATCCCGCCGGCGTCGAGTCTCGACGATCGCGACGCCGTGCCGGCCGGTGACGGCACCGAAGAGCCAACGGGCCTGGCCCGTTGCGAGATGTTCGGCACGATGTACGCCAGGGAAGAAGATCCGCCTGCTCCAGGTCCCGATCGGCGGCTCCGGCTGACGCGTTTCGGCGCCGGAAGATCGAGCCGGAGCAGAAAACTGCATGCCCGCCGACGCCGGTCCGGACAAGCCCCTCCACCGGAGAAGCGCACGGCGATTGACATTGAAATCGATTCCATTATGAAATCGATTTGTAAGCTTCGATTGCGTGCTCGGCCGGCACACGCCGGTATGGTGCGAGGCGCAGATTATGGGAGGAATTCAATGAGTAAGCTGACGGCCTTGCGCCGTTTCGGCGCCCGGCTGGCTATGGGTCTTGCGACGGCAACTGTGCTGTCCACGGCTCCCGCAAGCGCCGAAACCAAACTCGATATCGTGTGGATGGGCTGGGCCGAGGAAATGGTCAAGCCGCTGATGGACTGGTTCGAACAGGAGAACCCGGACATCAAGCTGAACTACCAGCGCATCCCCTACAACGAACTGCTCTCTTCGCTCGAGGTTCGTCTCGGCGCGCGCACGCCGGAGCCGGACATCTATTCGGCCGACGCCTCGCTGACGGCGTCCTACGCGGCGCGCGGTCACCTGATGGACCTCACCCCGCATTTCAAGGACCAGCTCGACCGCTTCGACGGCGCGGCGCTCCAGGCGGCGTCCTATCAGGGCAAGATGTACGCGGGCCCCTTCGCCACCTCGACCCAGCTCATGTACGTCAACGTCGACCTGTTCAAGGCGGCCGGCGTGGAGCTTCCCGGCACCGACATCAAGGACCGCTGGACCTGGGAGCAGGTTCTGGAGGCGGCCAAGAAGATCGCCAAGCCGCAGGACAATGTCTGGGGCATCCTGCTCGAGCAGTCCGACCGTCCCTACCAGCTGCTGCCGCTCATGCAGTCCAAGGGCGCCAAGGTGGTCAGCGACGACGGCCTGACCGCGACCGGCTATGTCGACGGCGACAAGTTCGTCGAGGCGACGCAGTTCTACGGCGATCTGTTCGGCGCCAACAAGGTCAGCCCTCCCGGCCTGTTCGAGCTGAACCTCGTGCAGGAAGTGTTCCATACCGGCCGCGCCGCGATGATGGTCGGCGGCACCTGGAACCTCGACCGCCTGAAGGCGGGCGCGAAGTTCGAGTGGATCGCCGTTCCGCATCCCTACTTCGAGGGCGGCACGCCGGTGACGTCGACGGGCTCCTGGCAGATCGGCATCAATCCGCGCACCAAGAACCCGGAAGCCGCGCTGAAGTTCATGGACTTCTTCATGCGCGACGACGTGCAGGTGAAGTGGTTCAACCTGCGCCCCTATCCGCCGGTGCTGAAGGCCAACTGGGGCAACCTGTCCGACAAGCTGAGCGGCCAGCCCTGGGAAATCGCCAGGTACGAACTGCAGAACACCGCCATGCCGCGGCCTCCGATCCCGGGCTTCCGCGAATACGAGGAAATCCTGAAGCTCGCCTTCCGCGACATCCAGCAGGGCGCTCCCGCCAAGGAACGCCTCACCCAGGCGGCGCGCGAGATCGATCGCGAACTCGCCAAGTATAAATAACCCTTCTCTCCCGAGACGCCGGGCGGCCAATCCCTTGTGCCGCCCGGCCCGACCCGGCGATGATCGTCGCCGGACCGGTCGACCGTGCCGGTCGACCCATGGACCCGCGACATGAGAATCAATCCTGCCTACTACTTTCTGGCGCCAGCCGTTCTCGGCCTGACGGTGTTCAAGCTGATCCCGATCGGCATCGCCGTCGTCGGCAGCTTCTACGGCACGTCGCTGATGGGCGAGAGCGTCTTCCGCGGCATCGAGAACTATCGGTCGATCCTGAGCGATCCGGATCTGCTGAGCTCCCTCGGCATCACGCTGCTGTTCAACCTGATCGCCAATCCTCTCCAGGTCGTGCTGTCGCTCGCCGCGGCGCTGCTCGTCTTCCGGCCAGGCCCGTTGATCGGCCTGTTCCGCTCGGTCCTGTTCGTGCCGGTGACGCTTTCGCTGGTGCTCACGGCCCTCATCTGGAACCTCCTGTTCGATCCTTTCCTCGGACCGGTCAACGCCATCCTCGAGGCCGTCGGCGTCGGCCGGCAGGGCTTCTTCAAGGACGAGGCGCAGGCGATGGGGTCGATGGTCTGGCTCGCGACGTGGCGTGGCGTCGGCTACTGGATGCTGTTCATGCTGGCGGGTCTCTACGCCATTCCCGAATCGCTGCACGAGGCGGCCAAGATCGACGGCGCATCCTGGTGGCAGCGCTTCCGCCACATCACCCTGCCGCTGATGCGCAGGCCGATCGGCTTCGTGCTCGTCGCGGCGACCGCCATCAACATGCTGTTCTTCGCTCCGGTCTACGTGATCACCGCGGGCGGCCCGAACGGCGCGACGGACTTCATCATGTTCCGTATCTACCAGACGGCGTTCAACTACATCGACGTCGGCCGCGCCCTGGCCATGTCCACCGTGATGCTGGTCGTGGTGCTGCTGGTCGCCCTGGTCGAACTCCGGCTCCTGCGCAGCGAGGACTGACGGCCATGAACAATCGCCAGAAGCGCGCAGCCGCCTCGTTCCTGCGCTACGCCGTGCTCGCCCTCGTCGCGGTGGTCATGATCGCCCCGATCGTCTGGATCGCGATCTCGTCCTTGCGGCCGCCCGAGGAGATTTTCCTCTATTCGCCGCAGCTCTCCTGGCGCACCTTCGTGCCGGAGAAGATCATCTGGTCGAACTACGAGATGCTATTGGCCAGCGACTTCCCGAAGGCGGTCCTGAACACGGCCTTCGTCGCCTTCGTCACCGTCGCTCTCGGCATCCTGATATGTTCGGCGGCCGGCTTCGCCTTCGCCGTGTTCGACTTCCCGTTCAAGAACGCGCTGTTCGTCGTGGTGATCATCACCTTCATCATGCCGTTCGAGTCGATCGTCGTGCCACTGTACATCATGGTTCGCGGGCTCAACTGGAACGACACCTACTTCGCGCTGATCATGCCGGAGGTGGCGAGCGGCTTCATCATCTTCCTCTTCCGGCAGTTCTTCGCGAAGGTGAGCCGGGAGCTGTTCGAAGCCGCGCGCGTCGATGGCGCGTCATGGTGGCGGATCTACTGGGACGTGGCGCTGCCGCTGTCGTGGCCGACCGTCGTCGCCGGCGCGCTGATGATGTTCATCCACCAGTGGGACGCGTTCTTCTGGCCGCTGGTCGCCGCGACCTCGCAGGACCTGACGATGGTGCAGGTGGCGATCGCCCGCTACCTCCAGTTCGAACAGGCCGACTTCGGCCGCCTGTTCGCGGCCATGACCGTGGCCTCGCTGCTCGCCATCCTGCCGTTCATGGCGCTTCAGCGCTACTACATCCGTACGATCATCGACAGTGGCTTCAAGTGAGACAGGACAGGTACCGGTAGTCCCATGACATTGGAAAATCGCATCTTCGTCCTCGGATCGTTCGTCGTCGACCTGGCGTTCCGCTGCGCCGGGCTGCCTGAAGAGGGCGAGACGATTCGGTCCAACGCCTTCGCCATGGGACCCGGCGGCAAAGGTACCAACCAGGCGATCGCCGCGCAGCGCAGCGGCGGCCGCGTGACGCTGCTGACCGCCGTGGGCGCCGACCACCTCGCCAAGGTCGCGGAAGACGTGCTGGAGCAGGAAGGCATCGGCACCCGCTACCTGCAGCGTTTCGGCAATGCCTCGACGGGCGCGGCGTTCATTCACGTCGACAGCCTCACCGGGCAGAACCGCATCATCGTCTATACCGGCGCCAACGAGTCGCTGACCCCGGAAGACGTGCGCATGGCGGAACACGAGATCCGCCAGTCTCGCGTCTTCCTCACGCAGCTGGAACAGCCGCTCAGGACGGCTGCGGCCGGCCTCGCCATCGCCCGCTCCCACGGCGTGACGACGATCCTCAACCCGGCGCCCGCGCTGCCGCTCGACGCCGACCTGCTGGCGCTCTGCGACCTGGTCTCGCCCAACGAGACCGAGGCTGCCTCGATCACCGGCATCCCGACCGCCACGGACGAGGGCGTGCGTGCCGCCGCGGCCCGCCTGCGCGGGATGGGCGCCCGCAACGTCGTCATCACCCTCGGCGCGCGCGGCGCCTACATCTCCGGCGAGGAGGAGGGATACGTCGAGTCCTTCGCGCCGCCGGCGGTCGTCGACACGGCCGGCGCGGGCGACGCCTTCAACGGCGCCATGGCCGTCGCGCTGGCCAACGGCCGCTCTCTGCACGAGGCGGTGCGTGACGGCTGCGCCGCCGGCGCGCTATGCGTGTCTGCGGCGGGAACCGCGCCGGCCATGCCGCATGCGACGGCGGTGGCGGCGCTGCTCAGAGCCCAGCAGCGGCCCGCGCTGCTGCTCGCATCGCTGTAGCCGGGCCAGCCAGGAGCCAAGCCCATGCCGACGAGACGACAGGCAATTGACGAATTCCGCGCCAGCGGCGGGTCGGTGAAGATCGCCGACGTGGCGAGGCTTGCCGGCGTTTCGCAGACGACGGTCTCGCGCGTCCTCAACGAGCAGCGCACGCTCGTCTCCCGAGCGACCTACCGGCGCGTCGAGCGGGTCATCGAGGAACTCGACTATCAGCCGACCGCGCTCGGCCGCGCGCTGCGCCAGGGACAGAGCAATCTCGTCGCGCTGTTCCTGCCGGACACGCAGAACCCGTTCTACTCGGCGATCGCCGATTCGATCGAGGTCTGCCTGCAGCAGGACGGGCTGAACCTCGTCCTGTGCAACACGCGGGAGGATGCCTCCGTGCAGGACGCGGCGCTGCGCCACCTGCTCTCGTTCAGGGTGCGCTGCTTCGTCATGCTCGGCGCCGTGGACAGCCCCGGCCTCCGCGATGCCGCGGAGCACAAGACGCCGCTGCTGTTCATCAACCGTTTCCCGCCGACCGGGGTCGTCGCGCCCTTCATCGGTATCGACAACTATGCGGCCGGCGCCGACATCGCGCGGTATCTCGTGGCGCGCGACGCGACCGACGTGGGCGTGGTCAGCGGTCCGTCGATATCGTCGGCCAGCCGCAGCCGCTATGAAGGCTTCCGCGATACGATGGCAGCACTCGGCCATCCGATCATGCCGGAAAACACCTGGCAGTCCGAACTCTCGATCAAGGCCGGCTACGACCTCGGCAGCGCGATCGTCGGACGGGCGGACCTGCCGCGCGCGATCTTCTGCGCCAACGACCTGATCTCCTACGGCCTGCACAAGCGCGCCACGGAGAACGGCATTCGGGTCCCTGAGGACCTTCTCATCGTCGGCTTCGACGACAATCCGCTCAATCGCTGGCTGGCGCCCTGGCTCGTCTCCGTGCAGGTCCCCTACGAGGAATTCGGCCCGATCGTCCGCTCGATCATCGCCGACGTCAGCCGCCCCGTCGCCGACCAGATCATCCTGCCGCACCTCATCGTCGAACGTCACAACGTGACGGCGGCGGACTAGCCGGAGCCAGCCGATTGCCTGCAGAGCGTATCCTCATCGATTGCGATCCCGGCCACGACGACGCGGCCGCGATCCTCTATGCCGCCCGGCATCTCGACATTGCCGGCATCACGACCGTCTTCGGCAACAACAGCCTGGACGCGACGACACGCAATGCGCTTTCGGTCCTCGCGCTCGCCGGCCTCGACATCCCGGTGCACAGGGGCGCGCGCGGGCCGCTCGGCGGGGCGGAATCGGCTCCCGGCGACCTGCACGGCAAGACGGGCCTCGACGGCGCGGTTCTGCCGGAACCGTGCGCCGTGCCGCATGAGCTTTCCGCCGAGGAGGCCATGCTCCTGCATGCGCAGGCGGCACCGCTCGGCATCATCGCGCTCGGCCCGCTGACGAATGTCGCGCAGGCCCTCGAAGCGCATCCGGGTTTAGCCGCGCGGATCGCCTGGATCTCGCTCATGGGCGGCTCGACCGCGATCGGCAACAGCACGGCGGTGGCCGAATTCAACATCCACTGCGACCCGGAAGCCGCCGACATCGTCTTCCGCAGCGGCGTGCCGATCCGCATGGCCGGCCTCAACGTGACCCGACAGGTCGGCGTGGGCGAGGACGAGATCGCCTATCTGAGGTCGCTCGGCGGAATGGCGGCGCTGACCTTCGCCGATCTCTTCGAATTCTATCTCGAGCGGTCGCGCACGATCTTCGGCCTCGCCAAGGCGAGCCTGCACGACGCCTGCGCCGTGGTGCCGCTCGTCCACCCCGACCTGATCGGTTTCCGCAAGGCGGCCGTCGCCGTCGAACTCGACGGGCGGCACACGCGCGGCATGACGGTCTGCGACTTCCGCAACGTGGCGCTGAAGGATCTGCAGGCAATCAGGCCGAGCAGCGAACCGAACGCCGAAGTCGCGGTCGAGGTCGACGGTGCGGAGATCGTCCGCAAGGTCTTCGACGCGATCGCTTCATACTGACGGCCCGCGGGCCTGGAGGAAAGAAATGACGGAACTGACGGCGGGTCTGGCGGGGCGCTGCCTCGGACCCTGGAGCGGAGACAGGCTCGACCATTGGGCCTTTCCGATGGGCGGGCTCGGCGCAGGCATGATCTGCCTGGAGGGCCAGGGCTCCTTCTCGCATGTGTCGCTGCGCCATCGCATGGAACGCTTCCACGAACCGTTCGCCTTCGCCTGCATCGGCATTCCCGGCCGGCCGGATCTCGCCCGCCTGGTAGAGGGCAAGGTGCCCGAGCACAAGATCTTCGCCGGCGCCGGCGGCGGCCTCGGCTGCGTCGCGCGCAGCTACGGCCTGCCGCGCTTCGCCGAGAGCACGGCGTGGGCGAAGTTCCCCTTCGCGCGGATCGAGTTCTCCGAGGAAGGCCATCCGCTGTCGGCCGCGGTGACTGCCTGGAGCCCCTTCACGCCGCCGGACGCCGACCCGTCGAGCCTGCCCGTCGGCTGCCTCGAATACACGTTCCGCAACCGCTCGGACGAGCGGATCGCGGCGACCTTCTCCTTCCACTCGGCGAACTTTTTCGTCCAGGAACCGGGCAAGCAGATCATCGCCGGCGCCGCTCCCGGTCGCTACGGCGTGTCGCGCTGCGATTCCGGCTTTACCCTGTGGGAAGACGGCGGCGAGGCCGACCCGGCGCGGACCAGCGCCTTCCGTGCCGTCGCGGTCGGCGAGACCGTCCATGTCGACCCGCGCTGGTTCCGTGGCGGCTGGTACGACGCCCAGACCATCGCCTGGCGCAATGCGCGCAACGCGACGCCGATCGACGCGGCCGACTTCGCCGATGACGGCCCGCCATCGCCGGGCGGCAGCCTCTACGTGCCGGTCGATCTCGCGCCGGGCGAGGAACGCACTGTCCGCCTGCTGCTCAGCTGGTACACGCCCTACTCCGATCTGCGTTACGGCGTCGACGCGCCGGCGGACGGGAAGAGTTCCTGCGACTGCGGAGACGGCGCCAATGACTGCCACGAACCGGGACCCCGGCGTGGCATCTCCCAGCATCTGCTCAGCGAATACGTGCGGCCGGCCGTGCCGCCGGCGGCGGAGGACTGCCATCGGCCGTGGTATGCGTCGGCATTCCCGAGCCTCGACGCGCTCGATCGCTACTGGCGCGACAATCACCTCGAACTCCGCACGCGGAGTTGGCTGTTCGCCGACACGTTCCACGACACGACCCTGCCCGACGCGGTGCTGGAGGCGGTTTCCGCCAACCTGTCGATCCTCAAGTCGCCGACGGTGATGCGCCAGTACGACGGCCGCTTCTGGGCCTGGGAAGGATGCCGCGACGCCTCGGGATGCTGCTTCGGCAGTTGTACCCATGTGTGGAACTACGCCCACGCCGTCGCCCATCTCTTCCCCTCGCTGGAGAGGGGTCTGCGCGAGGCGGAATTCAACGAAGGACAGAACGCGCTCGGCCACCAGCTCTACCGGCTCTCCCTGCCGCTGCGCCCCGGCCTCCACGACTTCCTCGCGGCGGCCGACGGCCAGCTCGGCGGCATCGTCAAGGCCTATCGCGACTGGCGAATCGGCGGCGATGCGGACTGGCTGCGCCGCCTGTGGCCGAAGATCGTCGACAGCCTCGAATACTGCATCGCGTCGTGGGATCCGGACCGCAGCGGCCGGCTGGTCGAGCCGCACCATGTCACCTACGACATCGAGTTCTGGGGGGCGGAGAGCCTGACGTCGAGCTTCTACGCCGCCGCGCTGAAGGCAGCCGTCGAGATGGCCGAGGCGCTCGGCGAGCCCGTCCGCGACTATCCCGCGATCCTCGCGGGCGTTTCCGCGACGATGTCGGAGCGGCTGTTCAACGGCGAGTACTTCCAGCAGGAGCTCGAATGGCGCGACGCCCGCCGCGGCCCGCCGCAGGACATCGTCCGGCACCCCAAGTCGTCACCCTACTGGCAGGAGGCGCTCGAGCTGATGGAGGCCGAGGGGCCGAAGTACCAGCTCGGCTCGGGATGTCTCGCCGACGGCGTGATCGGCGACTGGATGGCGCGCAGTTCGGGTCTCGGGCCGGTGCTCGACGAGGACCAGACCCGGAGCCACATCCGGTCCATCTGGATGTACAATTTCCGCGAGGATCTCTCCCGGCACGAGAACCCGCAGCGTCCGGGTTATGCGCTCGGCCGCGAAGGCGGGCTGCTGCTCTGCACCTGGCCGAAGGGCGGTGAGCCGGTGCTGCCCTTCATCTACTCCAACGAGGTGTGGACGGGTATCGAGTACCAAGTCGCCGCCCACGCGGCGATGATGGGCGAGCGAGACATCGCGGACCGGATCGTCGAGACGACCCGATCGCGCTATCGCGGCGACGTCCGCAACCCGTTCAACGAATACGAATGCGGCCACTTCTACGCGCGGGCGCTGGCGTCGTGGACGCTGCTCCAGGCGCATTCGGGCGTCAGGTACGACGCTGTCGAGCGGAAGCTGGTCACGGAGGGTCGGGCACCCTCGTCCGGCCGTTTTTTCATCGCCACGGCGAGCGGCTACGGGCTGGTCGAGTGGAAGGACGGGCAGCCGGTGCTCGACGTCCGGTCGGGCGAAATCCCGCTGGCCGGCTAGGGCCGCCGAGAGGTTTAAAGGAACAAGTCATGGCCAATGTGAACTTCAGCAAGGTGGCGAAGCGGTTCGGCGATGTGGGCGTCCTGCGCGACGTCGATATCGAGATCAGATCGGGCGAGTTCGTCGTCATCGTCGGCCCGTCCGGCTGCGGCAAGTCCACGCTGCTGCGCATGCTCGCCGGGCTCGAGGAACCGTCGGGCGGGCGCATCCTCATCGACGGCGAGGACATGACCGACAAGTCGCCCGGCGAGCGCGGCATCGCCATGGTGTTCCAGTCCTATGCGCTCTATCCGCACAAGACGGTGGCGGAGAACATCGCCTTCCCGTTGCGCATGGCCGGCGCGAGCAAGGACGAGATCGCCTCGAAGGTGCGGACCGCGGCCCAGATACTGCAGATCGAACCGCTGCTCGAACGCAAGCCGCGGCAGCTCTCGGGCGGGCAGAAGCAGCGCGTCGCCATCGGCCGCGCCATCGTCCGCCAGCCGCGCGTCTTTCTCTTCGACGAGCCGCTGAGCAATCTCGACGCCGACCTGCGCGGCCAGATGCGCGCCGAGATCGTCCGGCTGCATCGCCTGCTCGGCGCGACGATGCTGTACGTGACGCACGACCAGGTCGAGGCGATGACCATGGCCGACCGCATCATCGTCATGAACGGCGGCGTGGTGCAGCAGATCGGCAAGCCGCTGGAGCTCTTCGAATCGCCCGCCAACCAGTTCGTCGCCTCCTTCATCGGATCTCCGAAGATCAACCTCGTCGAGTGCCTGGCGCGGCCGGAGGGCGGCAAGGTGCGGCTCGAACTCGGCGGCGACGCCCTGCGGATCGACCTGCCCGGCTTGAAGCTCGGCAGCAACCCGCCGGCCAGGATCGGCATCCGGCCCGATGCCGTGACGCTCGGCGCGATGCCGGACAGCTTCCTCAAGCTCCCCTTCGCGGTGGAGCGCACCGAACTCCTCGGCTCGCGCACCCGCTATTTCGGCACGCTCGCCGAGGGCGTTCCCTTCGCCATCGACGTCTCCGGCACGCCGGGAACACTCGACGGCCAGCGGCACGAGATCGGGGTCGACCCGTCCAAGGTCTTCCTCTTCGACGAGGCCGGTCGAACCCTGTCGGCCTGACGGCCGCCCGGCGCCCCCGCACCGGAACCTATCCCGCAGCAACAGCGAAGGTCGAGATGACACATTCCGAAGCGCTTGCGAGCGCACACGCGGTGACGGCGGCGCCCGCCGCCAGCCGCAACCCGGGAACCGCGCTGGAGATCGCGCGGTTCGACAGGGCCGCCGTCAACCTCAGCGCCGTGGAACGGCGCGCGGCGACGCTCGCAACACGGCGCACCGTCAAGAACGAGTACCAGGCCGCCTGGCTGGCGAAGGCCATCGAATGCATGGACCTGACGACGCTGTCGGGCGACGACACCGCCGACCGCGTGCGGCGCCTCTGCGCCAAGGCGCGCAACCCGCTCGCCGACGGCCTCCGCGCCGCGCTCGGCCTCGACGACCGGCCGCTCCATGTGGCCGCGGTCTGCGTCTATCCGACCCTCGTCTCCACCGCGGCGCGTGCCGTGGAGGGCAGCGGCGTGCTCGTGGCTTCCGTCGCGACCGGCTTTCCCGCCGGATTGATGCCTCTCCGTCTCCGGCTCGAGGAGATCCGCTTCGCCGTCGACAGCGGCGCCGACGAGATCGACATCGTCATTTCGCGCGAACACGCGCTGCGCCAGGACTGGGCGGCGCTCTATGACGAGATCGCCGCGATGCGCGAGGCCTGCGGCGCGGCACACCTGAAGGCGATCCTCGCCGTCGGCGAGATCGCCACGCAGCGCAACGTCTACAAGGCATCCATGGTCGCGATGCAGGCCGGCGCCGACTTCATCAAGACGTCGACGGGCAAGGAGACGGTCAACGCCACCTTCGAATACGGCCTGACCATGGTTCGCGCCATCCGCGACTACGGCGAACGGACGGGCCAGCGCGTCGGCTTCAAGCCCGCGGGCGGCATCCGCACGGCCAAGCAGGCGCTCGGCTGGCTGATCCTGATGAAGGAGGAACTCGGCCGCGCGTGGCTCGAACCGGACCTGTTCAGGCTCGGCGCCAGCACGCTGCTTTCCGATATCGAGCGCCAGCTCGACCACCATGTGTCGGGCGGTTATTCGGCCGCCTTCCGCCATGCCGCGCTCTGACGGAGGCCTTCGATGAAACGGATCGTCGACATCATGGACACCATGGAATACGGGCCCGCGCCGGAGAGCAACGCCCAGGTCCGCGAATGGCTGGCGGCCCGCCGCCCGGGCATCGGCCACTTCATCGACGGCCGCTTCACCGAGCCGGGCGACGCGACCTTCGCCGTGCACAACCCGGCGACCGGCGGAGAGCTCGCCCGCGTGGCGTCCGCCAGCGATGCCGACGTCGACACGGCGGTGAAAGCCGCGCGCCGCGCCTTCCCCGGCTGGTCCGCCTTGCCTGGCCACCAGCGCGCCCGCTATCTCTACGCCATCGCCCGGCACCTGCAGAAGCGCGAGCGGTTCTTCGCCGTGCTGGAGACGATGGACAACGGCAAGACCATCCGCGAGACGCGCGACATCGACGTGCCGCTGGCGGCGCGCCACTTCCTGCATCACGCCGGCTGGGCCGAACTGCTCGAGGAAGAGTTTCCCGGGCGCGGGCCGCTCGGTGTCTGCGGCCAGATCATTCCGTGGAACTTCCCGCTGCTCATGCTGGCCTGGAAGGTCGCGCCGGCGCTGGCGGCCGGCAACACGGTCGTGCTCAAGCCGGCCGAGCTGACGCCGCTCACGGCGGTCGCCTTCGCCGAGCTGTGCCGGGAGGTCGGCCTGCCGGCGGGCGTCGTCAACATCGTCCACGGCGATGGCGCCACGGGCGCGGCGATCGTCCGCCACGAGGGCGTCGACAAGATCGCCTTCACCGGATCGACGGACGTCGGGCGCGCCATCCGCGAAGCGACCGCCGGCAGCGGCAAGAAGCTGTCGCTGGAACTCGGCGGCAAGTCGCCCTTCATCGTCTTCGACGACGCCGACCTGGAATCGACGATCGAGGGCGTCGTCGACGCGATCTGGTTCAACCAGGGCCAGGTCTGCTGCGCGGGCTCGCGCATCCTCGTTCAGGAGAGCGTCTCCGCCCGCCTGGTGAAGCGCCTGCGCGAGCGCCTGGAGACGCTGCGCGTCGGCGACCCGCTGGACAAGGCGATGGATGTCGGCGCTCTGATCTCGGAGGAACAGCTCCGCCGCGTTGCGCGGCTCGTCGGGGATGCCGAGAAGGCCGGCGCGATCCTGCACCGCTCTGCCGCGCCGCTGCCCGCCGGTGGCCATTTCTTCGCGCCCTGCTTCCTCGACGGCGTGGATCCCGCGGCGGAAATCTTCCAGACCGAGGTCTTCGGCCCGGTCGCCACGGTCACCACCTTCCGCACACCGGCCGAGGCGGTCGCGCTCGGCAACAATACGCGCTACGGCCTCGCCGCCAGCGTCTGGAGCCAGAACATCGACCTGGCGCTGGACACGGCGGCACGGCTGAAGGCCGGCGTGGTCTGGGTGAACTCGACCAACCTCTTCGACGCCGCCGCCGGTTTCGGCGGCTATCGCGAGAGTGGCTTCGGCCGCGAAGGCGGACGCGAGGGCCTGCGCGAGTATCTCGCCCCCGCCGGCAAGGCGGCCAGGGGCAGGGTCCGCGAGACCGTGGGGTGGAAACCCGTCGCCGCGCCCGGCGCCGGCCCGGTTGCCTCGGCCACCATCGACCGGACGGCGAAGCAGTATGTCGGCGGCAGGCAGGTACGCCCGGACGGCGGACAGTCCTATTCGGTGCTCGATGCCAAGGGCGGCATCATCGGCCAGGCGGCGCTGGGCAACCGCAAGGACATCCGCAATGCCGTGGA
>CALFXR010000064.1 GCA_937958475.1 uncultured Mesorhizobium sp. | reverse complement strand
CCGCCTCGTCGATGGTCATCTCGCGGCGCAGAATGCCCGACACGTCGACATCGACATGCTCGCCCATGGTGCGCACCGTGCGCGGATTGGCGGTGATCTTGATCACCGGCACGATCGGGTTGCCGATGACGTTGCCCTGCCCGGTCGGGAAGGTGTGCACCACGTAGCCGCCGGCCGCCATCAGCGTCACGCATTCGGCCGCGGCCGACGAGGAGTCCATGAAATAGAGGCCCCTGCCCGCCTTCGGCGCCTCGGCCGGCTCGAGGATGTCGATATACTTCGACGTGCGGCCGATCTTCTCCAGGTTGCCCAGCGCCTTCTCCTCGATCGTCGTCAGGCCGCCCTCGATGTTGCCCTTGGTCGGCTGGCTGTCCGACAAATCGTCGGTCTTGTGCGCCTCGATCACGTCCTCCTGGTAGGCCTTCCACATGGCGTACCAGCGTTCGCCGACTTCCGGGTTGATCGCTCGCGCCTTGGCGATGTGCTCGGCGCCGGTAATCTCCGACGTCTCGCCGAAGCAGCCGTAGATCCCCTCCAGCAGGAGCTTGTCGTACATGTTGCCCACCGTCGGGCATGAGCCGAGCCCCGTCGTCGTGTCGCTCTCGCCGCATTTCGTCGACACCCACAGCTCCGAGATCGAGCACTCCTCGCGCTGCAGCTCGCTGGCGTAGTGGACGAACTCCTTGGCCTTGCGGCTGGCGTCCATGATCGTCTTCAGGTCGCCGTTCTGCTCGATCGAGAAGCCGGCCACCGGCTTGCCGGTCGCGGCGATGCCGTCGACGATCTTTTTCGTCCAGCCCGGCTCGATGCCGATCACCACCACGGCGGCGACGTTGGGGTTGGCGCCGGTTCCGATCATGGTGCGGAAGAACAGGTCGAGGTCGGCCCCGAACTGCAGCCGGCCGTAGGCGTGGGGCAGCGCCATCGTGCCCTTGATGTTGTTGGCCACCGCCTCGCAGGCGGCGTTGGAGATGTCGTCGACCGGCAGGATGACGACGTGGTTGCGCACGCCGACGCGCCCGTTGTCGCGCCGGTAGCCGCGGAAGGTCATGTTCGCGTATTTCGAACTCATCTGGCGCTCCTGTGCCGAAGGTTGCGCAGCCGGGCGTGCCGGCCGGCCGTGCTGCCTACCAGCGCTTGGTCTTGAGGTTGTGGACGTGGACGTGGCCGCCGCGGGCGACGTCGGCGACGAAGCGGCCGATATCCTCGCCGTACTTCACCGCGGTGTCGCCGCTCACCAGGTCGCGCAGCGCCACCTTGTGGCCGATGGGAACGTCGGCCCTGGCTTCCAGCTCAAAGGACGAATTGTCGGCGGTCACCACGCCGAGCATCTTCGTGCCGGCGGTCAGGCCTTCGACGACGACGACGCCGACATTGTCCTTGTGGTCGTGGACGAGGAGATGGGGGATGCTCATGGCCGGGGCGCTTTGCGGTCGTTAGTCTTATATAAGATATAAGATAGGAAACCCTTCCAAAGTCAACCGCCAGCAGCTAGAAACCGGACGAGCATCTCGCGAGGAAACGAATGTCCCAGGCGGCCGAACCGGCGTTTGCCTACCGACCCCTCTATGTGCAGGTGAAGGACCGCCTCGTGCGCCGCCTGATCGACGGCGCCTGGCTTCCCGGCCAGCTGATCCCCTCCGAGATGGAGCTCGCCCGCGAGATCGGGGTGAGCCAGGGCACGATCCGCAAGGCGCTCGACGCCATGACCGGGGAAAACCTGCTCGTGCGCCGCCAGGGACGCGGCACCTATGTGGCCGAGCCGGAGGAAAGCCGCATCCTCTTCCAGTTCTTCCGCCTCGTCGGTGACGACGGCGGACGTGCCTTCCCGACGTCGCGCATCCTGTCGCGGGCGACCGGCAGGGCGACCCCGGACGAGCGCGAGCGCCTCCAGCTCGGTGAGGCGAACCGCGTCGTGCGTATCGAGCGGGTACGCAACCTCGGCGGGCGACCGCTGATCGTCGAGACGATCTCGCTGCCCCACGAGCGGTTTTCCGCGATCGAGGCGATGACCGAGATCCCAAACAACGTCTACCGGCTCTACTCGCAGAGCTGGGGCGTCACCATCGCCCGCGCCGTCGAGCGGCTGAAGGCGATCGCTGCCGCGCCGGCCGACGCCCGCGAGCTCGGCTGCAAGGCCGGCGCGCCGCTCCTGGAAGTCGGCCGCGTCGCCTACGACCTTGAGGGCAATCCGGTCGAACTGCGCGTCTCGCGCTGCCTCACCGACGGCATCCACTACGCCTCAGAGTTGCGCTGAGGCCTAACCGAACACCGCCTGCGCGAGGGAAAGCCACAGCGCCGTCGTCAGCACGGCCATGGCCGTCGACAGCGTCATCTGGTTGGAGGCCAGTGCCTGACCGGTGCGGAACTGCACGGCGATCAGATAGGAGTTGATGCCCGCCGGCAGCGACGCCGTGGCGACCGCCACCTTCGCCGCCAGCGGCGGCAGCCCGACCGCCCAGCAGATCGCAAGCGCAGCGGCGGGCATCAGCACCAGCTTGAGAAGAGCGAGTGCGGCCGCAGGCACGACGTTGCCGGAAATGCCGAACTTGAGCAGGCCGAGCCCCATGGCGAACAGCGCCAGCGGCCCGGCGATACCGGCTAGCGCGTCGACGAAGCGCACCGCCAACGGTGGCAGCGGCAGGCCGGTCAGCCGCCACGCCAGCCCGGCGAGGATGCCGACGATCAGCGGGTGCGAGAACATCTTGCGCAGGAACTCCAACGCCAGTTCGGTGGGCGGCACCGGTTCGCGGTCGCCGCGGCCAAAGATCTCGAACAGGATGATCGAGGCCATCATCAGCGTCGGCAGGTGGACGGCGATGATCAGCGAAAGAATCTCGATGCCGGCATGGCCGAAGACGTCGAGGATCAGAGGAATGCCGACCAGCACGGTGTTGGAGAACGCCGCACCGACGCCGCCGACCACCCCTGCCGCGCTGTCGCGGCCGAAGACCCGCGTCGTCACCATGTGCCCGACCGTCCAGGTGACGGCGACGGCGGTAAAGTAGCATGCCCAAAGCGCCCATGGCGCGCCGCCGTGGAAATCCGCATTCACCATCGTGCGGAACAGCAGCAGCGGCACGGCGACACCGACGGCGAAGTCCGAAAGCCCGTCGCCGGTCGAGACTTTCAACAGCCCCAGCCATCCGGACAAATAGCCCAGCGCGATCAGGCCGAAGACGAACAGAACGGTTTCAACGAGTGTCGACATCGGGTCCTGATTATGCGCAGCGCCGCGAAGCCGCAATCGCCGCCACAATTTTCCCGCGCAAGTCTTCTAGCTGTTTTGGACATTTTCGCCGGCCGATGACATATCGTGCGCGACGACGGGACGGCGGCGGCAATGATCGCGAGGCAGACGAGTGCGTTTTGGAGGGTTGCGGCCGCTGCGCTGGCCGTCCTCGCCTTACTCGCGTTTTCGGCACGCGCGGAAGACCCACCGAGCCTCAAGGGCGTCGCGCTCGTCATCGGCCAGTCGAAATACGAGCACATCGCCGCGCTGCCCAATCCGGCCAACGACGCGCGCGAGATGGTCAAGCTGCTCTCGGACCTCGGCTTCGATGCGCGTAGCGTCACCGACCGCGACGCTCGCAAGCTGAAGCGCGACCTCGAACGTTTCGCCGAGGACGCGGAAGGGGCCGACGTCGCTTTCCTCTACTATTCCGGCCACGGGATCGAAGCCGGCGGCGAGAACTGGCTGGTGCCGGTCGACGCCGACATTTCGGCGCTCTCCGAAGCAGAGGAAAGCCTGGTGGCGCTCACCGCCGTGCTCGACGAGTTGAAGCGCACGGTGCCGGTGACCATCCTGCTTCTCGATGCCTGTCGCACCAACCCCTTCCCGCCCGGCGTGCTGGTCAGCAAGGCGCCCGGCGACCCCGGCGCGCCGGTCGGCAGCGAAGGCCTCACCCCGGTGCGCGGCGCCCGCGTTCTCGGCGGAGGCGCCAGGGCGGCCGAAAATCTCGGCACGGTGATCGGCTTTGCCGCCGAACCGGGCCGCCCGGCCCTCGACGGCGAAAGCGGCGGCAACAGCCCCTATGCGGCGGCACTGCTTCGCCATCTCGGCGCCATGGAGGGCGTCGAGTTCGGCGCCGTCATGCGCATGGTCACCGAGGAGGTCTATCTCGATACGGCGACGCGCCAGCGGCCCTGGGTCAACGAGAGCCTGCGGCGCCTGCTCTTCTTCGGTGTCCGGCAGCCGGCACCCGAGGGAGAGGACGGACTGATCACCGGCGAGCGGCGGCAGTTGCTCCTGACCATTTCCGACCTGCCCGCCGCCAACCGCATTCAGGTCGAGAGCGTCGCGGCGCGTGACGGCGTGCCGCTCGGCGCGCTCTTCGGCGTACTCCGGGCGCTCGGCACGGCGAAGATGCCCGACGACCCGGACGAACTCGAAGCCCTGCTCGAAAGCCAGGCTGGCCGGCTGAAGTCCATGATCGCCGAACGTGAGGCGCTCTCCGTCGACGATCCCGAGATCGCGCGGCTTACCGAAGCCGCCGGCCGCGCCATCGGCGAAGGCGCCATTCTGTCAGCGCGAAAGTTTCTCGACGACGCGGTGAAGGCCGTCGAGGCGGATGCCGGCGCCGTCGACGCCGCCGAGGAGGCGATCAAGCAGAAGCGCATCGCCGATGCCGCCGTCTACGCCCAGCGCGCCGCGGCGTCCGCGCTCGCCTTCGACTTCGAGGCGGCCGCCGCGGATTATGGAAAGGCCTTCGCGCTCGTCGAGAAATGGGACGAGACGCTGAAGTGGAACTACCGCAACCAGGAGGCCGAGGCGTTGCAGGCCCATGGCTCGGCGACCGGCAACCGCGGTGCGTTGAAGCGCGCCGTCGACGCCTACCGCGCCATCTTGCGCTTCCTGCCCGACGACGAGCCGACGAAGGACTGGGCGATCACGCGCAACAACCTTGCTGTCGTCCTGCAGACGCTGGGCGAGCGCGAGACGGGCACGAAGAGCCTCGAGGAAGCGCTCGGCATCTTCGGCGAATCGCTCGCCGTCTTCGAGCGCGAGGCCGACTGGCTGAACTGGTCGGCGGCGCAGAACAACATCGGCAACACGCTTTCACGCCTCGGCCAGCGCGAGACCGGCACGGCGCGCCTCGAGGAGGCGGTCGCCGCGTTCCGCGCCGCACTCCGGCGCCGCGACCGCGCCACGGTGCCGTTCGACTGGGCGGCGACGCAGAACAACATCGGCATCGCGCTGTTTTCGTTGGCCGAGCGCGAGACCGGCCCTGAACGCCTCGTCGAGGCGGAGGCCGCCTACCGCGCGGCGCTGGAGGAGTACACGCGCGAGCGCGCACCTTTGCAGTGGGCCATGGTGCAGAACAATCTCGGCAACACGCTCGTTGCGCTGGGCGCCCAGGGCGACAGCGTCTTGCCATACGAGCGCGCCGCCGAAGCCTTCCTCGCCGCGCTGGACGTGCGCACCATGGAGCATTTCCCGATGCTGTGGGCGTCGAGCATGGTCAATCTCGGCAATGCGTACGGCCATATCGGCCTGCTCGAACAGGGTACGGCGGCGCTGGAGAAAGCGGCCGCATCCTACCGTGCCGCGCTCAGTGTCTTCACCCGCGAGCACAGCGCCTTCGACTGGGCCTCGGCGCAGAACAATCTCGGCTCGGCGCTGCTGACGCTCGGCCAGCGGCGCAGCGACGTCGGCCAGATCGAGGAATCGGCCGCCGCCTTCCGCGTCGCACTGGAGGAATACACCCGCGCCCGTGTTCCCCTCGACTGGGCGATGGCCAACTTCAACCTCGGCAACTCGCTGCTTCTCGTGGGCCAGTTCAAGGATGATCCCGACGTGCTGCGCCAGGCGCTCGCAACCTACCGCGCCGCGCTTGATGTCTACCGGCGAGAAACGACGCCGCGCCAGTGGGCATTGGTTCAGGGCGGTGTCGGCAGCGTGCTCCAGTCGCTTGCCGCCCATCAGGATCCGGTGGCGACGTTGAAGGAATCGGTCGAGGCGCGCCGCGCCGCCCTGGAGGTGCTGACCCGCAACACGGCGCCGATCGAATGGGCGAAGGCGCAGAGCGGACTTGGCATCTGCCTGCTCAACCTGTCCAACTTCACCGGCGACAGCATCCTGCTGCCGGAGGCGATGGCCGCCTTCGAGGCGTCGACCGAAGTGTTCACGCGCGACAGCCAGCCGCTGCAATGGGCATTCGCAGTCAACAACATCGGCGATGTCCACTGGTCGCTCGCCGCGCGCGGCGGCGGCGCGCCGGAATACGAGGCAGCGCTGGCGCAATTCGAGACGGCCAGGGAAGGCTTCGTCGAGGCTGGCTACGCCCCGCTGACAACGGTGGTCGACCAGAAGATCGATCTCATCCGCCAGGCGCTGGCGAAGCCCTGACCTGTGCCGATTGACAACCGTCTCCGGCCGGTGTCCGCTCCCGTCAGCGCCGCGCCGGAGGTCCAGCCATGTCCCAGACGCTGAACAAGCCCGATCCCTACAACGGGTTGCGCCGCGCCGAGCCGACGCTTCCCTCGACGGCCTACCACGACCCGGAAGCGTACCGCCGCGATATCGAGGCGATCTGGTACCGCAACTGGGTGCTGGTCTGCCGTTCGGCCGAGATCGCCGAGCCGCTCTCCTTCCGCACCGTGCGCATCGGCGGCCAGGAGATCGTCGTGGTGCGCGACGAGACCGGGACCTTGCGCGCCTTCCACAACACCTGCCGCCACCGCGGCGCCCAACTCTGCCGCGAGAGCGAGGGACGGCTGAAGGCGCGGCTGATCACATGCCCCTACCACGCATGGTCCTATTCGCTGCGCGGCGACCTCGTGCGCGTGCCGTCGAAGACGCTGCCCGAGGGCTTCGACCGCAGCGACTACCCGCTCTATTCGGTGGCATTGGAGGAATGGCGCGGCTTCGTCTTCGTCAACCTCGCCGAGACGCCCGGCGCGCCGCTTGCCGAAAGCTTCGACCGCGAGTCGGGCGACCTCTCCAACTGGCCTCTGGAAAACCTCGTCGCCGGCCACGTCTTCCGCACCGCACTCAAATGCAACTGGAAGGTCTTCTGGGAGAACTTCAACGAGTGCCTGCACTGCCCCGGCGTGCACAAGCATCTCTCCGCGCTGGTGCCGATCTACGGGCGCGGCCTGATGGCCCGCCACGACGATCCCGAGTGGGCTCTGCATGCCGACAACGACGCGGCGGAGTTTTCGGGCGGCCTGCGCTCCGGCGCCGAAACCTGGTCGGAGGACGGCTGCGCCCACGGGCCGCTCTTCCCCGGCCTCTCCGAACGCGATCGCGCCGCCGGCCAGACCTATGTCATGAACCTGCCGTCGATGTTCGTCGTCGGCCATGTCGACTACGTACGTTGCGTGCGACTTTCCCCGCTCGGGCCGGAGGAGACGGAGCTCACCGCCGAGTGGCTATTCCTGCCTGAGCAGCTTGCCGCGCCCGGCTTCGACATCGCCAACATCGTCGACTTCGGCATCCGGGTGCTCGAGGAGGACGCCGACGTCTGCGAACTGAACCAGCGCGGCCTGCGCTCGGCGCGCCATGATCGCGGCGTATTGATGCCCGAGGAATACGACATCCACCGCTTCCACAACTGGGTCCGAGACCAACATGCCCGACACGATGACTGACCGCACCGCGCCCGCCGCCCGCCACCGCGCCAGCGTTTTCCTCGCCGCCCTTGTCGCGGCGCCGCTGGCGATGCCTGCGGCCGCATCGGCCGCCTGCTATGAAGACCTCGGCTCGACCGGCTGCCCAGACCGCGAGGTGTTCGCCTATTCCGACCTGCGCAAGCTGTCGTGCCAGAACCTTTGGTATGTGCGCAACAACATCTACAACGAGGCGGGCCTGTGCTTCCGCAGCGCGGCCGCGCAGCAGATGTTCGACAATTCCGACTGCACCACCTACGATGCCGCCACGCTTCCGCTCAACGGCAACGAGCAGAACAACATCGCCCGCATCCGCAAGGTGGAGAAGGAGAAAGGCTGCACCAAGTAGCCCGTCTCACATCGACTTCGGCAGGTAGCGGTATGTCACCAGCCCGCATACCGCGCAGAACAGCGACAGCGTGACGAACACCGCGCCGAGCCCGAAGAAGGCCAGCACCACCGAATAGGCGAGCGGCGGCAGGAGTTCCGACAGGTCGAGATAAGTACGATAGACCGCCGCCATCTGCGGCCGCTCGAAAGCGCGCACGGCGCGCATGAAGGCGGTGGATCCCAGCGCGTCGAGCGCGATGGCGAAAAAGGCGGATGCGAGCAGGAAGCCGGCCGCGGTGCGCGGCGACGTCTCGCCGGCCAGGCCGGCAAGCAGCAGCATCGCGGCGAGGACGAAGAAAGCGCCTGCCATGACGTTGCGCGCGCCGAAGCGCTTTCCCGCGCGGCCCCAGACCAGCGCAGTGAACAGCAGCGCGTTGCCGGCAGAGACCAGCAGTCCACCGGCGAGCTTGCCCTCTCCCGTCGCCACCATCAGGATCGGACCGTAGACGAAGAAGGTCGTCCAGAAACACGAGCGGCCAAACGCGATCAGCCAGGCGAGCCGCAGCCGCGGTTGGCGGACGAAGCGGCCGATGTTGGCGAGCGGATTGGCGGCGCGGACCTTTCCCGGCCGGATGGCGACATTGTCGGAGAGGCGGAAGTACCAGAACAGCGCCAGCAGCACCGTCGCCGACACCAGCACCACGAGATGCGCCGCCCACAGGCCGTAGTGCGAATAGAGAAACACGCCGAGCGCCGGGCCGCCCGTCCAGCTCAGCGTCGACCAGGCCATGCGCGCCGATTCGGCCGAGACGAATTCGGTCTTGCGGATGTGGTCCATGATGTAGAGGTTGAGCGTGATCGACAGCGCGCTCGCCCCCATGACGCGGAGCAGCATGCCGGCCACCTGGGTCGGCAGCGTGTCGGCGAGGAAGGCGAGCGAGCCGGCCATCAGCGACACGATGCCCGCCGTGTAGACGAAGCGCCGGGCGAAGCGCGCGATCGCCATCGGCATGAACAGCGTCGCCGAGAGCCCGAGCAACGCCACCAGCGTATAGAGCATGGAGACCTGCTGCTCGTCCTTCAGCAGGTCGTAGGCCTGGATCGGTATGACGCTCGAGATAGACGCCCGCGCGATCGATTCCAGCGCATAGAGCAGCGCGAACGTGCGCGCGCCGGGCGGGCGAACGGCGGGAAGCCAGACGGGATGGCGTACCTGCGTTGCCATGGGATCCGGGGACGGGCGGGAGTCGCTTCCCTGTGACAATCGCCGCTTTTTCGCCGGCCGAAGGCAAGGAAAGCGACATGGCGCGGTTGGAAAGCGAAGGCGGCGGCTTGACCGCGGCGTACATATGTAACATTGAATGTTACATGAAACGCGACAGCCGTCTTTCCTCCGTCCTCCACGCGCTACTGCACATGGCAGAGCAGAGCCGCCCGATGACCTCAGAGGCGCTGGCGAATTGCCTCGGCACCAATCCGGTCGTAGTCCGCCGCACCATGGGCCTTCTGCGCGAGGCGGGTCTCGTTTCCTCCGATCGCGGTCATGCCGGCGGCTGGCGCATCTGCGCCGACCTCGCATCCGTCAGCCTGCGCCAGCTCCACGAGGCGTTGGGCGAGCCCGCGGTCTTCGCCATAGCCAACCGTCATGAGAATTCCGCCTGCCTGGTCGAGCAGTCGGTAAACGCCGCGCTCGACGACGCCTTCGCCGAGGCCGAGGCGCTGCTCCTCGAACGCTTCGCCTCTGTCACTTTGGGCGACCTCGCCGCCGATTTCGCCCGGCGGCACGAGGCGTTACGCGCCAGGAAGGAGACCGGCCTTGTTGCATGACGTCATCATAGTCGGAGGTTCCTATGCCGGCATGGCCGCCGCCCTGCAGCTGCTGCGCGCTCGCCGCCGCGTGCTGGTCGTCGACGCAGGGCTGAGGCGCAACCGCTTCGCCAGCCATTCGCACGGCTTCCTCGGCCAGGACGGCGCCGATCCGGCCGAGATCGCGAGTTCCGCCCGACGCCAGCTCGAGGCCTATCCCACATTGACCTGGATCGACGGGCTGGCCGAGGCCGCGGCCGGGATACGCGACGATTTCTCCGTGACGCTCGCCGGCGGCGGCGTCCATCTTGCCCGACGTCTGCTCTTCGCCACCGGCGTCCGGGACGAGCTGCCGCCCCTCCCCGGCCTCGCCGAGCGCTGGGGCAGAAGCGTCTTCCATTGTCCCTATTGCCACGGCTACGAGCTCGGCCGCGGCCGCATCGGCGTCGTCGCCGCAGGGCCGATGTCGGTCCATCAGGCGGCGCTCTTGCCCGAATGGGGCGAGATCACCTTCTTCCCCAACGGCGCGCTCGTGCTTGAGACCGCCGCGCGCGCCGACCTCGAGCGGCGCGGCGTCGCCATCGAGGAGACGCCGATCGCCGGCCTCGAGGGCGAGGCTGACATCCGCCTCGCAGATGGCCGGCTGCTCGCCTTCGCCGGACTGTTCACCGCCTCGCGCGCAATCCCCGCAACGGGCATCGCCGAGGCGATGGGCTGCGCGCTGATGGAGACGCCGATGGGCGTGCAGGTCCGCACCAGCGAGGCCAGGGAGACCAGCATTTCCGGCGTCTTCGCCTGCGGCGATGCCGCGCGAGTGCCCCACTCGGTCTCGCTCGCCGTCGCCGACGGCGCCTGGGCCGGCGCGCAACTGCACCGCTCGCTGGTGTTCCCCGAAACATGAGCGACGACCGCCTTCGGGCCGCCATGCAAGTGCCGTCGCAAGCGCGATGACGAATAGCGGGTAAAATCCCTGACGCGGGAAAAAGCCGGACCGGCCGGATCGCTATGTCGTGCACGACGATTCGACGGCGCGGCAGACAAGGCGACGTCGAGATTTTCCTCGTCGCCCGCGGCGAAACCGCCGTCGATTCCGGCGCTCGGCAAAGACGAATTTGGTAAAAGCAGCATAGTTTCTGCAAAAACTCCGAAGAAATCACCGCAAAATTATGTGGTTCGATTTTATCAAACGGTGAAGAATATAATCTTGGCACTCCTAACATTCGACTGCCAAACGCGCTATGTTGCCAATGTGGTCGCCCTATGCGCCGACCCCAGAAAGATTCCCTATGAAATTCCGGCCACTTCACGACCGCGTCGTCATTCGACGCGCCGAAGGCGATCTCAAGTCCAAGGGCGGGATCATCATTCCCGACAATGCCAAGGAAAAGCCCCAAGAAGGCAAGGTGATCGCCGTCGGCCCCGGACTTCGCGACGAGAGCGGCAAGCTGATCCCGCTCGACGTCAAGGCGGGCGACACGATCCTGTTCGGCAAATGGTCCGGCACCGAGATCAAGATCGACGGCCAGGATCTGCTGATCATGAAGGAGGCCGACATCATGGGCGTCGTCGAAAAGAGCGAAATGGCCGCCGACAAGGCCGCCTGAACCGCCGCTCCGCACTTTCCCCGATCCCGAGACCAAACTGGACGAACATCATGTCTGCCAAGGAAATCAAATTCTCCACCGACGCGCGCGACCGGATGCTGCGCGGCGTCGAACTGCTCAATAACGCCGTCAAGGTGACGCTCGGGCCGAAGGGCCGCAACGTGGTCATCGACAAGGCCTATGGCGCTCCGCGAATTACCAAGGACGGCGTCACCGTCGCCAAGGAGATCGAACTCGCCGACAAGTTCGAGAACATGGGCGCGCAGATGGTGCGCGAGGTGGCCTCCAAGACCAACGACCTGGCCGGCGACGGCACGACGACGGCCACCGTGCTCGCGGCCTCCATCCTGCGCGAGGGCGCCAAGCTCGTCGCCGCCGGCATGAACCCGATGGACCTGAAGCGCGGCATCGACCTCGGCGTCGCCGCCGTCGTCAAGGAGATCCAGTCGCGCGCCAAGAAGGTCAAGTCGTCGGCGGAGATCGCGCAGGTCGGCACCATCGCCGCCAATGGCGACGCCACGGTCGGCGAGATGATCGCCAGGGCGATGGAGAAGGTCGGCAACGAGGGCGTCGTCACGGTCGAGGAGGCCAAGACCGCCGAGACCGAGCTCGAAGTCGTCGAAGGCATGCAGTTCGACCGCGGCTACCTGTCGCCCTACTTCGTCACCAATGCCGAGAAGATGCGCGCGGAACTCGACGACCCCTACATCCTCATCCACGAGAAGAAGCTTGGCAACCTTCAGGCGATGCTGCCGATCCTCGAGGCGATCGTGCAGAGCGGCAAGCCGCTGCTCATCATCTCGGAGGACGTCGAGGGCGAGGCGCTGGCCACGCTGGTCGTCAACAAGCTGCGCGGCGGCCTCAAGGTCGCGGCCGTCAAGGCGCCCGGGTTCGGTGACCGGCGCAAGGCGATGCTGGAAGACATCGCCGTGCTGACCGCCGGCCAGGTGATCTCGGAAGACCTCGGCATCAAGCTGGAGAATGTCACGCTCGACATGCTCGGCCAGGCCAAGCGTGCGGTCATCGAGAAGGACACGACAACGATCATCGACGGTTCCGGCGAGAAGGCCGCGATCCAGGGCCGCATCGCGCAGATCAAGGGTCAGATCGAGGAGACCACCTCGGACTACGACAAGGAGAAGCTGCAGGAGCGGCTGGCCAAGCTCGCCGGCGGCGTCGCGGTGATCCGCGTCGGCGGCGCGACCGAGACCGAGGTCAAGGAAAAGAAGGACCGCATCGACGACGCGCTCAACGCGACCCGCGCGGCCGTCGAGGAAGGCATCGTACCGGGCGGTGGCGTGGCGCTACTGCGCGCCAGGGCCGTCCTGACCTCGCTGACGGGCGACAACACCGACATCACGGCCGGCATCTCGATCGTGCTGCGCGCGCTCGAGGCGCCGATCCGGCAGATCGCGGAGAATGCCGGCGTCGAAGGCTCGGTCGTGGTCGGCAGGCTGACCGACGGCAAGGACCTCAACCAGGGCTTCGACGCGCAGACCGAGACCTATGTCGACATGATCAAGGCCGGCATCGTCGATCCGGCCAAGGTCGTTCGCACGGCCCTGCAGGATGCCGGCTCGATCGCGGCCCTGCTGATCACCGCCGAAGCGATGATCGCCGACGCGCCTCCGAGGGATACGCCCACGGCCGCTGGCGGCGGCTCGGGCGCAATGGGTTACTGAGCAGTGCCTGAACCATTCGGTCATCGTGGCCGGAAGGCCGACCTTCAACAGCAATCAGCAAGGAGCACGACCATGGCCATGCAGAGCAGCAGCAAGAGAACGATGTCCCAGCGCTGGGACGACTACCAGCCGAGCAAATCGATGCTCGTCTGGGCGTGCGTCGGCGCGATCCTCGCGGCGATCGTCGTCGGATTCAGCTGGGGCGGATGGGTAACCGGCAGCACCTCGCGCGCGGCGGCGATGACCGCCGGCGATGTCGCGCGCGGGGAACTGGCGTCCGCCATCTGCGTCGAACGGTTCAACGCGGCACCGGACGCGGCGGCGCGACTGGTGGAATTCAAGGCGATCACCGATGGCTACAAGAAGCGCCAGTTCGTCGAAGCCGGCGGATGGGCTACGATGCCGGGGCAGAAGACCCCCGACAAGCGCGGCGCTGAAAGCTGCGCGACCGCGCTCGCCGCGTAAGGCTCGCTCGACCCGAAACGGCTGTCGCCGGGACTCCCGTCCCGGCGTGCCTCCCGCATGCATTCTGAGCCAGGAGTGAGACCGATGATCACGTTCACCAAGAAAGCCGACGCCCAGCCGGCGCCCAAGGACATAGAAGAGAACCGCTTCGACCAGATCCGCAAGGCCGCGAAGGACCAGCAGCGCAAGGGCGCCAGCGACGCAATCCGCCGCCGCGATGCCGCGACGGGCGAAGACACGAGCGGCTGATCTGGGATCGACACGCCTTGCCGAAGTCATGGGTCGGCTCTTGACGCCCGGCCCGGCAGGTCGAACGCGCGGCCGTCGCTTCTCCAGCGCCTCCGCCCACTCTTCTCCGATTCCGGGAGAAACCGATCCCGAAGGACGAGAGAGGAAGGCGTCCGGCGAAAGCATCCCCAGCCGCGGCCCTTCAACCCGCGTCCCGCCCGCGACGCGGTGCGGCCCGGCTCAGCCCAGCGCGGCAAGCACGGCGTCGGTGTCGGAAACCGCGGCAACGTTCTGCATGGCGTAGTTGATCGAGGCCCGGTGCCAGTCGGCGTTCATGGTCGAGCAGGCGTTTTCCGGAATGACCATGACATAGCCCTTGTCGGCGCCGGTGCGCGCCGTGTGCTCGATCGACATGTTGGTCCAGGCACCGGTCTCGATGATGATGTCGCGACCCTCGGCCTTGAGGATCGTCTCGAGTGTCGTGCCCTCCCAGGCGCTCATCCGGTTCTTGCGCACGATATGATCGCCAGGCTTCGGCTCCAATCCCGGCACGGGGGCCGCTCCCCAGGTGCCCTCGACCATGGCGTTGGCGTCGATCGAGCCCTCGAAGAGCGGGGCGTTCAGCGTCATGTCGCGGCCGTCCGGACGGCGGACGAACCAGACATGGATGACCGGGATACCGAGCGCGCGGCAGCGCTCGGCGAGCCGCGCGGCGTTGTGAATGGCGTTCTGCTCGCGGCAGTGCGCCGGCGAGCCGGACGACGCAAAGGCGCCGCCCTCCATGACGACATCGTTCTGCATGTCCTGGATGATCATGGCGCAGCGCGACGGATCGAGGCGGAGACCGGCACCCCCGGGGGCCGGCTTTGCCGGGGCCGACGACGACGATGCGGTTTGCGAGGACCCAGCCTGCCCCGCCCCGGCATCGGCGCGCATGAACGGCTCCGGCCGCGGGCCGACCCTGGTCTCGACGGCATAGAGCGACGTCGTCGCGGTGATGAACAGCGTGCGCCAGTCGGCGCCGCCCCAGTGCAGGTTGGCGACGAGTTCCGGGACATCGATCTTGCCGATCAGCGTGCCCTTCGGCTCGTAGACCCAGATACCGCCGGGTGCAGTTACCCAGACATTGCCCTCGGCATCGCACTTCATGCCGTCGGGCACCCCGGGCTTCAGCGAATCCTTGATGCCGGAGGCGAAGACGCGGCCGTTGGAGAGGGAACCGTCCGCGGCGACGTCGAAGACGCGGATGTTGGCCTGCTCGGTATCGTTGACGTAGAGCCGCTTCTCGTCCGGCGAGAAGCACAGGCCGTTGGGCTGGGAGAACATGTAGCGGTCGACGACGAGTTGCGGGTCGCCGCCGACCTGGCCCGGACGCAGTCGGAAGACGCCCTGCCAGCCGAGCTGGCGCGGCCGCTCGACGCCGTAAACCGGCATGCGACCATACCAGGGATCGGAGAAGTAGATCGAGCCGTCGGAACGCACGCAGACGTCGTTGGGGCTGTTCAGTTCGCGGCCCTCGAAATGCGTGGCGAGCACCTCGCGGACGCCGTCGGGCCGGAAGCGGACCAGCGAGGAGGTGGCGTGCTCGCAGGCGATCAGGTTGAGATCGCGGTCATAGGTCAGCCCGTTCGCCTTGTTCGACGGACGCATTGCCTCGCGCACGCCCCAACGGTCCCAGCGCCGTCGCACGTCGGCGGGCATGTCCGAGAACAGGAGGTAGTGGTCACGCGGGTGCCAGATTGGCCCCTCCGTGAACGTGAACCCCTGCCCGATCTGACGGACCGGCGCCCATTCGTCGATCAGGCGGCGGAACTCCGGCCGCACCGCTTCGTTGGCCATGCCCTTCCTCCCTCTGCCCGGTTTCCTTTTTCGTCAGACCGGAAACCAGTTTCTTCTCGGCACCGACTGGACGATCGGTCCCGGCACAACCATGTCGAGGCGGCCGACCACTTGGTCGGCCTCGATCTTGGCCGGCTTGTCGTGTATCGGCAGGAGAAACTTCGAGCGGTTGAGCAGCTTCTTGATCGCCGCCTTTTCCTGCCGCTTGGTGTTGCCGTGGTTGCCGGTGACGCGCGGTTCGTGATCGTGGATCTCGTGCAGAGGCTCCACGATCTGGTCGTTGAAGTCGTAGATGACGTCGCCGCAGATCGTGGCGCGGCCCTCCGCCGTCTCGACATGCACATTCATCGAGCCCTCGGTGTGGGCACCGGCCCAGTCGAGCGTGACGCCCGGGATCAGCTCGATCTCGCCGGTGATCTCGGTGTCTTCCAGCCGGATCGCGCCGGGCGTGTGCAGGCGCTCGATCAAGTGCTGGATGTCCGGCTTGGGATATTGCGGGTGCATCAGGCCGGAGACGGAATATTCGAGCTCGCGGCGGTTCAGGACCACCGTCGTGTTCATCGGGAAGTGGTCGTCCTTCCCGGCATGGTCGATGTGCAGGTGGGTGTGGCAGACGTAGCGAACGTCGCCCATCTTGACGCCGTGGCGGGCGAGTTGGTTCTCGATCATGTTTTCGTGGAACTGCAGGCCGCGCATGCCGAGCGACTGCATGATGGCGTTGTCGCGGTAGCCTGTATCGACGACGACCGGGTACTTTCCGCCCAGGATGAGGAAGCCGTAGACGGGGACGCGGCGGGTGCGGCCGCAGTCGCGCCCGAGAACGAGGAAGCTCGATTCCAGTTCGATATCGCCGTAGTCGAGGATCTTGATCTCAAGGGCCATGGTGCGTGTTCCTCCCGTGTCTGCAAGGGCTGGCTAGAGGCGGTAGACCCGCCTGGCGGTGTCGTGGAAGATGGCCTTCTGCGCCGCCGCGCTGAGCGGGGCTGCTGCGTCGCGAAAGGCGGCAATGAGGGATGCATAGTCGGTCCACAGCTTCTCGATCGGGAAGTTTGAGCCGTAAAGGCAGCGCTTCGGCCCGAAGATCGCGACCGTCTCGGCGACCATCCAGGCGATGTGGGCCGGATCGTTGCGATGAATGAAGGTCCCGAAAGCCGAGAGCTTGGAGACGACGTTCTTGTGCCGGGCGAGCTTTTTCATCGCCTTGCGCCAGGAATCGCGGCCCTCATCCGACAGGTCCTCGAGCATGCCGGCATGCTGGAGGACGAAGGTGACGTGCGGGCAGGCCTCGGCCAGGGCGCAGGCGGAATCGATCTGGTGGGCGAAGACCTGGAGGTCGAACGACCAGCCGTATTGCGCGAGATGGGCGACGTTCTTCTGGACGATCGGGTCGGCGGCGAGGTCGGGGCGTCTGGCGAAGCGGTAGAGCGGGTTCTCGTGCCAGTGCAGTTGCTGGCGCACGCCGCGCATCAGGGGGTATCTCGCCAGCCGGTCGAGGTCGCGGCGGGCGTCCTTCTGCGTCATGTCGCAGTAGCCGACGATGCCGTGCGGCCAGCCGGTGCGCTCGGCGGTCTCCTGAACCCAGGCGGCCTCGTCGGCGAACCAGTTGGGCGCCCAGTTGGCCTGCACGTAGACCGACTTCACCACGCCGGTGCCGGCGATGTCGGAAAGATATTCCTCGATCGGATAGTCGCGCTTGATGGCGTCGTAGGGACCGAAGATGCGCGGCTGGGTCGGGCCGAGCAGCCAGGGCAGGTCGGTCTGCCGCCAGATGTGATGATGGGCATCGATCGCCGGGATCATGCGGCCCTCCGGGAGAAGTCGAGCACCTCGCGGCAGAGGCTGGCCGTGTCGGCGGCGCTGCCGAGGCGTGAGAGGTCGGGCAGGATGGCCGTCAACGCCTCGGTCTGCGGCACGTACGACGCGTCGGCGGCGAGCGGGGTGAGCCAGAGAATTGCCCAGGCAAGGCGGCGCAGTCGCGCCACCGCGTCGATCAGCGCCGCCGGATCGCCACGCTCGAGACCGTCGGAGAGCACGACGACCAGCGCGCCGCGGGCGAAGGAGGCGAAGCGCGGTACCGACAGGAAGGCCTGCAGCGCGTCGCCGAGCCGGGTGCCGCCATCCCAGTCCGCGACCAAGGTCGAGGCCAGCGCCAGCGCCTGGTCGCGATTGCGCGCCTTCAGCGCCCGGGTGACGCGGGTGAGCCTGGTGCCGACGGTGAACACCTCGAGGCGTTCGGTCGAGCGCATCAAGGCATGAGCGAAACGGAGCTGGCTCTCGGTGCTCGACTTCATCGAGCCGGAGACGTCGACGAGCAAGAGGATGCGCCGCTGGCGCTGGCGCCGCGATAGCATGGGGAGGCGCACGACCTCGCCGTCGCGGCGCACGGCTTCGCGGAGCGCGCGCCGGAAATCGGCGCTCGCCCCTGCCCTGGCCGCTCGCCAGCGCCGCGAGGCGCGGCGCGGGAGCGCCTGGGGAGCAACACGCTGGAAGCGGCGCAGCGCCTCGCTCTCGCCGACGCCGGCGAAGACGCGCATGGTCAGCTTCTCGACGCCGGTCGCCTCGGCGCCCGCCTCGCGCTCCTCGTCGGCCTCTGGCGGCTCCATGGCGCCGTCGCGGTCGTCGAAGGCCTGAAGCTCCTCCTCGTCGGGATCGGCCGTGGCCGGCGCGGCCAAGGTCTGGCCGAGGAAGACCATGCGGAACAACGCGTCGAAGACCTCGCGCTGCTCGGGCGGCGGAGCAAAGAGCGCGACGGCGGCGCGGTGAACATCGCGGATCGAGCGCGGCCCGAGCAGGCCGACGGCTGCGATGAAGCCTTGAGTCTGCTCCGGCGCCACCGAAAAGCCGTTGGCGCGCAGAACGCCGGCGAAGGCGACGAAGGGCGACAGGGCGGGAGGAAGCGCATCGGTCACGCCGCGGCTCCCTTCAAGATGTCGTCGAGCCGGTCGCCGATGAAAACGAGGTCGTCCTGGTCCTTCAGGGCGACGCCGATGGCACGCTTGAAGGCGGTCGGCCAGGCCGACCCCTGGGCGTGGAGCAGCGTCGCGGCCTCGGCCCACTCGACCGTCTCGGCGACACCGGGGGGCTTCGCCAGCGGCTCGGCGCGCAAGGCGCCGACGGCGCGGACCACAGCGGCGGCGGTGTCGCGCGCCACGGAGCTCGCGCGCATCATGACGATCTCGGCCTCGCGGGCCGCGTCGGGATAGGAGATCCAGTGGTAGACGCAGCGCCGCCGGAGCGCCTCGTGCAGCTCGCGGGTGCGGTTGGAAGTGAGCACGACGACCGGATGCTCCTCGGCGCGCAGCGTGCCGCGCTCGGGGATCGAGATCGAGAAATCGGAGAGGAATTCGAGGAGAAACGCCTCGAACTCGTGGTCGGCGCGGTCGATCTCGTCGATGAGCAGCACCGTGTCGCGCGGATGGCGCAGCGCCTCCAGCATCGGCCGGGCAATCAGATACTCGTCGCCGTAGATGTTGACATGGGCCTCGCCCGACTGGCGGATCGCCAGCATCTGGCGCGGATAGTTCCATTCGTAGAGGGCGGCGGAGGCGTCGATACCCTCGAAACACTGCAGGCGAACGAGCTGCCGGCCGAGCACGGCGGCGATGGCCTTGGCGGCTTCGGTCTTGCCGACGCCGGGCGCGCCTTCCAGCAGCAGCGGCTTGCCTAGCGCCAGCGCCAGATAGGCGGCGGTCGCCAGTTCGTCGCCGGCAAGGTACTGCGCGGCGCGCAGCGCGCGCGCCAGCGCGTCGGGAGTGTCGATGCCGATGATCGCGCGCCTGACCGCCATGGCGAAGACCTACCTCCGCGCCTGCGGCCGGGCGCCGCCCTGGGCGCGGATGCCGCGCAACACCTTCTCCGGCGTTATCGGCAGTTCGTCGACGCGCACGCCGACGGCGTTGAAGACGGCGTTGGCGACCGCCGGCAGCACCGGGTTGGCGCACATCTCGCCCGGACCCTTGCCGCCATAGGGACCGTCGGGCGCCGGCCGCTCGAGGATGGCGATGTTGTGCGGCGCGATATTGCCCGGGCCCGGCATCAGATAGGTGTTGAAGTCGATCGGTCCGTGCGAGCGGTCGGGATAATAGGGCTCGGTCGTCTCCCAGAGCGCATGGCTCATACCCATCCAGGCGCCGCCGACGAGCTGCTGCTCGACCAGCCGCGGATTAAGCGCACGGCCGACCTCGTAGGCGCTGTTCATCTCGATGACGGCGACATCGCCGGTCTCGTCGTCGACCTCGACCTCGACGATCATCGCGGCATGGGCGAAGCAGGACACCGGCGTCATCTCGCCGGTGTCGGGATCGACGTCGGAGAGCGGGATCAAGAAGATGCCGCGTCCGGAGACGGTGCGGCCCTGCTTGAACTGGGCAGCGCCGCAGGCGGCGGCGACGGTGATGGCACGCGACGGTGCGCCGCGCACGTGGATATTGCCCTTGCCGTCGGTGACGAGGTCGGCGGCATTGACCTCCAGCTCCTCGGCGGCGGCCTCGAGCATGACGGCGCGCGCCTCCTGGGCGGCCTGGATGACGGCGTTGCCGACGCGGTGCGTGCCGCGCGAGGCGAACGAGCCCATGCAGTGCGGGCCGGTGTCGGAATCGGCGGTGTCGACATAGACGTCGGCGATCGGCACGCCGAGCGTCTCGGCGGCGATCTGCCGCGTCACCGACTTCATGCCCTGGCCGAGATCGATCGACGACAGCGCCACCATGAACTTGCCGTCCGGATTGGAGTGGACAAGGGCCTGGCTCGGGTCGCCGCCGAGATTCATGCCGATCGGGTAGTTGATGCAGGAAAAGCCCTTGCCGCGATGGCGTGCCATGTCAGCGTCTCCTCAGCCCGGAAATGGAGGACGAGAACCGCGCCGGTGCGCGCGGGGCGACGGGCGGAGCCGGCGGTGCGGACGGCACGGGCTCAATGGACGCTGCGGGGCGCTGCGGCGCGGGCGCTGCTGGCATCGGGGCGGCCGGCTGCGGCGGCCTGGCGGCGAAATCCGGCTCCTTGCGCTTGGTCGAACGGGCGTAGCCGCCGGTACGGCCGCCGGGAACCAGGCCCTGCTGGTCGGTCGCCGTATGCGCGGGCAGTTGCGCGCGTTCGCCGCCGCCGCCGGTGAGCGAGGTCGCATGGCGCGCCGCGGCCGAGATCTGCCAGTGCGCCTTCTCCGCCGCCACCTGGCAGCACTCGACGAGCGCGGTGTTCTTCGCCAGACGGCGGTGCGCCTTCATGTCGCCGTCGCGGTAGGAATTGAGGATGCGCAGCTCGATCGGATCCATGCCGACCGCGTGCGCCACCTTGTCCATGTGCGTCTCGATGGCGAAGTCGACGCCGGTGATGCCGAAGCCGCGCATGGCGGTGGCCGGCGTGCGGTTGGTGTAGACGCAGTAGACGTCGGCATAGACGTTGGGGATCGTGTAGGGCCCCGGCAGGTGGCCGACGGCCTTGATGATGGCGTAGCTCGACAGGCGGGTGTAGGCGCCGGAATCGAAGTAGCCGGTGAATTTTCGCGCCACGATGCGGCCGTCGCGGGTGACACCGTCCTTCAGGTACCAGCGCTCGGCGCCGCGCGGCGCGCCGACCTGCATCTCCTCGACGCGGTCGAACATGTACTTGCACGGCCGCCCGGTGAGCATGGCGCCGAGGATGGCCATCGGCTCGTGCAGGCTGTCGACCTTGCCGCCAAAGCCGCCGCCGACCGTGCCGCCGATGAAATGGAGCCGGGCCGAGGAGACGTCGAGCAGCTTCGCCGCGGTGCCGAGCGAGAAGAACAGCGCCTGGGTGGAGGTGTAGCAGACGAAGCGGTCGTTGGTTTCCGGCGCGGCGATGGCGCCGCAGGTCTCCATCGGCGCCTGCTCGATCGGCGACATCTGGTAGCGGCCCTCGATGATGTGGTCGGCGCGGGCGAAGGCAGCCTCGACGTCCCCGTAGCGCAGCTTCTGGTGGTCGTACTTGTCGTGGTAGACGAAGAGGTTCGTCGGATAGGCCTCGTTGACGGACGGCGCGCCGGGCTTGATGGCCTCCTCGACGTCGAAGACAGCGGGCAGCGGCTCCCAGTCGACGCGCACCTTCTCGCATGCCTCGCGCGCGGCGCGCTCGCTCTCGGCAACGATGGCACAGACCGGCTCGCCCTTGTATGAGACCTTCTTCTCGGAGATCAGCGGCTCGTCGTCGAGGCCGAAGTCGAGTAGCGACAGCAGCGTGTTGAGGTTGCGCGGCACGTCGCGCGCCAGGATGACGCGCTTGACGCCGGGCATGCGCTCGGCCTGCGAGATGTCGATCGAGCGGACACGGGCGTGGTGGTGCGGGCTGCGCACGCAACGCATGTGCAACAAGCCTTCGAACAGATGGTCGTCGTAGAAGGGCGAACGGCCGGTGACGTGACCGAGTATATCCTGGCGCTGCGTCGGCTTGCCGATTTCGTTGAGGTTGTCATCGCGCTCGTTGGCGAAGAATTCCTTGCGCATTTCTACTGGCATGTCACACCCGCCTTGCGTTCTGGGACGCACCGGAGGCAGCGTCGAGGATAGCGTTGATGATCGCCTCGTATCCGGTGCACCGGCAGAGATTGCCGGAGATGGCGTCGACGACGTCCTCGCGGCTCGGGCGCGGGTTGCGGTCGAGCAACGCCTTCGCAGCCATCAGCATTCCGGGCGTGCAGTAGCCGCACTGGGCAGCGAAGTGACGCATGAACGCGTCCTGCAAGGGGTGCAGCCGGGCGCCGTCGGCGAGGCCGGCTACGGTAGAAACCGCCTTGCCCTCGACCGTCTCCGCGAGCGTGATGCAGGAAAGCCGCGGCTCACCGTCGATGATGACGGTGCAAGCTCCGCAGGTGCCCTGCCCGCAGCCGAATTTCGGCGTCAGGTCGCCGACGCCGCGGCGGAGCACGTCGAGCAGGTTCTCGCCTTCCGCGGCGAACACCGCCTTCTCGTCGCCGTTGAGGCGAAACTGGACCGGCTTCTTCGCCATCGCGGTTACCTTCCGTGGTTCGGCAGCAGCAGCCGCCTCAAGTGCACCGGTGCGACTTCGCGCCGATACCATTCCGAAGCCAGTTCGTCGGTGAGCGGCGACAGCCCCTCCATCATCGCCGCGGCGGCGCGCTGGGCGGTGTCGTCGCTAAGCGGCTGGCCTTCGAGCGCCCGCTCGGCGCCGATGGCGCGCAGCGGCGTCGGCCCCATGTTGGAGACGGCGATGCGCGCGCCCGTGACGCGGCCGCCCTGCATGGGCACGTGAGCCGCGATCGACAGGATGGCGGCGCCCTTCGGCGCCACGCGCGTCACCTTGACGAAGCGGAAGGCCGACGGATCGCCGATGCGCGGCACCGACACGGCGCGGACGATGCGCGTGCGATCGCGGCCGCGCTCGCGCAGGAAGTCATCGATCGATTGCGGCGTACCGTGGCCGACATAGTGGATCTGCGCGCCGAGCGCGAGCAGAGCCGTCGTCAACTCGCCGAAGGGCGGCCGGGCGAAGAGGTTGCCGCCGACGGTCGCCGCCGCCCTGACCGCCGGCCCGCCGACGACGCGCGCGGCGGGGGCGAGGAAGGCGAGGTCCGCATTGGCGGCGATGGAAGCCATGGTGACGCCGGCGCCGATTTCGAGGCGGGCGCCGTCGGACTGGATCTCCCGGCTCTGGCCGCCGCGCACGACGATGACGGTGTCGAAGCCCTGCACGCCGGCGTTGACGCCGCGCATGAGCAGCGTACCACCGCCGATGACGCGGGCGTTGCGGTTGGTCGAGAGAGCGCGGGCGGCGTCCTCGATCCTGTCGTAGGTCTCGACGCGCAGCGGCATCAGCGGGCTCCCTCCATTGCCGGCGCCGAGGCGAGCTCGGCGCGGATGGCGGCGAAGCCGCCCTCGTAGATGTCGCCGCCGACCATGCGGGCGAGTTCTTCCTCGCGGCCAGCGGGTGTATCGAAGCGCGATTCCCAGTGCCAGAAGGTGCGGTCGCCGTCGGTGACGGGCAGCAGCCTGACATGGGCGACGTAGTTGAAGAGCGGAACCGGCGTATCGAGCAGGCAGTAGCTGAACGCCATGTCGATGTCGGAGAGCGTCAGCAGCTGCTCGCGCAGCTCGGAGCCGTCGACGAGGTGGAAACGACGCACGCAGCCGATCTTGTCCGACGGCAGGCTGCGCTCGATCGCGCTGTCGGCGACCGCCGGATGCCAGCGATCATGGCCGTTGAAGTCGCGCAGGACCGCCCATACCACCTCGACGGGGGCATCGATGATCGTGCTCTTCACTACCTTTACCATGGCTCAGCCGCCAAAGTGCCGCTTGAGCGAGTCGAAGCCCGCCTGGAAGACGTTGCCGCCGATGTTGTTGACGAGGTCGTCGGCGACATCGGCGGAGCAGTCGAACTCCGCGCTCCACTCGGCGAAGGTGCGGTCGCCGTCGGTGATCGGGGTGAGCCGCAGCGTCGCCACGTAGTTGGTCAGCGGCATCGGGCTGTCGAGGATCGAATAGGTGCAGAAGAAGTCGTAGTCGGAGAGGCCCAGGAGCTTCTCGCGGATACGATCGCCATTCTGCAGGCGGAAGTCGCGAACGCAGCCGACCTTGTCGGAGGGCTCGGCGTTCTCGATGCGGCTCTCGCGGATGGCGGGATGCCACCGCGGCAGAGCGTTGAAGTCGCGCACGCGCTCCCACACCTTGGCCGCCGGGGCGGCGACGACACTCGATACGTAGACCCGCGCCATCGATCAGTCTCCCTTGCCTTCGGACCCGCCCGAGGGCTTGGCCTTGGCCGCCTTGGCCGTGTCGCTGGCGATGCGCTGCATGTCGGAGGCCTCGCGGATCAGGCCGCCCTGCTTGGCGATGTTCGAGCCGTCGATGCCGATGTCGGCGAGCAGGCTGTCGATCAGCGGCGCCTGGACGCGGTAGCGCAGCGCGGAGTTGATGACCTCGTCGGTCGGGCTGCCGCCGCCGCCGTTGCCCTGGTTGAGACCGTCCATCTGCACGATGCGGATGTCGTTGATCTTCTCCAGCGGCTTGACGGAGGCCGCGACGATGCCCTCGACGTGCTCGAGCAGCTTGCGGCGGAACAGCGAGAAGCGGGCGGCGTCGGTGAGCACGTTCTCGGCCTCGTTGAGCAGCTTCTGCGCCTCGGCCTCGACCGACTTGCGGATGCGCTCGGCCTCGGCCGCGATCTTCTTCTCCTCGGCCTCCTTCTCGGCCATCAGCACGTCGACGGAACGGCGGCGCTTGGCCTCCTCGGTGGCACGCGTGGTCTTGACGCGCTCCTCGGCCTCGGCGGCGCGGACCCGGGCGACGTCGGCCTCGACGCGGGCCGCCGATTCATCCAGCGACTTGCGGTAGAGCGAGATGGCTTTTTCCATCTGCGCCGTCTCGACGTCGTGCTCGCGGCGGACCTCGAGCCGGCGGCGTTCCGTCTCCTGGCCGATGCGGGCCTCGTCGAGGCCGCGGTCGGAGGCGATCCTGGCGCGCTCGATCTCCTCGCGCGAGGCGATCTCGGCCTCGCGCAACGTCTGCACGCGGGCGATCTCGAGCTGCTCGAGCGAGCGCCGGCGTTCGAGGCGGGCCGCCTCGGTAGCGCGCTCGCGCTCGACGTCCGCCGTATCGACCTCGCGCTGGGCCTGGATCTCGGCGACGCGCACCTTGGCATCGGCGCCGGCACGCTCGGACTTCTTCACGGCAAGCTCGATGATGCGATCCTGGTCGGCCACCTCGACCGACTTCTTGCGGTCGATGTCGATGACCTCGCGGGTCTTCTGCGAGGCGATGCGGTCGCGCTCCAGTTCCAGCTCGGCGGAAATGCGCTGGCGCTCCACGGCCTCGCGGCGCTGGATCTCCTTGGCCTCGACCGCTTCCTCGCGGGCGATAGCGCGTTCGCGCACAGCCTGCTCGGCGGCGATCCGCTCGGCGTCGAGCGTCTTCTTCTGGGCGATGCGCGCAGCTTCGACCGCCTCGTCGGCAGCGACCTGCGCTTCGTCGAGCGCCTGGTTACGGGCGATCTCGAGCGTGCGGATCCTCTCGTCGCGGGCGATGCGTTCGGCGGTCGTATCGGCCTCCTTCTCGATGCGCACCTGATCAACACCGCGCCGCGTGGCAACCTCGGCAGTCTCGACGGCCGCGTTGCGTTCAATTTCGCGCGACCTGATCTCGGCGTCGGCGGCGATGCGGGCGGAGTCGAGCGCCCGGCGCTGGGCGATACGGGCTGCCTCTACAGCCTCTTCCGCCGTGACCTGCGCTTCCTCGACCGTCCGGTTGCGGGCAATCTCCAGGGCGCGGGTCTTCTCCTCGCGGGCGATGCGCTCGCGCGCCGTTTCCGCCTCGTTCTCAATGCGGACGCGGTCGACGCTGTGGCGCGAGGCCACCTCGACAGTCTCCAGCCTGGTATTGCGGTCGATCTCGCGCGAACGGGTCTCCGTCTCGGCGGCGATGCGCTCGCCGTCGACGCGGCGGAGCTGGGCGATGCGCGCGGTCTCGGTCGTCTCCATCGCGGCGGTCTCGCGCAACTGCGTCTCCTCGCGTCGGGCGATGCGCTCCCTGTCGATGCGCGCCTCGACCTCGATTCGGGCCGCTTCGACCACCTCGCGGGAGGCGATGTCGGCCTGATCGACGGCGCGGTTCCTGGCGATCTCGCGCTCGCGCAGATCCTGCTCGTAGGCGATCCGCTCGGCGGCGAGCCTCTTCTCGCGCGCGATCTTGGCGGCTTCCGTCGCCTGGCGGGCGGCGATCTCGGCCTCCTCGATCGCCTTCTGCCGCTCGATCTCCAGTTCGCGTATGCGCTTGTCGGTGGCGATGCGTTCCTGGCTCACCGTCGCCGCCTCGGCGATGCGCAGCTTCTCGGTCGCCTCGCGGGCCGCGATCTCGGCTTCCTCGACGGTGCGGTTGCGCTGGATCTCGCGGCGACGCGTTTCTTCCTCGTTGGCGATGCGCGCGTCGGAGACGGCCCGCTCCTGGACGATGCGCGCCTTCTCGATCTCCTCGCGGGCAGCGATCTCGGCGGACTCGACGACCTTGTGCCGCTCGATCTCGCGCCGCCTGGTGTCTTCCTCGTTGGCGATGCGCGTCTCGGATATGGCGCGCTCCTGCTCGATGCGGGCCTTTTCGACCCCCTCGCGCGCGGCGATCTGGGCCTGGTCGATCTGCCGCTGGCGTTCGATCTCCTTCGTCTGCGTCTCGCGGTCGCGTTCGATCCGCGCCTCGGTCACCGACTGCTCCTGGGCGATGCGAGCGCGTTCGGTCGATTCCTTCGCCGAGATCTCGGCCTCCTCGATGGCGCGCCGGCGCTCGATCTCCAGCGCCTCCGTCTCCTTCTCGTTGGCGATCCTCGCCTCGCTGATGGCACGCTCCTGGAGGATGCGCGCCTTCTCGATCTCCTCGCGCGAGTTGATCTCGGCCGCCTCGATCGCCATGTGCCGTTCGATCTCGCGCTGGCGCACCTCGCGTTCGGTCGAGATACGCGTCTCGGCGATCGACATCTCGTTGGTAAGCCGCGCCTTCTCGATCACCTCGCGGGCGTGGATCTGGGCGCGTTCGGCGTCCGTGTCGCGCTCGGCGCGCTCACGGGCCAGTTCGGCACGCTGCTGGGCACGAAGGAACTCGATCCCGCGTTCCTGGATCAGGCGCGCCTCCTCGGCCTCCTGCTCGATCTGCAGCGCCTGTTTCTCGGCCTCGAGGTTGCGGGCGCGGATGCGGATCATCGAATCCTGCTCGATGTCGTTGCGCAGCTTGCGCCGTTCCTCGATGTCGCGGATCAGCGAGGTCAGGCCTTCCGCGTCGAAGCGGTTGGACGGGTTGAAGAATTCGAGCGCGGTCTGGTCGATGTCGATGATGGCGACCGATTCCAGTTCGAGACCATTGCGCGACAGATCCTCCTGGGCGAACTCCTTGACGCGGGTGACGTAGGTCGCGCGCTGCTCGTGCATCTCGGCGATCGTCATGTCGCCGGCGATGGCGCGGAGCGCGGATTCGAACTTGCCGGAAAGTAGGACGTGGATGTTCTCGGCGGTGAGCGTGCGGCGGCCAAGGGTGGAGGCGGCGATCGAGACGGCCTCGCGCGTCGGGCGGACGCGGACGTAGAACTCGGCTTCGACGTCGACGCGGATGCGGTCGCGGGTGATCAGTGCGTTGTCCTTGTTACGCATCACGGACAGCGGCATCGAGTTCATGTTGACGGGGGTGATGTCGTGGACGATCGGCCAGACGAAGGCGCCGCCGTCGATGACCACCTTCTCGCCGAGGAAACCGGTGCGGACGAACGCGATCTCCTTGGTCGAGCGTCGGTACAGCCAGTTCATCACCCAGTAGGTGATGGCGATGACGATGACCGCCAGAATGAACCACAGGATGAGCTGGCCTATCAGCTGCCCGGTCACTGTCATGGTCATTCCTCCCTTGCCCGTCTGTCCGCCGCGGAGCGCCCCGCCCCTGCGGCGTGATGCGTTGAAATGCGCTTGAAGCGGCGCGTCTGTTCGGTGAGCGCCGTCTCCACCGGCAGCCGCTCCATCGACGAGGCGCCGTAGAATCCGTGGCAGTTCCTGGTCTGGCCCAGGATGAACTCGGCGTCGGCCGGCTCGGCGACCGGGCCCCCGTGGACGAGCACGAGGACCTCCGGGTTGACCTTCAGCGCGGCATCCGCCCAGGCATCGACCAGCGCCGGGCAGTCGGCGAGCTTCAGCGCGGTGTGCGCGCCGATGGCGCCGCCGGTGGTCAGGCCGAGATGGCACACCACGATGTCGGCGCCGGCCTTCGCCATCGCCGCCGCCTCGTCGGGATTGAAGACGTAGGGCGTGGTCAGCATGTCGCGGGCGCGCGCCTTGGCGATCATGTCGACCTCGAGCCCGTAGGACATGCCGGTCTCCTCGAGATTGGCGCGGAAGACGCCGTCGATGAGGCCGACGGTCGGAAAGTTCTGCACGCCGGAGAAACCGATGCGCTTCAGCTCGTCCAAAAAGATGTCCATCTGGCGGAACGGGTCGGTGGCGTTGACGCCGGCGAGCACCGGCGTGCGTTTCACGACCGGTAGCACCTCGGCGGCCATCTCGACGACGATGGCGTTGGCGTCGCCATAGGCGAGCAGGCCGGCGAGCGAGCCGCGGCCGGCCATGCGGTAACGGCCGGAATTGTAGATGACGATCAGGTCGATTCCGCCGGCCTCCTCGCACTTGGCCGACAGGCCCGTGCCGGCGCCGCCGCCGACGATTGGCTCGCCGCGCGCGACCATGGCGCGGAAACGTTCGAGGATTGCGCTACGCTCATGCCTCATTTGCGGCTCCTGGCGCGTCCGGGCGTGCGTCCCGTGCCGTGCAGCGTGCGGAAGACGCGCACGACCTCCTCGGCGAAGGCGCGGTCGTTGATGTTGAAGGGCACGCGAATGAGCTGGCGGTTGGTGGTCTGCGTCACGGTCCTCTCCAGCGCGTTGAACAGCGCCTGGTCGGCGGCGGGGTCGTGAAAGGGCTGGCCGGGCTTGTCGATGGCGGAAACGCCGCCCTCGGGGAGGAAGAAACGCACCGGCGCGTCCATCTGGTTCAGCCGGTCGCCGATCCAGCGACCGATCGCGGCGCATTCCTCGGCGGTGGTGCGCATCAGCGTCACCTGCGGATTGTGCCGGTAGAGCACCCGGTTGCGGAACTTCTCCGGGACCGTATCGAACGGCCCGAAATTGACCATGTCGAGCGCGCCGCAGGAGCCGACATAGGGAATGCGCCTGCGGATCACCGCGCCGAAGCGGTCCTCGGTGGCCGGCAGGACGCCGCCGACCAGCATGTCGGCGACTTCCGTCGTGGTGACATCGATGACGGCACGCACGAGGCCGGAATCGATCAGCTTCTCCATCGAGCGTCCACCGATGCCGGTGGCGTGGAAGACGAGGCAGTCGTAGTCGGCCTTCAACGTGTCCGAGATCTGCTGGACGCAAGGCGTGGTGACGCCGAACATGGTCAGGCCCAGCGCCGGCAGTTCGCCGGGCGGGGCCGGACGGCGGGCGGCTTCGCGCTGCGCCAGCACCATGCCAGACAGCGCGTTGGCGCCGTTGCGCAGAACTGCGCGGGTGATCGAGTTCAGCCCCTGAACGTCGGCCACCGAGTGCAGCATCAGGATGTCGGCGGGGCCGACGTAGCGCGACACGTCGCCCGACGCCACGGTGGAGATCAGCACCTTGGGCACACCCACAGCCAGCGTGCGCATCGCCGGGGCTACCATCGCCGTCCCCCCGGATCCGCCGGCGCCGATGATGCCGGCGACGCCCCCCTGCCGCTCGATCCAGCGCTCGAAGGCGAGCGTCATGCCGGCCACCGCCTGGCCGCGGTCGTTGATGAATACGCCGGCCGCGCCGCGCGGGTGGTAGGCGGCGATCTGGTGAGCGGGCACCTCGGCGCCCGAATGGCGGCCGGAGGTCGACAGGTCGACCAGGCGGACCGGAAGTCCGTGGCCGCGGATCACGTCGCGGATGAAGCGAAGCTCGTCGCCCTTGGTGTCCAGCGTGCCGGCGACCAGAACCACCTGTTCGCCGGCGGAGGCGAGCGGACGCAGGTCGGCGCGTGCCGTCGTCGCCACGCCGGCGGAGCGGGTACGCGCCGCATTCTCGATGACGCGGACCGGCGTTGGCCGTGACCAGCGCGTCGGCAGGGTCGGGTTCGACATGTAGACAAGCGCCGGGCCCGGCGCCGGGGCTGTAGCGGCCTGGCTGCCGCGAGCGGCCGCAACCGGGGCCGCCTCGTGCTCGTGGCGGCCGACGCCGAGCATGCGCTGCTGGAGATCGCGGTCGGCGGCTAGGATGCCGGCCTCAACGATCCGGTTGATGCGGCCGTTGACCATGATCGCGACGTTCTCGGCGACCGCCGTGGCGACGCCAATGTTCTGCTCGATGACGAGCACGTCGATGCCGCCTTCGTCCGCCAGACGCAGCAGCATTTCCTCGACCTGGGCGACGATGACCGGCGCAAGGCCCTCAGTCGGCTCGTCCATGACCAGCAGGCGGGGATTGGCGAGCAGCGCGCGCGAGATCGCCAGCATCTGTTGCTCGCCGCCCGACAGCTGGCCGCCGCCATTGCCCTTGCGCTCGGCGAGGCGGGGGAAGGTCGAGTAGATGCGCTCGACGGTCCAGGCACCGCCCTTCTTCGCCACCAGTTGCAGGTGTTCGTCGACGGTGAGCGAACGCCACAGCCGCCTGCCCTGAGGCACGTAGCCGACGCCGAGGCGGGCAATATCTGCGGGAGAGAGGCCGACGAGCGAGGTTCCGGCGAAGGTGATCGATCCGGACGCGACCGGTACGAGGCCCATGATTGCCTTGCACAGCGTGGTCTTGCCCATGCCGTTTCGTCCGACGACGGAAAGGACGCCCCCGTGGAGGTGGAGGTCGACGCCCTGGAGCGCGTGGCTGGCGCCGTAGAAGACGTTGAGGCCGCGGATGTCGAGGGCGGGCGCGGAGGCGCGGCGTTCAGCCATGACCGCCTCCGAGGTAGAGTTCCTGGACCTCGGCGTCGCTCTCGATCTCGCGCGGCGTGCCCTCCTTGAATATGCGGCCGTTGTGCATCATCGACACGGTCTCGGCGACGCGGAGCGCCACGTCCATGTCGTGCTCGATGATGATGAAGCCGATATGCGACGGCAGGCCGGTGAGGATCGCGACGAGATCGGCGCGCTCGGCCGGCGACAGCCCGGCCGCAGGTTCGTCGAAGAGGATGAGGCGCGGCGCGCCCGCCAGCGCAAGGGCGATCTCGAGCTGGCGCTGTTGGCCGTAGGACAGTTCCGAGACCTTGGTGTCGCGGGCGTCGGCCATGTGGACGGCCTCGATCAGTTCCCGCGCGCGCGCCATCAGAACGTCGCTGCGGCCGGGCCTGAGCAGCGAGAATCTGCCGCGGCTTACCCCGCGGCAGGCCAGATAGACGTTTTCGGTGACGGTGAGGCCGGCGAACAGGAGCGAGATCTGGTAGGTGCGGCGCAGGCCGCGGCGAATGCGCTCGTGCGCCGGGAAGCGGGTCACGTCCTCGCCGAACAGGCGGATCGCGCCGGAGGTCGGCAGGAAATCGCCGGTGACGCAGTTGAATAGGGTCGTCTTGCCGGCGCCGTTGGAGCCGAGCACGGCGCGCCGTTCGCCCGGCCTGACCGTCAGCGTAACGTCCGTCAGCGCCGCGAGTGCACCGAACGTCTTGGTGACGCCGCGCAGTTCGAGCGCGTTGCCGGCGAAGGCGGTGCTGGAGAGGGTGGCAGCGGAGACGGGCGCGTTCATCGCTCCCCTCCAGTCAGCGGGTCGACACGGCTGTTGCGCGAGGCGCGCCAGCGGTCCCACAGCCCGAGCACGCCGTCGGGGGAGAAGTAGACGATGACGAGGAAGCCGATGCCGATCAGCAGCTTGAAGCGCTCGCCGGACATGCCGAAGGCGGTGAGCACGTCAGGCGTGAAGGCGCGCAGAAGCACGTAGATCAGCGCGCCGACGAAAGGCCCGATCGGGCGGGCGATGCCGCCCACGACGGCGATCACCAGGATGTCGATCGCCGCCGGAATGCCGGCAGTGCCTGGCGATATCTGAGCATTCTGCCAGACCAGCAGAATGCCGCCGACCGCGGCGATCACCGAAGCGAAGGTGTAGGCGAAGATGCGATGGGCGGTGACGTTGAAGCCAAGCGCGGCCATCCGCCGGGGATTGTCGCGCACGCCCTGGAGCGCGAGGCCGAAGGGCGAGCGCGCGACGTAGCGCACGGCGAGATAGGAGAGAACCGCGCAGGCCAGGGCTAGATAGTAGAAAGGCATGGGCTGACGCCAGTCGACGCCGAACAGATGCGGCGGCACGACCAGGTTGAAACCCGAATAGCCGTTGAAGATCACGTAGTTCTGGCGTGCGAAGTAGAAGAAGGCGCTGGCGATCGCCAGCGTGATCATGATCGTGTAGATGCCCTCGGTGCGCACCGCGAGCGCGCCGACCAGCGTGCCGAACAGTGAGGCGATGGCGATCGCCACGGGAATGTAGATCCACCAGGGCAAATGGAGCGAGATAGCGGCGACGCCGCTGGTGCCGAGGATGGCGACGCCATAACCGCCGATGCCGGCGACCGTCATCTGCAAGAGGCTGACCATGCCGCCGTAGCCGGCGAGGAACTGCAGGGAGAGCGCGATCATTCCGAGGATCAGAGCCCAGCCGAAGACCTGGAACAGGATGAAGTCGTTGGTGACCGCGGGCATGAGCAGAGCGACGACGGCGATCACCCACCAGGCCGACGGCACCCGGCCGTACCAGGCCGGACGGCGCTCGACGGAACTCGCTTGGACGACGACCGCCACTAGCGCCCTCCGCCGAGTAGGCCCTGCGGACGGAACGCCAGCACGACTGCCATGATGAGGAAGGTGAACACGACCGAGTAGGTCGGCGCGTAGACCGAGCCGAGTTGTTCGGCGAGGCCGATGACCAGCGCTCCGAGCGCGGCACCAGGGATCGAGCCCATGCCGCCGACGATCACCACGACCAGCGACGCCAGCAGGAAGCGGACGTCCTCGCCCGGCGACAGCGACTGGAACGTCCCGCCAACGATGCCGCCAATGCCGGCAAGCCCCGCTCCGAAGGCGAAAACGGCGACGAAGACGAACTGGATGCGCACGCCCGACGCCGCGAGCATCTCGCGATCGTCGACGCCGGCGCGGATCAGCATGCCGATGCGCGTGCGGTTGAGCGCCAGCCACATCAGCACGCCGATGACGATCGCCGCAGCCAGGATGGCGATACGAACGGCCGGATAGGAGAGGTAGACCACTTCGCCGTTCGACTTGATGGAGGAGATGACGGGCAGCTTGGTCGGCCCGCTCAGCCAGTCCGGCGTCAGGATCGTGTAGGACTGGCCGCCCCAGATCCACAACAATATGTCGGCGAAGACGATCGACAGGCCTATGGTGACGAGGGTCTGGCGCAGGTCCTCGCCCTCCATCCGGCGGAAGACGACATATTGCAGGACGACGCCGATCAGGCCGACGACGATGAAGACGAAGACGAAGGAGAGCAGCCAGAGGCCGGTCGCCTCGGAGAACTCGAAACCGAGATAGCCGCCGATCAGATAGAGCGAGCCGTGGGCGAGATTGACGTTGCGCATCAGGCCGAAGATCAGCGTGAAGCCGCTGGCCACGAGGAAGTAGAGTCCGCCCAGAGTGACGCCCGAGAAGACGGCGTTGAGAAAGATGCGCTTGCGGCCGAAGACCTCTTCCAACCCGTCCGGCCAGGGCGCGAAGATCGCCCACAGCAGCACCGCCGCCAGGAAGGTCAGAACGACCGACCAGGCTGGGTGGCGCTGCATGAATTCTCCCATCAACCGCTCCTGCCCGCTGCGTCCCGCCGCCCTCAGGTGACGGGTCCCCCCGCATAGGCCCACAGTCTAGGCGGGGCGTCGGAGACCGGCATACCTTTCAGTTTCGCACCGTCGCCCATAGTCGGCCTTTTTCAGTCGAGGGCAGCCGCCACCGTGACGCTCCGGCGGTAGTCCGACGGAGCGACCACGCCGTTGGCGATGAAGAAGCGGGAGAAGCTCGCCTGGCTGGAGAAGCCGAGATCGAGGCCGATCGCGGTGACGGCGTCGTGCGACGCCGAGAGCCGGTGGATCGCCGTCTCCATGCGCAGGGCGTTCATGTATATGTTCGGCGTCACCCCGACATGCTGGCGGAACAGCTTGAAGAAATGCGGCCGCGACAGGCCGGCCTTGCGTGCGATCTCGTCGAGAGTGGTCAGCCCGACGCCCTCGCGCATCAGCCGAAGCGAGGTACGTACCCGGAAATCCCAGACCGGAAGCGGCCGGCCGACGAAGGCAGTGCCCTCGTGCGTCCATTGCCACGACTGGTCGAAGCAGGCCTGGGTGAGCGCGCAGAGCACGTCCTCGACGTTGCCGCCGCCGTCGCCGTCCTCGAGCATTGCCCGGGCGATGCGGAAGACGTGGCGCGTGATCGGATCGTTGGCCTCGATGGCGACGCGACCGAAGCGCAGCGACGAGGTCGCCCGCCGCGCCGCCTCGAGGAACCAGCTCGGCTTGATGTAGAGCACCAGCGCCAGCAGCGTTCCGTTCGACCGGGGGCGATAGTAGTGTGGTTGCCAGGGACTTATGGCGACAGCCTGGCCCGGCGAGATGGGGAAGGCCTTGCCTTCGACCACCATCTCCGCCGGAGCGCCTTCGACGAAATAGACCAGATGCCCCTCGCGATGCGCGTGCAGCACCATCGCCCGGTCCATGTTGTACAGGCACACACGACCGAAGGAGCCGTGTAGCACCGCTACTGCAGTACTCATCTTCCTCCCCGATGCATTCTGGCGATGCACTCAGCCATCAAGATTGACCCAGCGTTATGGGAAAGTCAAAAACCCCGATCAAAATGCCGCCTCCAACATCGCCCTGTAGTCGCCCGCGGTGGCCAGCCGCGGGTTCGTCCGGTTCGCCGGGTCGGCCTCGGCGCGCCGAGAGATGGGATCGAGCGTTGTCCGCCCGACACCGGCCATGCCGAGGCGGATCGGCAGCGCCAGGCGCTGGCCGAGATCGGCGACCGCCTGCGGCAGGTCCGCCTTTGCCGGCAAGCGCATGGCTTCCTTGATCAGCCGGTAGCGCTCGCCGACCGCCGGCGCGTTGAAGTTGAGGACCTGGGGCGCCAGAGCGGCATGGAAGCGTCCATGGCGCGCCGCCGCCGCGGTCGGGGTCTCCTCCAGCGCATGGGCGAGCGCATGGATGCCGCCCAGCCCCTTCTCCTCGGCGAGCGCGCCGTTCAGCGCTGCGGCCAGCAATTCGCGCCGCGCACCGAGATCGTTGCGTTCGGCTACAGCGCGTTCGAGCACGGAGGACGCCCGCCGCAGCCCTTCGAGCGCGATGCCGTCGGCGGGCGGATTCCAGTCAGCGCAGAGATAGGTCTCGATGCAGTGTACGATGACGTCCATGCCCGCCGCGGCGACCGCCTCGCGCGGCTCCTCGCCCATCAGTGTGGGATCGCACAGCGCCGCTGCAGGCAGCATCGGCGCGCCGATCATGGTGACGCGACGTCCGTCGCTGCGCACGATTCCGGCACAGCGGCTCAAGCCCGCGCCGCTCGCCGCGCTGGTGGGAACGACGATCGCTGGCGACCCCACGGCCCGCATGCGGACCGGCGCGCCGGCGCCGTCGAGACGTCGGGTCAGGGCGGCGGGATCGGCGCCGGTGAGCGACAGGATCTTGGCGAGATCGATCGCCGTGGCGCCGCCAAAGCCGATGATGCCGTCGCATCGCCCCGTCGCAAACAGTTGCGCCGCCGCGAGCAGATCCTCCTCCCGGCCGGTCGAGGGCGGGACGTCGAGGACATTCGGCCTGACCTGCTCCGGCAATGCGTCGAGCAGACGCTCGAACGCCCTGCCCTGCAGGCTCTGGTCCGTGATCACCAGCGGTCGTGCGATGCGCTGGTAGTCCAGTTCCGCCTCGATGGCGTCCTCGAGGACGCTGTCGGCAAAATGGACGCGCGAGAGATACGTGATGAGCGACATGACCACCGGTACTCGCCCTGCCGTCACCGGAGACGGCAGGGGCGTTCGCAGTCGATGACGGGGGCCAGCAGGCCGCCGGCCCCGTGATGTCTGGCGATCAGCCGCCGCGCAGCTTGGCGCAGTCGGGCGTCTCGCGCGACGGCAGGCCCATGGCGCGGAACTCGTCCGGCGTCATGCCCAGCGTCTGCGTGACGTTGTCGACCTTGGCGACCATCTTGCTGGTCAGGTTGCCGTCGGCGCCTTCCACGACCTCGGTGACGAAGACCGTGCCGGAAGCCTGGCGGTTCTCGTTGAGCTTGATCAGACCCGTCGGGCTCTCGAGCTCGAGGCTGGACAGGGCCTCGTGGAATTTTTTCTGGCCGTCGCTGAGATCGCCGCCGATCTGGTCGAGCGCCTTGAGCGCCGCCAGCGTCGCCGTGTAGTAGCCGAGACCGAACAGCGACGGGCTCGGGAAACGCTCGGCCTCCGGGAAGCCGTCCTGGTAGAGCTTCACGTAGGACTGCCAGGCCGGATCCGGGTTGTCGTTGGCGAAGGGTCCGGAGGTCGGCGTGCCGGCAAGGGCGTCCTTGGCGCGGCCCTTCGACGTCAGCACCGTCTGGTCGGCCATGATGGTGCCGCCGATCAGGTTGGTCTCGGCGCCGGCCTGTTCGTACTGGTTGAGGAAGTTAATGGCGTCGGTGCCGCCGACGCCGAGGTAGATTGCGTCGACGTCGTCAGGGAGCGCCGCGATGACGCCGCCGAAGTCCGACGAGCCGAGCGGCACCCAGAAGCGCTCGACGATGTCGCCGCCTGCCTTGCAGAAGTCGACCGCGAAGCCGAGGAAGTTGGTGTAGCCGAACGAGTAGTCTGCGGCGACGGTGGCGACCTTCTTCCAGCCCTTCTCCTTGACCACGTAGCTGCCGAGGCCGTAGCCCCACTGCGAGCCGTCGAGGTTGAAACGGAAGAAGTTCGGCGCCGGGTCGACCCAGGTCGTCTCAAGCGCGCCGGAGATGCCGTTGATGACGGTCTTGTCCGGGATCGTCTTGGCGTAGTCGCGCATGGCGATGCCTTCCGAGCCCGACAGCGGGCCGACGATGAAGTCGACCTTGTCCTGCTCGATCAGCTTGCGCGCCTGGCGGATCGTGGTGTCCGGCGTGGTGTCGGTCGCCGCGACGACCGTCTCGATCTTCTTGCCGGCGACCATGTTGTTGACCTGCCGCAGCGCCAGTTCGACGTTGCGCACGCCGTCCTTGCCGCCGTCGGCGAATGCGCCTTCGAGGGCTACCAGGATACCGATCTTGATCGTGTCTTCAGCGAACGCCGGGCTACCGGCGAGGATGGCGCCGATCGCCACAGAAGCCGTGAGAAATCTCTTCATCTATTCCTCCCTAAGCATCCCGGCGTCGCCCCAGCGGCGCGGGAAATGACGGCTTCAGGTTAGGAAATAGCCGGCCGGACGCTGATCCCCAGCGAGATTCAATATATCTTTAAGTATGATTTTCTCCGCCCTGCCGCCGAAAGGTTCGAAAAAGGGTCCGGCGCCGATCCGTTTGCCCGACGCTCCAGGACCCGCTCAGCGCTTCCTGCGCCCGTCCTTGCCCTCGCCGTCCGACGGCGGCTGGCCGCAGAGCCCATACATGACGAACTTGATGTAGGCGTCCGTCACCCAGCCCGGGATCGGCACGATCTTCTCGCCGTCTCGGGCGTAGCGCAGAGCGAGGTAGGAGCGTGCGGCAAGCAGGATATAGACGATCACTTCCAACTCGGCGGCGTCGAAGCCGGGATACTGGCCGTGGTCCCAATCCCGCATGAGGGCCGCGAGATAGTTCTGCGAGACGATGTCGAAATGCGCCTTGTGGCCAGCGGGCGCCAGTTGCTCGGCTTCGTTAAGCACCCGCAGGAAGTCCGGATTCTGCACGATGAAATCGAAGAAGGCGAGAAAGCCCTTGCGTTCGCGCTCGATCGTGTCGTCGACGCCGCGCGTGCGCGCCTTGATGAACTCGAGCATCTCCACGCCCATCTTCGGCAACAACTGGTCGAAGAGGTCCTGGCGGTTCTCGAAGTAGGAGTAGAAGGTGCCCTGGGCGACGTTGGCCTCGGCGGTAATGCGCGAGATGGAAGCTCCCATGTAGCCGTGTTCGCCGACCACCCGCGCAGCGGCATGAAGCAGGGCGCTGTACTTGGCCTCGGCGTTTTCCTGTCGCTTCGGCTTCTTCGTAGTCTGACGGCGTCTCACGGCTTCCAATCAACTCTCCCGCGCGGTTCGCGCTGCCTTGTGTGACAGTCTAGCTGGCTCTGGTAGGTGGACAAAGGGCGAACGCCGACAGCACCAGGCCGATATCGGCGTTTGGCAGCGTCTCGGCGAAGCGCTCGATATGATCGTAGGCCTCCGCTGGCACGCCCTGCTCGCGCCCGATGCGGCGCACGAGGACCGAGACGCCGGCGCGATCGAAATTGAAGTCGTCGGTCGTGACGTGCTTGTCGATCGTCTCGGTCGAACCGTCCTCGAGTTCCGTCTCGATGATGCAACAAAGCCGCGCCACGCCCTCGTCGGGGATCAGGTCGATGCGGCCGACGAGGGCGTTGACCGCGGCGTCGTCGTAGTTCGTCATCGCCTGCATGGTCGGATCGCCGCGCAGCAACGTCAGCGCGATGCAGAACGGGATGCTCATCAGAGTACCGCCGATGGTGCTGAAGGGTCCCTTCGAATCCATGCCGGCATAGCCGGTCTCGTAGGGGTTCATGCGCACCCGTGCCGACCGCACCGGCCGGCCGGCGATCCTCGCGCGAAGCTCGAGCGCCGCCGTCACCGGCGTCTGATTGAAGGCGCAGACCGGATAGGGCTTGAAGGTGACGCGATGGATGGACCAGTCGCGCCCGAGCCTGGCGGCGAGCGCCTCGACGTCGCATTCGACGCCGGCAAACGCCCTGGCGAAGCCGCTCGGGCCTTCCAGCGCATGCGGAGCAGTGACAGAGCCGTGCGCCGCAAGCTCGGCGGCGACGAGGCCGTTGCGGGCGGCCCAGCCGACCTGGTAGCGCCACTCGTCGGTGCCGTCGGCGAAGGTCTGCAGGATGCCGCCGGTGAAGGAGGCGGCGTTGCCGATCGCGGCGGCGGCGCGTTCGGGCGACAGGGCCATCATCCGCGCGGCGGCGGCCGCCGCGGCGATCGAGCCGTAGAGCGGCGAAGAACGCAAGCCCCTCGGCGTGGTCTTGCCGGAGAACGCCTGCTCGAGCAGGCCGCCGGTCTCGTAGCCGGCGACGAGCGCCGGGATCAGCCGGTCCAGCGGGTAGCCCCGCGATTCGACCAGCGCCGTCAGCATCGGGATCATGATGGCGCCGAGATGGGCGGCGCCGCAGGTGTCCTCCTGGCCGCGGCCGTGGAAGAGCGCGGCGTTTGCCAGTGTCGCGCCGGAGATGGCGACCTTGCCGCCGTGGCCGAGCAGCGTCGCACCGTCCGAGCGCTCGCCGTCGAGCGCGAGCGCGGCGGCGCGCGCCACCGGCGCATAGGGCGTATCGTGGCAGCCGAGCCCGATGCCGTAGCCGTTGAGCAGGCAGGTGCGGGCCTTCTCGACCACCTCCGGCGGGAGCCTGCCCGTGTCGAGGCCGGCGACGAACTCGCCGATGCGTTCGCTGAGCGTCATGTCCTGTTCCTCCTCGTTCCGATCCTCGCCTAGCCGCGGCCTTCCGCCGGGGCCGTCATCTCGTCCCGCAACACCCGCTTCAGCACCTTGCCGGATGGGTTGCGCGGCAGGCTGTCGCGGAAATGGACTTCCTTCGGCACCTTGAAGCGGGCGAGCTTGGCACCGCAGGCGGCGATCACGTCTTCGGCGCTGACGGCTGTGCCGGGCTTCAGCACGACCACGGCCGCCGGGCGCTCGCCCCACGTCTCGTCGGGCAGGCCGATCACCGCGCATTCGGCGACCTCGGGCAGTCCATAGATGACGCGCTCGACCTCGCTCGAGGCGATGTTCTCGCCGCCGGAAATGATCATGTCCTTCTTGCGGTCGGTGATGGTGAGGAAACCTTCCTCGTCGAGGACACCGACGTCGCCGCTGCGGAACCAGTCGCCGAAGAAGCTCCTCGCCGTCTTTTCCGGGTCCTTCCAGTAGCCACCTGTGACCTTGGGGCCGCGCAGGCAGATCTCGCCCTCGACGCCCGGCGGAAGCGCCCTGCCCTCGTCGTCGCGGATTTCGACCTGGACGTGCGGCATGGCGCGGCCCGTCGAGCCGATCTTTTCGATCTCGCGGCCGGCCTCCATCAGCGTGTCGCCGGAGCAGGTCTCGGTCAGCCCGTAGCCGTCGATGAAGCGGCCGTTGACGAACAGTCCGGCGAAGTCGCGGATGCGGCCCTCCGGCGTCTTCTCGCCGCCGGCGATGCACCATCTGAAGGAGGACAGGTCGTAGCGGCCGCGATCGGGCAGCGCCAGCATGCGGCCGACCATCATCGGCGCGAACCAGGCGCAGGTGATGCGCTCGGCCTCGATGGCCGCGAGCGCGGCGGCCTCGTCGAACTGCCGGTGCAGCACGATCGAGCCGCCGACCCACCATACCGCGACGCCAGGCAGGTCGAAGGCGCCGACATGGTAGAGCGGTCCAACGGCGAGCAGCCGATCCTTCGCCGACAGCTCCAGCGCGATCACGTGCTCCATCGATTTCCAGTAAAAGTTCTCGTAGGTGTGGACGACGCCCTTCGGCCGGTCGGTGGTGCCCGACGTGTACATGAGGCGGAACAGGTCCTGCGGTTTGCGCACGACCATCGGCGCCGCCGGCATCGCCTCGGCGAACAGGCTACGCATGTCCTTCTGCGAGGCCTCGTCGAGAAGGACGACTTCGGGGACGCCGGCGACGAGAGCGGAAAACTCCTCGTCGGCGATCAGCAGCTTCGCGCCCGCATGGCCGGCGATGAAGGCGCACTCCTCGCCCGAGAGACGGAAGTTGATCGGCAGGAACACCGCTCCGATGTGGCTCGCGGCGAAGCAGAGCTCGAGGAAGGCGGCGCTGTTCTTCATGAACACGGCGACGATGTCGTTCTCGCCGATGCCCTTCGACCTGAGAAAGCGCGCGGTCTTCCCGATCCGGTTGAGAAGTTCGCCATAGGAAATGCGCTGTCCCTCGTAGACGAGCGCCAGCCGGTCCGGCGTGCGCAGCGCGTGGAAACGGATGATGGCGCTCAGATTGACCATGGCGGCTCCTCCCTCGAAACCTGGTCAGTAGGATCTGGTCATGCCCAGCTCATGCTGCGCGATGTAGTTCAGGATCATCTCCTCGGAAACCGGTGCGAAGCGGAACAGCCGGCAGTCGCGCCACAGGCGCTCGACGTGGAACTCGCGCGCATAGCCCATGCCGCCCATGGTCTGCATGGCGCGCTCCGTCGCGGCGGCGCAAGCCTGCGCGGCGATCAGCTTGGCGACGTTGGCCTGGCTGCCGAAGGGCAGGCCGGCATCGTAGAGGGCGGCAGCATGGCGGTTCATCAGCCGGGCGCACTCGTTCTCGGCATAGGCCTGCGCCAACGGGAACTGGAGACCCTGGTAGGCCGCGATCGGCGTGTCGCCGAACACCTTGCGCTCGCGGGCGTAGTCAGCGGCGAGCCTGAGCGCCAGGTCGACCGTGCCGACCAGGCCGGCGGTGGTGACGATGCGCTCGGT
>CALFXR010000063.1 GCA_937958475.1 uncultured Mesorhizobium sp. | reverse complement strand
GCCGCGTAGAGCGCGATGGCCGCGGCGTTGGAGACGTTGAGCGAGCGGATCGGGCCGGGCATGTCGAGGCGGGCCAGCGCCGTCACCGTCTCGCGGGTCTTCTGGCGCAGGCCCTTGCCCTCGGCGCCGAGCACCAGAGCGACACGGTCGCCCGAAAAACTCTTCTCCAGTTCGGCCGGCCCTTCCGAATCGAGGCCGATCGTCGAGAAGCCGGCGTCGTGCAGGCGCCCCAGCGCCTCGGCGAGGTTCTTCACCTCGATCAGGTCGATGTGCTCGAGCGCACCCGACGCGGCCTTGGCGAGAACGCCCGACTCGGCCGGGCTGTGGCGCGCCGTCGTCACCAGCGCGCCGGCGCCGAAGGCGACCGCCGAGCGCATGATGGCGCCGACATTGTGCGGGTCGGTCACCTGGTCGAGCACGAGGACGAGCGGCGTGTCGCCGAGCGCCTCGAGGCGTTTCGGCCGAAGCGGCTCGGCCTCGACGAGGACGCCCTGGTGGACGGCGTCCGAACCGGTGATGCGGTCGATCTCCTTCGGCTCGACGAGGGTCGCCGGGAAGGGGAGCGCCGACGCCTCGGCGATGCCGAGGCGCTCGGCGGCGTTGCGCGTCACCAGCATGCGGCGGATCTTTCGCCGCGGATTGTCGATCGCGGCGCGCACCGTGTGCAGGCCGTAGAGCCGCACCAGCCCGTCGGCGGCGGCTTCGCCGGGCGGGATTTCCGCGCGCTGGCGCGGCGCGGGCGCACCGCCCTTGCGGTCGCGATGGGCGCGCCGCAGCTTTGCGTAATGGGTGTCTTTCGGCGTGCCGGGCCGCCCGTCGTCCTTGCTCATGGAACGACCCTATAGTCCGCCCGCGCTCCGTTGCCTATGGGCTGCCGGCTTCCCATCTTGCGGTCGGCGTTTTTCGCGGCGCGGCGCGGTTGACAGGGTGGGGCCTTGTCGCCATAAGGCGCTTCGCGTGCTTCCCGGCGGTCGTCGATCGTCCGGGGGACAGCGAAAAATGCCTCGCTGCATGGCTCCGGACGCAGAACTGGAGGGGTGCCCGAGTGGTTAAAGGGGACGGACTGTAAATCCGTTGGCTCAGCCTACGCTGGTTCGAATCCAGCCCCCTCCACCACTGCACCGGAAGCCTTGAAGCGCTCGGCCGGCGCATGGCCTCGCTTTTCGGCGGATGTCGTGCGACAAGAGTGCGGTGCGGGTGTAGCTCAATGGTAGAGCAGCAGCCTTCCAAGCTGAATACGAGGGTTCGATTCCCTTCACCCGCTCCAGACCTTCCCCTTTCCGATTCGCAGACGTGGCCTGCCGAGCCGCGTTTCCCTTGCTTTTGCGTCTCGACATTTGCCGTGGCTTGGAACCGCGCCTGCTGATAGCGTCGCGGCACTCGCGCGTTTAGCGCGGAGGAGGAAGAGACTGCGTCGCGCCAAACAGCGGCGCGACGAGCGGGGAGGGGATCGATGCCGAGTCTCAGCCTGGACAATCCGCTATTCGCCACCTATGCGATCGCGGCATCGCTGATGATCCTGAAGGCGGTCGCCATGTCGTGGCTGACCGTCTGGCGCATGACACAGGTCAAGGGCGGCTACCGATCGCCCGAGGACCTGCGCCGGACGCGCCTCAATCCGGAGCCCAACCCCGACCAGCTGAAGCCGGACGAGCGGGTCGAGCGCATCCGCCGCATCCAGATGAACGACCTGGAGAACCTGCCGTTCTTCCTCGTCGCCGGCCTGCTCTTCGTCGTGGCGGAGCCGCCGCTGCTTCTCGCGCGCGTTCTCCTCTATGCCTACGTCGTCTCACGGCTGCTTCACTTCGCCGCCTATTACACCGCGCAGACCCACGACGTGCGCGCGACGCTGTGGACCGCCGGCTCGCTGATCCTCATCTTCATGACGCTGTGGACGCTGGTCGCCGCGATCGCCGCGTAGGTCGCGCGCCGCGGCGCGACGGACACGTCGCGCTCACGCCGATGTTATCTCCGGCGGCGTAACGGCGGCGGTCCCCGGACCGTATCCGTGGCGACCCGCCCAACGGAACGGCATCCATGGACATCGTCTTCGGCTTCGTCGCCGGCCTGCTCACGCTGATCAATCCCTGCATCCTGCCGGTGATCCCGCTGGCGCTGGCCTCCGCGACGGCGCGGCACCGGCTGGGGCCGGTCGCCATGGCGGCCGGCATGGGCGTGGCCTTCACGCTTCTCGGCATGGTCACCGCATCCTTCGGGCCGGCCGTGGGCCTTACCGCCGAGACCGTGTCGGAAGCCGGCGCCGCCGTCATGGTGCTGTTCGGCCTCGTCCTGCTCGCCCCGCCGCTGGCAGACCGCTTCACGCTCGCCGCCGCCGGGCTCGCCAACGCCGCCTCGGCGCAGATCGGCCGCACCGAGGGCGGGGGTCTGGCGCCGCTGTTCGCAGGCGGCGCTCTGCTGGGGGCGGTGTGGTCACCCTGCATCGGACCGACGCTCGGCGGCGCCATCGGTCTCGCCTCGCAGGGCGGCAGCCTGCTGAACGCGGGTGCGGTGATGCTCGCCTTTTCCGCCGGGGTCGGCGTGGTCTTCGTGGCGCTGGCCTACGGTACGCGCGAGGCGCTGCAGGCGCGCCGCGCCGGGCTCGCCCGCATGGCGCGCTGGTCGAAGCCGGTGCTCGGCGCCGTCATGGTCGGCCTCGGCGTCGCCATCCTGCTGAACTGGCACCACATGGCCGAGGCCGCGCTGCTCGACGCCATGCCGATTTGGCTCCAGGACCTTTCAGTCTCGTTCTAGGAAGAAGGAACATCCATCGATGCGCAAACGCACATTCGTCGCCGGCATGGCAAGCCTCGCCGTCCTGTCGGCCGCAGCCTTTCTCCCGGCATCGCCCGCCCGCGCGGCCGCCGGTTTCGTCGACTACGCACCCGGGGTGATCGAGGACGCGCTCGCGCAGGGCAAGACCGTCTTCGTCGACTACTCCGCCACGTGGTGCACCACCTGCAAGGCACAGGAGCGGGTCATATCGCGGCTTCTGGAAACGAACCCGGCCTATGCGAAGGCGATGCTGTTCGTGCGCGTCGACTGGGACGACTACGGCGACCAGCCGGTGGCGCGCGACCGCAACATCCCGCGCCGGTCGACGTTGCTGGTCCTGCGCGGCAGGCAGGAACTCGGCCGCATCGTGGCGGGCACCGCTGAAGAGGAGATCAAGGCCCTGCTCGACAAGGGGCTGTAGGCGGCCGCGCCTCTCCGGGGCGCGGGATCCGGCATCGCGCGGCCGCGCGGAACCGCGGTCCGAAGGCGCTTGCGTTTTTTGGCCTTTGTCGCTAATCGCCCCGCATCAACCGGAACTGAAGCCAGCCGCCCAAGGAAAGAGACTATGGCCAAAGGTAAATTCGAGCGCACGAAGCCTCATGTGAACATCGGCACGATCG
>CALFXR010000062.1 GCA_937958475.1 uncultured Mesorhizobium sp. | reverse complement strand
CTACCCTCACATGTTCGGATAGACCGGTCCTTCGCCGGTACCTTCCCAGGCGGCGCCGAGACGGACCCGGCTACCCGCGCATGTTCGGATAGACCGGTCCTTCGCCGGTACCTTCCCAGGCGGCGGCGAGACGGACCCGGCTACCCTCACATGTTCGGATAGACCGGTCCTTCGCCGGTACCTTCCCAGGCGGCGGCGAGACGGACCCGGCTACCCTCACATGTTCGGGTAGACCGGTCCTTCGCCGCCTTGTGGCGGCACCCAGTTGATGTTCTGGTTCGGGTCCTTGATGTCGCAGGTCTTGCAGTGGACGCAGTTCTGCGCGTTGATGACGAACTTGACGTCGATGCCCATGCGGTCGGCGGCGGCGTTGCCGTCGGCGTCGACCCATTCGTAAACGCCGGCCGGGCAGTAGCGCGAGGACGGGCCGGCGAAGACGTCGTGCTCGGAGCGCTTCTGCAGGTCCGCGTCCTTCACCTGGAGGTGTATCGGCTGGTCCTCCTCGTGGTTGGTGTTGGACAGGAACACCGAGGACAACCGGTCGAAGGTCAGTACGCCGTCGGCTTTCGGGTAGTCGATCTTCTTGTGCTTCGAGGCCGGCTCCAGCGACGCGGCGTCGGAATTGCCGTGCTTCAGCGTGCCGAAGGGCGAGAAGCCGAGCAGCGTGTTCAACCACATGTCGAGCCCGCCGAGGCCGATGCCGATATAGGTGCCGAAGCGCGACCACAGCGGCTTGACGTTGCGCACCTTCTTCAGGTCGCGGCCGATTTCGGTCTCGCGCCAAGCGCTCTCGTAGCCCGAAACCTCGTCGTGGGCGCGGCCTTCGCCGATCGCGGCGGCGACGTGCTCGGCGGCCTGCATGCCCGACAGCACCGCGTTGTGCGAGCCCTTGATGCGCGGCACGTTGACGAAGCCGGCCGAGCAGCCGATCAGCGCGCCGCCGGGGAACGTCAGCTTCGGCACCGACTGCCAGCCGCCCTCGGTGATGGCGCGGGCGCCGTAGGAGATGCGCTTGGCGCCCTCGAAGGTGCCGCGGATCGCAGGGTGGGTCTTGAAGCGCTGGAACTCCTCGAAGGGCGACAGATAGGGGTTCTTGTAGTTCAGGTGGAGGACGAAGCCGACGGCGACGAGATTGTCTTCCAGGTGGTAGAGGAAGGAACCGCCGCCGGTGCTCGAGTTGAGCGGCCAGCCGAACGAGTGCTGGACGAGGCCCGGCCGGTGGTGCTCCGGCTTCACCTGCCAGAGTTCCTTCAGGCCGATACCGAACTTCTGCGGATCGCGGCCTTCCGACAGGCCGAATTTGGCGATCAGCTTCTTGGCGAGCGAGCCGCGCACGCCCTCGCCGATCAGCACGTACTTGCCGAGCAGCGCCATGCCGGGCGCGAAGCCGGGCCCGCGCGAGCCGTCGCGCTCGACGCCCATGTCGCCGGTGACCACGCCGGTGACCGCGCCCTTGTCGTCGTAGATCAGGTCGGCGGCGGCGAAGCCCGGGTAGATCTCCACGCCGAGCGCCTCGGCATGGCCGGCAAGCCATCGGCAGACATTGCCGAGGGAGACGATGAAGTTGCCGTGATTGTTCATCAGCGGCGGCATCAAGATGTTGGGAATCCTGACCGAGCCGGCCGGGCCGAGCAGCAGGAAGTGGTCGTCGGTCACCGGCGTCTTGAACGGATGATCCGACTCGGAGCGCCAATCCGGCAGCAGCCGGTCGACGCCGACCGGATCGACGACCGCGCCGGACAGGATGTGCGCACCGACCTCGCTACCCTTCTCCAGCACGACGACGGAGAGATCGGGATTGAGCTGCTTCAGGCGAATCGCGGCCGAAAGTCCGGCCGGTCCAGCCCCGACGATCACCACGTCGAATTCCATGCTCTCGCGTTCGATATCGCTCATCGGAGAATCCCTTGCGTTCGCCCGTCGGCGCTCCTGCCCCAGCGCTCATAGCGCATGATTGAATGCGGCGAAACCTTCCGGAACGACGATACGCCGCCTCATCCGCGGCAAGACGGATGTGCGCCGAGATTACATTACCTTTACGTAAACGTCAATATACGGCACCGCGGAAAAACGTGGCGATCGCAACGCGACACCTCCGGGCCGACCGGCCGGGAGGTGTCGCTGGCTGTCGGGATTCCGATGTGGGCCCGTCAGCCCAGCGTTTCTCCGAGACCGGCGAGGATCGCGCTCCAGCCGCGTTCGTGGCCGCTGCGTGCATCCTCGCTGCGGAACTTGACATGGCGCAGCGTGATGTCGGTGGTGCGGGCGTCGACTTCGGCGAAGTCGATGGTGACGACGCTGTCGTCCAGCGAATAGGGCGACTCCCACGTGAAGGAGAGATGCGCGTGGGGATCGATGGCGAGATACGTCCCCGCATGCGGGATCTCCTTCTCCGCCGACCGCATCACGATCGAGAACCGCCCGCCCTCGACCGGATCGTTCTCCACCCGCGCCGGCAGCACCATTTCGGGCGGGCGCATGAACTTCGCCAGCGTCGCCGGGACGAGCCAGGCGTTGAACACCGCCTCACGAGGCGCCGCGATCCTCCTCGTGACCGTCAGTTCGAGTTCCGTCATTGTCTTCTTCCTTTGAAACCAGAGCATCTTCGAGCGCCGCGAGGCGCAGTTCCCAGATCGACTTCAACTGACCGAACCACGCCTCCGTGAGCCGCAGGGGCTGGAGTTCGGCGGCGATGAAATGCTCGCGGCCGATGGTCCGGCGGGTGACGAGCCCCGCCTCCTCCAGCACCTTGATGTGCTTGGAAACCGAGTTCAGGGACATGTCGAAGTGAGCGGCGAGCGCGGTCACCCTCAACGTCCCTTCCTGCACGAGCAGCGTCAGGATCTTGCGCCGCGTGGTGTCGCCGGCGGCCTTGAGGATTCGCGACAGAGCTTCGTCGTTCATTCATTCACCCATAAGGTTGAATATATACAGGTCACGCAGATAGTCAACCATCTGGTTGACCATTTTTCCAGGCTCGCGGCATCGCGACGGCCTTCGGTCCTGCCAGGCTTCATCATTGCCCGTGCCGGCGCTAGAGTGCGGCGGGAGGAAGGCGCATGGGATACACCCTGCCTGCCCTGTTCGCGATGGGCGGTTTCGCCATCTCGTCCCCGGCGACGGCGGCCGACGATTCCGGTCGCTGGTACGCCGGGGCCTACTTCTTCTCCGACGAGGCGGGCGGCTTCCGCATCCTCGGCGTCAGCGGGACGGGCCTCCGCGACGACCCGTTCGTCCTCGTCGAGGAGTTCCACTCGTCGAGCCCGGTGACGCTGACCATCCGGGCGACCGCGCCGGTGCGTCCCCTCGACCGTAGCGGGCTCTTCGCCAATGGCGACCTCCACGTCCGCATCGAGGCCGTCAACGGCAGCGGCCAGGCCTGGGTCGAGTTCGAGTTCGAGTTGCAGGAGGTCCGCGACCGGCCGAGCCTGTTCGGCGACGGCCTGTCGTTCGACCAGCGCAAGGAGAACACGCAGGCCATCTCATCCGACAGCTTCGCCCGTTTCAGCCGCGACTTCGAGCCCTACGACCGCCTGCTCTACCGCGACGGCCATGTCGACCCGGGCGCGTCGGCCGGGTTTTCCTTCTTCATCACCGATTTCACGCCGCGCGCCGAATTCTACCTGGTGCAGGATCCGCGCATCCCCTCCTCCTGAGCTTGCAATCGCAGCCGCGATTTGCGACTCCGGGTGAAGGACCATTGAATGACGGCAGATACCACCCACAGCCCGGCCGCACTCCGCGACATCCTGCGATTCCTCGCGGACGCCGGCGCGGACGAAGCGCTCGACGAGATCGCGCCCGACCGCTTCGCGCCGGCGGCGCAGGCCGCCCCGCGCCGGGCGTCGGCGCCCGAGTCGCAGGCGGCCGAACGCAAGGCGCCGGCCGGCGCTCCGCCCGCGCGCGCCCTTGCGCCGCAGGCCCCAACGTCGGCGCATGAGGAGAGGTCGCCCACCCTGCCCGACATGTCGGCCGCGGAGGCCTTGCCGCCCCGTCAGCAGACCGCTTCGGTTCCCGACGAGGCCCAGGCGGCGCGCGCCCGCGAACTGGCGCGCAGCGCAGCCTCGCTCGAGGAACTGCGCGAAATCCTCGCCGGCTTCGACGGCTGCAACCTGAAGTTCACGGCCAAGAGTCTGGTCTTCGCCGACGGCAACCCGGAAGCCGACCTGATGCTCGTCGGCGAGGCGCCGGGCCGCGACGAGGACATCGAGGGCCTGCCCTTCGTCGGCCGCTCCGGCCAGCTGCTCGACCGCATGCTGGCGGCGATCGGCCGCGACCGGACGTCGGCCTACATCGCCAACGTCATCCCCTGGCGGCCGCCCGGCAACCGCACGCCGACGCCGCTCGAGACGGAGATCTGCCGCCCGTTCATCGAGCGGCAGATCGAACTGGCGCGACCGAAGGTGCTGGTCAATCTCGGCGGGCCGTCGGCGAAGACGCTGCTCAACACCACCGAGGGCATCCTCCGGCTGCGCGGCAACTGGCGGGTCCACGTCACCGCGTCGGGCGTGGCCATTCCGGCCATGCCGACGCTGCACCCGGCCTATCTCCTGCGCAACCCGGCGCACAAGAAGCTGGCCTGGCGCGACTTCCTCGAGGTCAAGGCGAAGCTGCGCGAGCTCGCCTGACCCGCGAGGAACCGGCCGTCAGGCGATGGCCGGCGCACGGCGCATGCCGGTCCACTGCAGCACCGCAAACAGCGCCACGGCCAGCGCCTGGGCGACGACGAAGGCGATGCCGAGCGCGGTCGGCTGGACCAGTCCCGAGGCCAGCAGGCCGAAGCTCGCCGCGACCCAAAGCGCGTTCAGCCCGACGATGTCGACCAGAACGAGGCGCGGCGCCGTTTCGCGGCGGGCGACGACCACCAGCGCCGCGACGAACGGCACCAGCACGACGCCCGACCAGAACAGCAGGCCGGCCGGCAGCCCGGTCAGCGGCGCCAGCGGCGCGGCGCCGCCGAGCAGCAGGAGTGCCGCTGCGCCGGAGACGACGGCGTCGAAGCGGAGCGCATTGCGCAGGAAGGGGGTGATGGCGATGGTCATGACGGTGTCCTTTCCGATTTTCGTCGTCCCGTCCGCCGGCCCTTGCCCGCGACGGGAAGGGCCGACCATCGCAGGCCGCAGGCGGGCCGGCGATTACGCGCCAGGTAATGGAAGCGCCGCCGCCCGGGCTCTATGTTGCCGTTCATGACATCAGCACCCCAGCCCACGGTCGGCGGCATGATCCGCGAATGGCGCGCCCGCCGCCGCATGAGCCAGCTCGACCTCGCCGCCGAGGCGGAGATTTCGCAGCGCCACCTGAGCTTCGTCGAGAGCGGCAGGGCGCGGCCCTCGCGCGACATGGTGCTCCACCTCGCCGCACGGCTCGACGTGCCTTTGCGCGAGCGCAACCGGCTGCTGCTCGCAGCCGGCTTCGCGCCGTCCTTCGCCGAACGGCGCATCGACGATCCCTCGCTCGAGCCGGCGATGGTGGCGGTGAGGCTGGTGCTGAAGGGCCACGAGCCGGCGCCGGCCATCGCCGTCGACCGCCACTGGACGCTGGTCGCCGGCAACCGCGCGACCGAGCCGCTGCTCGCGCTCGCCGATCCGGCGCTGCTCCGGCCGCCGGTCAACGTGCTGCGCCTCAGCCTGCATCCGCACGGGCTGGCGCCGCACATCGTCAACCTCGGCGAGTGGCGGGCGCACATCTTCGACCGCCTGCGCCGGCTGGTCGCCACCTCGGCCGATGCGGAACTCGAGGCGCTCGCCGAGGAACTGCGCGCCTATCCGGGCGAGGCCAGCCGCACGCCGGTCCTCCACGACGCCGGCACGGCGATCATCCATCCGCTGAAGCTCCGCCTCGGCGGCACGGTGCTGTCGTTCATCTCGACGATCACCGTGTTCGGCACGCCGCTCGACGTGACGCTGTCGGAACTCGCCATCGAGTCCTTCTTCCCCGCCGACGAGTCGACGCGTGCAGCACTGGCGCGGATGGCCGGCGGATAGGCCGCCGCCGAAATACTGTCACGGCGAGAGCAGGCCTTCGACCCGCGCCGCGGTCAGCGGATGCCGGTCGACGCTCCGCCCGCCCGGGATGGGCTTGCCCACCTCCGAGACGCCGTCGCCGTCGCGGTCGCGGAATCCCTCGGCTTCCTCGTCGAAATCGTCGTGGTGGTTGCCAAGCGTCCCGTCGTCCCAGCGATTGGCCGCCGGCTTCATCTGCGCGAGGTAGGCGTTGATCATCTGCTGGCGGACAATCGGGTTCTTCGCCATCTGGTCCTTGACGACCTGCGGCAGCGGCAGCGTGTCGACGATCGCCTCGATGTCGGCTGCGGTAACCACGCGCCCCGACGAATCGAAGGCGTTGACCGCATTGCGCGTCAGCGCGTTCATCGCGACGAAATTGTCCGCCGAGGCCTGCTTGATGACGCTGTCGACCCCGATGCGCACGCCGTACGCCTCGTTGCCGTCGACACGATTGCGCAGGATCTCGTTCTGCGACGAGGCCGCGACGAGGATGCCGCTGCGGTTGGTCTCGATCCGGTTGGCGGCGACCGTGTTGCGGTCGGCGAGGTCGAGGATGATGCCGTAGGCCAGGTTGTCGAAGACATGGTTGCGCTCGATGCGGTTCTCGTGGGCCAGGCAAAACAACGATATGCCCGATCCGTAGGGGTCGCGATCGAAGGTGACGGCAATGCCCGACACCTTCGCCAGTCCGACCTCCCAGGCCTGGATGAGCGCGGAGTCGATCTCGCGGACGCGCCCGGTCATGGTGACGACATTGTCCTCGACGCGATTGCGAGAGCTGTCCCAGGTCATCGAGACGCCGTAGAAGCCGTTGCCCGCGATACTGTTGCCGCGAATGACGTTGCCGGAGGAAAGCGGCGCATGCTCCCGCTTCTCGGCATAGTCCTTGACCACGGCCGGATCGGCGAAGAACACCAGCGGCGTCTCGCGATCGGGATAGAAGGCGTCGATCGAGACCCCGGTCGCATTGCGGTCGATCGTGTTGCCATCGATCAGGTGATCGCGCCCTCCCATGATGCGAACGCCGTCGCGGGAATTGTCCGAGACGTCCGAGGCGGTGAGGGAGGAGGCCGCGCCGGGGAAGAACAGGACGCCCCAGTCGTTTGCGGTCACGATGAGATCGCGCATCTCGACACGGTCGGCGTGCACGGCAACGCCCGCGTCGCCCCAGAGCGCGAACGGGCTGTCGCTGCGCGCCGAGTTGCGGATCGCGAGGTTCTCGATCACCGCGCCCGCGGCGTTCACGGTCAGGACGGTGCCGGCGCCGCCGCCGTCGAGAACCGGGCGCGCGTCGCCCTCGCCGATGCCGCGCAGCGTGATGCGGCGCTCGACGACGAAGTTGCCGGCGAACGGTCCGCCCGACAGTTCGACGACGTCGCCGTCGCGCGTGGCGCCGAGGGCGGAGGCGAGGTCTTCGTGGGAGGTCTGCTGCATCAGGTTGCGGGCAACCCCCGCCGCTTCGGCTGCCGGAACAAGGAGGATCAGCCATGCCGCCGCGATCGAAGCCGGGACACGCCACCGTCGACGGCGCCCCGGAACCAGGACCATGTCCATCGTGCGCCAGTTCATCGCCTCGCCTCCCGGCCGGTCAGCCTCCTCCCGGCACACGCAATCGAGGATGTCGCCGCCGCCGGAGCTTAGCAAGGCGGGGGTAGCGCGACGAAGCGACGCCGATGCCCACTACTGCGGCGGGGCCACCTTCGGCGTCTTCGCCCGTTCCAGCCCGAGGCGCTGCTCGCGCCAGATGATGAACAGGCCCGAGGCGACGACGATGGCGCCGCCGACGAGGGTATGGACGGTCGGCACGTCGGCGAAGAGCAGGTAGCCGACGACCAGCCCGAACAGGATCGAGCTGTACTCGAAGGGCGCCACCGTGGCGACACTGGCGTAGCGGTAGGCCTCCGTCATCATGATCTGGGCGATGCCGCCACAGATGCCGGCCATGACCAGGACGAAGACCTGCCAGCCGCTGAGCGGCGCCCAGCCGAAAGGCATCGAGAGCAGGCCGGCAACGCTCGACGTCAGCGAGAACCAGATGACGATCGTCGACGAGCGGTCCGTGGCGACGAGGCTGCGCACCTGCAGGATCGCCACGGCCGAGATCGCCGCGGCGGCGAGCGCGGCGACGACGCCCAGCGCCTCGTCGCTGCCCATGCCTTCGGCCGAGCCGAACAGGGTGAGCTTCGGCCAGGTGATGATGAGGACGCCGACGAAGCCGACCGCCACCGCCGTCCAGCGGAAGATGCGCACCGTCTCGCCGAGCACCAGCGCGCTGATCACGACCACCAGCAACGGCTGCGCGTAGTTGAGCACGATCGCTTCGGGCAGCGGCAGGCGCGTCAGCGCGAAGAAGCCGAGCGCCATGGAGGACACGCCGACGACGCCCCGGACGATATGTCGTCCCGGCCTTTGCGTCTGGAACGCGGTCCTGATCTCGCCCGTCCAGGCGAGAAGGATGAGGATCGGCACCATGGCGAAGAACGAGCGGAAGAAGACGATCTGCCCGGCCGGAACGAGGCCCGCCAGCTTGATGAAGGCCTGCATGCCGACGAAGACCGCGATCGACGCGACCTTGAGGCTGATCGCGGTGAGCGGCCGGTACGCCGCGGGATGCGGCCCGCTCAAGAGTGTGCCGCGTCCTCGATCGCCTGCCAGATGCGCGACGGCGTCGCCGGCATCTCGATGTGGCGGATGCCGTAGGCGCGCCACAGCGCGTCGGTGACGGCGTTGAGCGCCGCCGGCGTCGCGCCGATCGTGCCCGCCTCGCCCGCGCCCTTGATGCCGAGCGCATTGGTGGTCGACGGCACGTTGCGCGTTTCGAAGCTGAAGGAGGGCACCCTATCGGCGCGCGGCATGGCGTAGTCCATGAAGCTCGCCGAAAGGAGTTGGCCGTCCTCGCCGTAGACGGTGTTTTCCGTCAGCGCCTGGCCGATGCCCTGGACGACGCCGCCATGCACCTGGCCGGCGAGCAGGATCGGGTTCACGGTCGCGCCGAAATCGTCGACGATCGTGTAGCCGACGATCTGCGTCGCGCCGGTCTGGGGGTCGATCTCGACCTCGCAGATGTGGCTGCCGTTGGGATAGGTCGCCTCGTTCTGCACGAACTCGCCGAAGCCTTCGAGGTCCTCCGGCTTCTTCGCCGCGCGGGCGATGTCGGCGAAGGACAGCGAGCGGTCTGTGCCGACGATGCGCGCCGTTCCGCCGACCAGTTCGATGTCGGCCGAGGACGCCTCTAGCTCGTCGGCGGCGAGCCTGCGGATCTTGCCGGCGAGATCGTCGCCGGCGCGCGCCGCCGAGACGCCGCCGAGCGGGATCGAGCGCGAACCGCCGGTGCCGCCGCCGGACTTCAGCTGGTCGGTGTCGCCCTGTTCGACCTTGATGCGGGCGACGTCGAGGTCGAGCTTCTCGGAGACGAACTGGGCATAGGCGGTGGCGTGGCCCTGGCCGTTCGACTGGGTGCCGATCCTCAGCGTCACCGTGCCGTCGCCTTCCAGCCGCACGAAGGCCGGCTCGGAGCCGGCGAAGGCGCAGGCCTCGATGTAGGTGGCGAGCCCGATGCCGCGGATCCTGCCTTCCGCCTTCGACGCGGCGAGACGGGCCTCGAAGCCCTTCCAGTCGGCCTTCTCCAGCGCCCGCGTCATGTGGCCGTCGAACTCGCCGGTGTCGTAGAGGCGGCCGGTCTGCGTGCGGTAGGGGAACTGCTCCGGACGGATGAAGTTGCGCCGCCTTATCTCCTCGACGCCGAGGCCGAGGTCGCGGGCGCAGGCGTCGACCAGCTTCTCCAGCAGGAACGCCGCTTCCGGCCGCCCGGCGCCGCGATAGGCGTCGACCGGGCAGGTGTTGGTGTAGACGCCGGTGATGGCGACATCGAGCGCCCGGATGTCGTAGACGCCGGTCGACATGGTGGCGCCGACATAGGGGATGTAGGGAGCGAACTGCGAGATGTAGGCGCCCATGTTGGCGGTGAGCCGCACGCGCAACGCCAGGAACCGACCCTCGCCGTCCATCGCCATCTCGGCGGAAACCACGTTGTCGCGCCCCTGGGCGTCGGTGAGGAAATGCTCGGTGCGGTCGCCGGTCCACTTCACCGGCCGCTTCAGACGCGACGCCGCCTCGATGACCAGCGGATACTCGCGGTAGACGAAGGATTTCGGCCCGAAACCGCCGCCGACGTCGGGCGTCACCACGCGCAGCCGCGAGGCCGGCATGCCGAACACGTCGCAGACGTTCTTCTGCACCGAGTGCACGCCCTGGGTGCCGGTGGTCAGGACGAAGCGCTGCTCGTCCTCCTTCCACTCGGCGATCGCCGCGCGCGGCTCCATGTAGTTGCAGACCAGCCGGTTGTTGACGAACTCGATGCGCGTGACGTGCCTTGCGCCGGCGAAGGCCGCCTCGGCCTTCCCTGGATCGCCCAGCTGGTAGGTGAAGGCGCGGTTGGAGCCGAGTTCCGGCCACACCAGCGGCGTGCCGGCGTCGAGCGCCGTCGCCGTTTCCGCCGTGGCGTCGTCGGCCTCGTAGTCGATCTCGATCAGTTCGGCGGCGTCCTGGGCGAGCGCGCGGCTGTCGGCGACCACGAAGGCGACGGCGTCGCCGACGTAGCGGACTCGGTCGCGGCAGAGCACCGGGATATCGCGAGTCGGCGCGCGGCTGCCGTCGGGCTGCTTCTGCATGACGCCCGAGACGAGGTCCTTCAGGTGGCCGAGATCGGCGCCGGTCAGCACGAGGTGGACCCCGGGCGCGGCGCGCGCGGCCTCGGTGGAGGCGATGCGGAAGGCCGCGCTGGCCACCGGCGAGCGCAGCATGTAGCCGTGCAGCAGGCGCTCCGGCGCGATGTCGTCGGTGTAGCGGCCGCGGCCTGTGATAAAGGCGGCGTCTTCGAGACGGAGCACCGAGGCGCCCATCCCGAACTTTGGCGTGGCGACGGTCATGGCGGCCTCTTCGATGGAACGGGGGGTGCGGCGGGATTTAGCCGCTCCGGCAGTTTTGTCGAGTGACTGTTTCGTGTAAAGAGCAGCCCTTCGTTTTCGTTGTGCCAATACCGGGCACGGTCGGGCGACTGCGATGCAGACGCCGGAAGTAAAAGACAGGAATCTCGGCATGCGCACCGACACCGGACAGGTCTTCCGCCTGGAAGACTACCGACCGAGCGACTACCTGATTCCCGAGACCCGGCTGGACTTCCGCCTTTCGCCGGACAGCACCGTGGTGGTCGCCGACCTCGTCGTCGAGCGCCGCGCCGATACCGCCCCGGGAACGCCTCTCGTCCTCCAGGGCGAGGGCCTGACCCTGAAGCGTCTCGAAATCGACGGAAGGCCCGCCGACGCCGACGCCTATGCTCACGCACCCGACCGGCTGACGATCGAGCGGCCGCCGGCCGAACGCTTCCGCCTCACCGTCGAGACCGAGATCGCGCCCGCCGCCAACCTCGCCCTGATGGGCCTCTACCGTTCCGGCGGCGTCTACTGCACGCAGTGCGAGGCGGAGGGCTTTCGCCGCATCACCTATTTCCTCGACCGTCCCGACGTGCTCTCGGTCTACACGGTGCGCATCGAGGCCGACCGCGCCGAGGCGCCGCTTCTGCTCTCGAACGGCAATCCGCGCGAGGCCGGCGAGCTTCCCGGCGGGCGCCATTTCAAGGTGTGGCACGATCCCTTCGCGAAACCGTCGTACCTGTTCGCCCTGGTCGCGGGCGATCTCGGTTGCCTGAAGGACGGCTTCGTCACGGCGTCGGGGCGCCAGGTTGAGCTCGGCATCTATGTCGAGCACGGCAAGGAGGAGCGCGCGACCTATGCGATGGACGCGCTGAAGCGTTCGATGCGCTGGGACGAGGAGGTGTTCGGCCGCGAATACGATCTCGAGGTGTTCAACATCGTCGCCGTCTCCGACTTCAACATGGGCGCGATGGAGAACAAGGGCCTCAACATCTTCAACGACAAATACGTGCTCGCCGACGCCGACACGGCGACGGATGCCGACTTCGCCAACATCGAGGCGATCATCGCGCACGAGTACTTCCACAATTGGACAGGCAACAGAATCACTTGCCGCGACTGGTTCCAGCTCTGCCTCAAGGAAGGCCTGACCGTCTTCCGCGACCACGAGTTCTCCGCCGACCAGCGCTCGCGCCCCGTCAAGCGCATCGCCGAGGTGCGCACGCTGAAGGCCCACCAGTTCCCCGAGGACCAGGGACCGCTGGCCCATCCGGTGAGGCCGCGGCGCTTCCGCGAGATCAACAACTTCTACACCGCGACCGTCTACGAGAAGGGCTCGGAGGTCGTGCGCATGATCCGCACCATCCTCGGCGCCGACCTCTTCCGCAAGGGCATGGACCTCTACTTCGAGCGTCACGACGGCGACGCCGCGACGGTCGAGGACTTTCTGAAGGTCTTCGAGGACGTGTCGGGCAAGGACCTGTCGCAATTCGCGCTTTGGTACCACCAGGCCGGCACGCCGAACCTTTCCGTCAGCGCCTCGCACGATCCGGCCGCGGGCGAGCTGGTGGTCGAGATCGAGCAGTCGGTGCCGCAGACGCCGTCGGAAAGCCGCAAGCGCCTGATGCACATTCCGCTCGCCTTCGGCCTGGTCGGCCCCGACGGAAACGACATGGCCTATAGTGGCGTCGAAGGTGCGACCGTCGAGGACGGCGTCATCCACCTGAAGCGGCGCCGCCACGTGGTGCGCTTCTCCGGCATCGCCGGGCGCCCGGCCCTGTCGCTCAACCGCGGCTTCTCCGCGCCCGTCACGCTGTCGGCCGTCCAGCGCCCGGAGGACCGCTTCTTCCTCGCCCGCCACGACAGCGACACCTTCTCGCGCTGGCAGGCCTTCAACACCATCCTGACCGAGGCGCTGATCGCCGCCTCGCGCGACCTGCGCGGCGGCCGCCAGGCGGAATTCGCCAAGGAAATCTCGGTACTTGCGGCGGATTTCGCAGAAGACGATTCACTCGATCCCGCCTATCGCGCCCTGTCGCTGACGCTGCCGGCGGAAGCCGACATCGCCCGCGAGATCGGCAACAACATCGATCCCGACGCGATCTTCGCCGCCCGCGAGCAGCTCGCCCGCGCCATCGCCGCGGCGAATGCCGACCTGTTCGCACGTCTCTATAACGGTCTCGCCGACGGCAACGCCTTCAGCCCCGACGCGGCGAGCGCGGGGCGCAGGGCGCTGCGCAACGTGCTGCTCGACTACCTCTCGGTGGAGCGCGGCGAAAGCGAACGCGCCGAGCGCCAGTTCCGCGCCGCCTCCAACATGACCGACCGCGCCGCGGCGCTCACCGTGCTCGCCCACCGCCACGCCGGTTCGCAAGCCGCGGCCGGCGCGCTGGCCGATTTCGAGCGCCGCTACCGGTCCGACCATCTCGTCCTCGACAAGTGGTTCCAGATCCAGGCGACCGTGCCGGGTCACGCCGCCGCCGACGCTGTCGCGGCGCTGACCCGTCATCCCGCCTTCTCGATGACCAACCCCAACCGCGTCCGGGCCCTCGTCGGCACCTTCTCCAGCGCCAACCAGACCGGCTTCCATCGCCCGGACGGGGCGGGCTACGCGTTCTTCGTCGAGGTGGTGCTCAAGGTCGAACGCACCAATCCGCAGATCGCCGCGCGCCTGGCCACGGCGTTGCGCTCCTGGCGCTCGCTCGAACCCGGCCGCCAGCAGAAGGCGCGCGAGGCGCTTCTGTCCATTTCGCGGACGAAGGAACTGTCGGCGGACCTGCGCGACATCGTCGAGCGGACGCTCAGCTGAGTCGGTGCCGCAACGGCGCCGACATTTTCGCCAAATGCCTGAAAAGTCTCTGGACAAGCCGAATCACCGGTGATTCCTTGTGGACGATTCGGATGTGCGGCGTTGCCGAATCACCAGCGGCGGAAATCGGGAATTCAGGAGCCACAGGATGGCGAACACGGACGCGTGGGGCGCGCCCGAACGGGTCGACTCTGCCCGGCGCAGGGGCGAATCCGGACAGGAGCCGACGGGTAACGCGAAGATCATCGCGGAACCCGCCTACAGGCGCCTGCTCGCGGCCGAACCGATCCTGAAGCGGTCGATCCCGACGCTGATCATCATCTTCCTGCTCGTCGTCGCCGCGGCGCGCTGCCTGTCGCTCGCCAACTGGCACGAGGACGTCGAGCGCAACGCCCGGGCCGTTCTCGGCCTCGCCGCCGCGGATCTCGTACAGGCGCTGACGCTTGCCGAGGCCAAGCCCGGCGCCGACCGGCCGGACGGCTACGAGCTCATCGAGGACGTCGCCCGGCACGGCACCATCGGCGCGCGGCACCTGCTCGCGATCGCCGACAAGGATCTGACGATCGTCGCCGCCGGCCCGTCCGGCACGGCATGGGAGGGCCGCAAGCTCGACGCGCTGATCTCCGGCGGCCAGCCGCTCTACATGTTCGGCGAGCGCGCCGGCGTGATGGACGTGCGCGTCGGCGGCGAGGACTGGATGGTGGCGCTGTCGCTGACGCCCGGACGCGCCGTCGCCGTGGCGATGATCTCGCACGACGCCGTCTTCGCCGAGTGGCGCAAGGCGGTCTCGCTCAACGTCACGCTCTACGTGCTCACCGCGGCGGTGCTGCTGGTCATCCTCTACGCCTATTTCAGCCAGGCCGCGCGCGCCCAGGCCGCCGACCGCATCTACCTCGAGGCGCACCAGCGCATCGACCTCGCCCTCGTGCGCGGCCGTTGCGGCCTGTGGGACTGGGACATGGTGCGCGGCAAGATGTACTGGTCGCGCTCCATGTACGAGATGCTCGGCTACAAGCATTGCGAGGCGATGCTGTCGTTCGGCGAGGTCGCCGACATCATCCACCCCGAGGACGGTGACCTGTTCGAGCTCGCCAACCGGATCGTGTCGCGCGAGACGGACCAGATCGACCAGGTCTTCCGCATGAAGCACGCAGACGGCCGCTGGGTATGGATGCGTGCACGCGCCCAGGTCGTCGACCCCGAGGCGCCGGAGATCCAGCTGATCGGCATCGCCGTCGACGTCACCGAGCAGCGCCATCTCGCGGCACGCTCGGAGGCCGCCGACCAGCGGCTGCGCACCGCCATCGAGAGCATCACCGAATCCTTCGTGCTCTGGGACTCCGCCGGCAAGCTGGTCATGTGCAACACCAAGCACCAGCAGGACAACTACCTGTCCGAGACCGACATCCTTCCCGGCACGCCGCGCGACACGATCGAGGCGCGCATGGCGCCGTTCGTCTCCGAACGCCGGCTGATGACGCCGGCCGGCCAGCGCGGCGTCGAGACCTTCGAGCGCCAGCTCGCCGACGGCCGCTGGCTGCAGGTGACCGAGCTGAAGACCAAGGACGGCGGCATGGTCTCCGTCGGCTCCGACATCACCCAGATCAAGCAGCACCAGGAGAAGCTGGTCGACAGCGAGCGCCGGCTGATGGCGACGATCCACGACCTCAGCCTGGCGCGCAGGGCCGAGGAGGAGCGCGCCCGCGAGCTCTCGGAGCTGAACAAGAAGTACATGAACGAGACCGAGCGCGCCGAAGCCGCCAACCAGGCGAAGTCGGAGTTCCTCGCCAACATGTCGCACGAGCTGCGCACGCCGCTCAACGCCATCATCGGCTTCTCGGAACTGATGGAATCGGCTCCCTTCGGCCCGCTCGGATCGAAGAAGTACGAGGAATATGTCGGCGACATCCATTCGAGCGGCGCCTACCTGCTCGGCGTCATCAACGACATCCTCGACATGTCGAAGATCGAGGCGGGCCAGTTCACCATGGACTGCGAGGAGATCGATCTCTGCCCGCTGATCCGCGAGACGGTTCGCGTGGTGGCGCTGCAGGCCGCAGAGAAGAACATCACGGTCGAGACCGAGATCGCCGACACGATGCGCCTCTACGCCGACCGCCGCGCCATCAAGCAGATCGTCATCAACCTCCTGTCCAACGCGGTCAAGTTCACCGGCGAGGGCGGGCACATCTCGGTCAGGGCGCGCAACGTCGCCGGGGCCATGATGCTGTCGATCGAGGACACCGGCTGCGGCATCCCCAAGCACGCCCTGCACAAGCTCGGCAGGCCGTTCGAGCAGGTGCAGAACCAGTTCTCCAAGAACCACACCGGCTCGGGCCTCGGCCTTGCCATCTCGCGCTCGCTCGCCGAACTGCACGGCGGCGCCGTCAAGATCCGCTCGACGGAGGGCGTCGGCACGATCGTCTCGGTGCGCATTCCCGGCAAGCGGCGGGCTTTGAAGAAGGCCGCCTGAGCCGCAGCCGCTCCCGCTGACCGCCCCTCACCTGGCGGCCGCCATCCTCTCCCCGCAATGCGCGGAGAGGAACGCCGGCCTCGGCGCCGCGCCCGATTCCGCCACGACGCCGATTGGCGAAAGCGGAGGGGACGACGCCCTTCTCCCCGTCCGTCACGGGGAGAAGGTCCCGGCAGGGGGGATGAGGAGCCGTCGCGAACAGACGAAAACCCTCCCCGGCCGGCGCCGGACTTGAACCCGCGCCTCAGCGCCAGTTCTTGTGCCGGCCCATGCCGCCGTCGCCGCGGCGCGGCATCTCGTCCTTGACGATCTTGCCGTCGTCGTTGCGGTCGAGCAGCGCGAACATCTTCTTCTGCCGCGACTCGATCTCCGCCACGGTCAGGGCGCCGTCGCCGTCGGTGTCGAAGCGCTCGACCATGCGTTTCGCCATGCGCTCGGCGCGCATGCGCTCGATCGCGGCGGCGATCTCCCCGACCGTCATCTTGCCGTCGCCATCGGCGTCCGCGTTGCCGAGACGGCCGTTGATGGCCTCGGCGAACTCCTCGAAGGTGACTTCGCCGTTGGAATCGGCGTCGGCGGCCTCGAAGTGGGCGACGGAACGCGGCCCGCTCCTGTCGCCGCGCCGGCCGTCATCGGCCGACTGGGCGGCGGAAGCGAAACCGGCGAGTGCCAGGAAGGCGGCGGCGATTGTCGTGGTCTTTCTCATGGCAGTCTCCTTTTGCATCGTCACCCCCGATGCGGGTCGAAGTGCTGGCGCGGGCTTCCCATCACCCACGTTTGCGCTTCGCACGGAGCAGACGGTCGAAATCTTCTCGAACCTTCCGCGACGTCTCCTGGATATGGGCTTCCAATACGGCGAAATCAGGCAGGTCGGTCGACCGCAGCAGGAGGTCGCGCAACCCCGGCGGCACGTCGGCGCGGTCGAAGGCGCCGGTCAGGCACAGCCGGATGATCTGGGTCAGCATCGAATAGAGCCCGTGCGCCTCGACCAGGTCGTCGCGCACCTGCGCGTCGGCGAAGTCGGCGGCGAGATGGGCGAGGATGTCGCGCGTCGACGTCGGCCGTCCCGGCGCGTCGACGCTTCCGGTGAGCGCGGCGCACTGCGCGACGAATTCGAGGTCGATCAGCCCGCCGGGCACCAGCTTGAGGTCCCACGGGTCGCGCGGCGGCTTCTCCGCCTCGATCGTGTCGCGCATCTCGGCGGCATCCTTCGCCACGCCGGCGAAGTCGCGCGGCAAGGCCATGATGGCGCGGACCTCGCCCTCGATCTTCTCGGCGAGGCCGGGATCGCCGGCCACCGCACGCGCCCGCGTCAGCGCCATGTGCTCCCAGGTCCACGCTTCCTCGCGCTGGTACTTGCGGAAGGCGTCGATGTGGGTCGCCACCGGTCCCTTGTTGCCGGACGGCCTGAGCCTGAGGTCGAGTTCGTAGAGCACGCCCTCCGCGGTCGGCGCCGAGACGGCGGCGATCAGGCGCTGGGTCAGCCGCGTGAAGTAGTGCGAGGGCGCCAGCCCCTTCGGCCCGTCGGATTCCTCGGCGTTCGGATCGTGGTCGTAGAGCAGGATCAGGTCGACGTCGGAGCCGGCGGTCAGTTCGCGGCTGCCGAGCTTGCCCATGCCGAGGATGACGACGCGGCCGCCCCTGACCTTGCCGTGGCGGACGGCGAACTCGGCGACGACGGCGTCGAGCGCGGCCCCGATCGTCAGGTCGGCGAGATCGGAAAAGGCCTTGCCGGCACGCACCGCGTCGATCGCGCCGGAAAGCAGGCGCACGCCGATGAGGAACTTCTGCTCGGCGGCGAAGATGCGCAGGCGGTCGAGAACTTCCTCGTAGGCGACCGTCTCGCCGATGAAGGCGGCAAGCCGGCCGGCGAGGTAGGCGCGGTCGGGCAGTTCCGACATCAGCAGCGGGTCGAGCAGCCCGTCGAAGACATGCGGCCGCCGCGTGATGATGGCGGCCAGCCGCGGGGCCGCGCCCATGATCGTGGCGATCAGCTTGAGCAGGCCGGGGTTGGACTGGAGCAGCGAGAACAGCTGGATGCCGGCTGGCAGGCCCTTCAGGAATTCGTCGAAGCGCAGGATCGCCTCGTCGGCGCGGCGCGTCTCGCCGAACGCCGCGAGCAGCGCCGGCGTCAGCTCCGTCAGGCGCTCGCGCGCCTCCGCCGACTGCGTGGCGCGGTAGCGGCCGAAGTGCCAGGTGCGGATGACGCGGCAGATGTCGCTCGGCCGATCGAAGCCGAAATTGGATAGCGTCTGCAGCGTATCGGGATCGTCGACGTCGCCGGTGAAGACGAGGTTGCCGACGCCGGCCGAGAGCTGCGGCGCGGTCTCGAACAGTGCGGCATAGTGCTTCTCGACCATCTGCAGCGAGGCGCGGAAAGCAGTCGAGAACTCTTCCGCGTCGGCATGGCCGAGCATGCGGGCGATGCGGTCGAGCCCTTCCTCGTCCTCCGGCAGCATATGGGTCTGCTCGTCGGCGACCATCTGGATGGCGTGCTCGACCTGGCGCAGGAACCAGTACTGGCGGGTCAGCCCGTCGCGTGCGGCGTCGGTGATCCAGCCGCGCGCCGCCAGTTCGGCGAGCATCGCCACCGTGCGCCGCCCGCGCAGCTCGGGAAAGCGGCCGCCGGCGATCAGCTGCTGGGTCTGGACGAAGAACTCGATCTCGCGGATGCCGCCCCGGCCGAGCTTGACGTTGTGGCCCCTGACCGCGATCTCGCCGTGGCCCTTGTGGG
>CALFXR010000061.1 GCA_937958475.1 uncultured Mesorhizobium sp. | reverse complement strand
CGCGGCGCCACCGGCCGGGTCCCCGCTGCTTCGCAGCGTCCCGGCGTCGGGGTTGTTCGGGGCCGGTGCAGACGGAGGGGGCGACGGGATCGGCGACGGATCTCGTGTCTGGCCGGCGTGCGGCCGCGGGCGGTCAGCGGGTCTTGCGCGACAGATTGAGCGCCACCGCGGCGCGGACGAGGGTCTTGAAGGCGTCGGCGTCGATCGTCGCGCCCTCGCGGAAATCGATGGCGCGGCGCGTGTTGCCTTCCAGGCTCGAATTGAACAGGCCGGCCGGGTCGTCGAGCGCGGCGCCCCTGGCGAAGGTGGTCTTGACGACCGCCTTGTAGGCCTCGCCGGTGCAGACGATGCCGCCGCGCGACCAGACCGGCACGCCACGCCACTTCCATTCCTCGACGATCTGCGGATCGGCGTCGAGGATCAGGGCGCGCAGGCGGGCGAGCGTCTCGCCGCGCCAGCCGCCGAGCTCGGCGATGCGCTGGTCGATCAGGCGGGATGGCGAACTGTCGTCGGATTGCTGCTTCGTCACGTGTCGTCCTCCCTTTCGAATACCAGGCGCCCCGGACGGGACAATGGCGGGCGCGCCGATCCGATCCGCCGGCTCGGGCAACCCGTCGCCCTAGCGCAGCACCCGCAGCTCCGCGCGGCACGACAGCAGCGGGAGGAGGCGGGCCATGGTGCGGCGCGAGACGGCGACGCAGCCTTGAGTCGGCGTGTAGCCCGGCCGGGCGAGGTGGAAGAAGATGGCGCTGCCGCGGCCGCGCCGGCGCGGGCGGATGTTCCAGTCGAGCACGATGCAGGCGTCGTAGAGACCGTCCTCGCGCAGCATGCGCTCGTGGCTCACGGCATAGGGCAGGCGCACAGGGCGGTTGTAGTTGCGGTCGCCGGGCACCTCGCACCAGCCGAGCGCCGGCCCGATCGGCGCGAGCGGCAGGCGGCTCGCGCGGGCGAAGGCGCGGCCGCGCAGATAGCCGCCGAGAAGCGCCATGCGCGCCAGCGGCGTGCCGCCGTCGCCCTCGCGCTTGGCCGCGGTGATGCCGCCGCGGCCGAGCGCGCAGGGAAAGACGGTTCCGGCGACGTTCATCAAACCCTGCGCCGGCGCGCCCGGCCGCGCCCGCACGGCGACGACGAGGCGCCGGGGCGGCTGCCTCTTCCCCGCCGCATTCCGCCGCCTATGTTTGGCATATGGTTGCATTGTACAAATCATCGTGACCGGGTTACCTGAGATCGGACGATCCGCATAAAAGGCCGCGCGGTCAACAGAAAGCCCTTTCTTGACAACGGATTGAGACATGAGCACACGGACCATCCTGATCGTCGAAGACGACGAGGACCTGCGCGCCACGCTGGTGGAGCAGATGTCGCTCTACGAGGAGTTCGACGTGCTCCAGGAAGCGAATGCGGCGAAGGGCATGGCGGCGGCCCGCGGCGGCATGGTCGACCTCCTGATCATGGACGTCGGCCTGCCCGACATGGACGGCCGCGAGGCGGTGAAGATCCTGCGCAAGGGCGGCTACAAGGCGCCGATCATCATGCTCACCGGCCACGACACGGATTCCGACACGATCCTCGGACTGGAAGCCGGTGCCAACGACTACGTGACCAAGCCGTTCCGCTTCGCGGTGCTTCTGGCGCGCATCCGCGCCCAGCTCAGGCAGCACGAACAGAGCGAAGACGCCACCTTCACGGTCGGCCCGTACACCTTCAAGCCCAGCCAGAAACTGCTGATCGACCAGCGCGGCAGCAAGGTCCGGCTGACCGAGAAGGAAGCCTCGATCATCAAGTATCTCTACAGGGCCGAGCAGAAGGTGGTGACGCGCGACGTGCTGCTGGAGGAGGTCTGGGGCTACAACTCCGGCGTGACGACGCATACGCTGGAAACCCACGTCTATCGCCTGCGCCAGAAGATCGAGCGCGATCCTTCCAATGCGGAAATACTTGTGACAGAAAGCGGGGGTTACAAGCTGGTTCCCTGACCCGCAGGCGACGCGAGGTCCCGCGCGGGCCACGAGGGAACCGTCGCCATGTGGGGACTTAATGGCGCTGGAGGAAGACGTCCGCATCCTGTCGGGCGTTCGGCTTTTCGATGGGTTCACGCAGGAGCAGTTGCGCCTGCTGGCCTTCGGCGGCGAAGCCATGAGACTTCCCGAGCGCCGCGTGCTCTATCGCGAGGGCGACGCGGCGGATTGCGCCTTCGTCATCGTCAGCGGCGCCGTCGACCTGTCGCAGGAACGCAACGGCCAGCGCGTGCTGGTGCGCCGCGTCGGCTCGGGCACGATCCTCGGCGAACTGGCGCTGATCGCGGATTCGAACCGCATGACGGACGCAACGACGGGCGCCGACACGGCGCTGATCAGGCTCGGCCGCAAGCAGTTCCGGAGGATCCTCGAGGAGTTCCCCGACCTCGCCGTGCTGCTTCACGGCCGCATCGCCGAGGAACTGCAGCGCATGATCGCCGAGATCGGAAGCCAGGCGCCGCGCTTCGCCGGATGAGGCGTCGCCTCACTCCCAGCCGAACCGCGCGATGACCGGCACGTGGTCGGAGGGGCGGTCCCAGCCGCGCGCGCCGCGCACGATCTCGATGTCGGCGAGATCGGCGCCGATGCCGGCGGACGACCAGACGTGGTCGAGCCGGCGGCCGCGGTCGGACAGCGCCCAGTCCTGGGCGCGGTAGCTCCACCAGGTGTAGATCTTCTCCTCGGCCGGGATCTTCTCGCGCATCAGGTCGACCCAGCCGGCATGGCGGCGCATCGCCTCGAAGCTCGTCGTCTCGACCGGCGTGTGGCTGACGACGTTGAGGAGCTGCCTGTGCGACCAGACGTCGTTCTCCAGCGGCGCGATGTTCAGGTCGCCGACGAGGATCGAGCCGGAGAAGCGCGGGTCGTCGGCGGGGACGGTGCGCATCTCCTCGACGAAGTCGAGCTTGTGGCGGAACTTCGGGTTGATCGCGGGGTCGGGCTCGTCGCCGCCGGCCGGCACGTAGAAATTGTGCAGCAGCAGCGTGCGCCCGCCCGCCTCGAGGCTGGTGGCGAGGTGGCGGCTGTCGGGGATGCCGCAGAACCGGCGCTTCTCGATCGTCTCCAGCGGACGGCGCGAGACGGTGGCGACGCCGTGATAGCCCTTCTGCCCGTTGACCGCGACATGGCCGTAGCCGAGCGCGGCGAAGGCATCATGGGGAAAGAGGTCGTCCGGGCACTTCGTCTCCTGCAGGCAGAGCACGTCGGGCGCGTATTCGCGAAGGAAGCGCCCGACGATCGGCAGGCGCAGGCGAACGGAATTGATGTTCCAGGTGGCGATGGTGAAGGGCATTCAGGGCGGGTCCCGCGAGACGGCCGGCAAACTGCCAGCCGCGACCGACGATGGCAAGCCGCGCCGGCGGCGGCGCGTTCCCGGCGGACGGCCCGAAGGCGCGGCTCAGCGGTTCTTCTGGATGTCGGTCGAGGCGGCGACCTTGGCGTAGTCGATCTTGAAGAACTCGGCCGGGATCTTCACGCCCTGCTGGACGTTGAAGATCATCACGGTGGTGTCCTTGCCCTGGGCGTCGGTGATCGTCCACTGGCGCAGCTCGTAGGTCTTCGGATCGAACATCATCGTCAGCCGGGCGTTGCCGAACACCGACTTGTCGGAGAGCTGGATGGTGGTCAGGTCGTCTTCCTGCTTGACGCCCGTGACCTTGCCGCCGGCCAGGTCGATGCGCTCGTCGAGCAGCAGCTTCAGCGGCGTCTTCGACAGCGGGTAGAGGTCCCAGGTCTTCAGCTTCTGATTGTTGAGCACCACCGACTTGCCGTCGGAGATGACGCGGAAGGCGGCCGGCGCCTCGTAGTTGAAGCGGATCTTGCCCGGGCGCTCGATGAAGAACTTGCCGCCGGTCTGCTCGCCCTTGGGGCCGAACTGGACGAATTCGCCGGCCATGGTGCGCACGCTGGAGAAATGGTCGGCGATGCGCTGCGCGGCGTCGGCGGAGGCCTGCGCCTCGGCGACCGGCGCGAGTCCGGGAACGAGCCCGCCGGCGACGACGGCGCCCATCGCGGCGAGCGTCATGCCGACGAAGCGGCGGCGGGAGAGTCTGTTCGGTCGGTTCATCGTCGTGCCTTCGATTGATTCGGCGCGCCTCGCATCCGGCGCCGCCTGTGCGTCTGCGGCGGTCGGTACCGCGTCAGTTGGGCTTAAGTTTGGCCGGTTCAAGAGGTTCCCTGCCCGGCCGCCCGGCCTCAGAACTTGTCATCCTCGGTCGGCACGAGGATCTCGCGCTTGCCGGCGTGGTTGGCCGGGCCGACGATGCCTTCCTTCTCCATCTTCTCGATGATCGAGGCGGCGCGGTTGTAGCCGATGCCGAGCCGGCGCTGGATGTAGCTGGTCGACACCTTGCCGTCGCGCAGCACCACGGCAACGGCCTGGTCGTAGGGGTCTTCCGAATCCTCGAGATTTCCACCGCCGCCGCCCGAGCCCGACGACTTCGCCGGGGCGTCGTCGTCCTCGTCCTCGTCGTCCTCGGTGATGGCATCGAGATATTCGGGCGCGCCCTGCAGCTTCAGGTGCGCCACCACCTTCTCGACCTCGTCGTCGGAGACGAAGGGGCCGTGGACGCGCTGGATGCGGCCGCCGCCGGCCATGTAGAGCATGTCGCCCATGCCGAGCAGCTG
>CALFXR010000060.1 GCA_937958475.1 uncultured Mesorhizobium sp. | reverse complement strand
AGCACCTGTTCTTCTGGCTCCTGACCAACCGCATGGCGCCGCCGGCGGTGTTCGCCCTGCCGTTCTACCAGCTCTATTCGGCAACCGGCCTGTTCGACACGCCCTGGGCGGTGGCGCTCGCCCACTGCCTGTTCAACATCCCGCTCGCGGTGTGGATCCTCGAAGGCTTCATGTCCGGCGTGCCGAAGGAGATCGACGAGACGGCCTATATCGACGGCTATTCCTGGCCGCGCTTCTTCGTCAAGATCTTCATGCCGCTGATCGCCTCGGGCATCGGCGTCACCGCCTTCTTCTGCTTCATGTTCTCGTGGGTGGAGATGCTGCTCGCCAAGTCGCTGACGGCGGTGGCCGCCAAGCCGATCGCCGCGGTGATGACGCGCACCGCCTCGACGTCGGGCTACGAACTCGGGCTGCTCGCCGCGGCCGGCGTGCTGACCATCGTGCCGGGCGCGCTCGTGATCTATTTCGTCCGCAACTACATCGCCAAGGGCTTCGCCCTCGGGCGGGTCTAGGGAGGCTCACAATGTTCGACCTGACGTGGATGGCGTGGACCTGGCAGACGGCGACATTCTTCGCCGTGATCCTCGCGCTCCTCGCCGGCATGACCGCCTGGGAATGGGCGAGTCCCGGCGGAAATCCGCGCGTCGGCGTGCTGGGACTGAAGACCACCCGCGGCGACCGCCTGTTCATTTCGCTGCTCGGCAGCGCCTACATCCATCTCGCATGGCTGGGTCTCGTCGGACCCGACCTGCGATGGGCTCTCGCTCTCTCGATCGTCTACGCCGTCGGCGTGTTTCGATTCGTCTAGAGGGGGAAACGGTGGAGCGGCCGCGTGCCGGCGGCCGCTCCTATCGCACTTGCAACCTTGATAGGGAGGAACTCATGCGACGGCATTTGTTAACATCATCGACGGCGCTCGCACTACTGATCTGCGCCGGTCATGCACATGCGGGAATGGACGAGGCGAAGGCTTTCCTCGATTCGGAAATCGCCGGGCTCTCGACCCTCGACCGCGCCGCCCAGGAAGCGGAGATGCAGTGGTTCATCGATGCGGCGAAACCTTTCGCCGGCATGGAGATCAACGTGCTCTCCGAGGGCATCCCGACCCACACCTACGAATCGACCGTGCTGACCAAGGCCTTCGAGGCCATCACGGGCATCAAGGTGAACCACCAGATCCTCGGCGAGGGCGAGGTGGTGCAGGCCGTGCAGACGCAGATGCAGACCAATCGGAACCTCTATGACGCCTATGTCAACGATTCCGACCTGATCGGCACGCATTCGCGCATGCAGCTCGCCGTGAACCTGACCGACTTCATGGCCGGCGACGGCAAGGACGTGACCCTGCCGACGCTCGACCTCGCCGACTTCATCGGCATCAAGTTCACTACCGGCCCGGACGGCAAGCTCTACCAGCTGCCCGACCAGCAGTTCGCCAACCTCTACTGGTTCCGCGCCGACTGGTTCGCGCGCGACGACCTCAAGGAGAAGTTCAAGGCCAAGTACGGCTACGATCTCGGCGTGCCGGTGAACTGGTCGGCCTACGAGGACATCGCCGAGTTCTTCACCAACGACGTGAAGGAGATCGACGGCGTCAAGGTCTACGGCCACATGGACTACGGCAAGCGCGCGCCCGACCTCGGCTGGCGCATGACCGACGCCTGGCTGTCGATGGCCGGAACGGGAAGCGCCGGCGAGCCGAACGGCATCCCGATCGACGAGTGGGGCATCCGCATGGAGGCCGGCTCGTGCAATCCCTCCGGCGCCTCGGTGTCGCGCGGCGGCGAGGCCAACGGCCCGGCCTCGGTGTTCGCCATCGCCAAGTGGGATGAATGGCTGAGGAAGTATGCGCCTCCCGGAGCGGCGAGCTACGACTTCTACCAGTCGCTGCCGGCGCTCAGCCAGGGCAACGTCGCCCAGCAGATCTTCTGGTACACGGCGTTCCTCGCCGACATGGTCAAGCCCAAGTCGGAAGGCAACAACACGGTCGACGACCAGGGCAACCTGCTCTGGAAGATGGCGCCTTCGCCGCACGGCCCCTACTGGAAGGAAGGACAGAAGGTCGGCTACCAGGACGTCGGCTCGTGGACGATCCTGAAGTCGACGCCGATGGAACGCGCCAAGGCCGCCTGGCTCTACTCGCAGTTCACGGTCTCCAAGACGGTGTCGCTGAAGAAGGCCCATACCGGCCTGACCATCATCCGCGACTCCGACATCCGCCACCAGTCCTTCACCGACCGCGCGCCCAAGCTCGGCGGCCTGGTCGAGTTCTACCGCTCGCCCGACCGCGTGCGCTGGTCGCCGACCGGCATCAACGTGCCGGACTACCCGAAGCTGGCGCAGATCTGGTGGCAGCAGATCGGCGACGTCAACTCCGGCGCCTTCACGCCGCAGCAGGCGATGGACCGTCTCGCCGAAGAGATGGACATCACCATGGCCCGCATGCAGCAGGCGGACGAGGCGGCCAACGTCTATGGCGGCTGCGGACCGCGCCTCAACGAGCCGAAGGATCCGTCCGAATGGCTCGGCAAGGAGAACGGCCCGAAGGCCAAGCTCGAGAACGAGAAGGAGCCCGGCCAGACGATCGCCTACGAGGAACTGATCAAGCAGTGGACCAAGTAGGCTGAGCCGCCACGCGGCGGAAGGCGGCCTCCGGGCCGCCTTCCTCTTTTCCGGGCGGGGGTCTTGCGCCGGCGCCCTCGACCTTCGAGGCTCGCTGCACTCCGGCTCCGCCCTGGAATGACGAAGATGCGGGGCCTGTGCCGGGGTCCCTCTCCGTCGCCGCTACGCGGCGGTGCCGCTCACGCGCGAGGCGAAGCGTTCAGCTGCCGTAGACCTTCTTCGGCGCCGGGCGGAGGGCGATAAGTTCGTGGATGGCGTCGCCGAGCGCGGCGGGTTCCCAGCGGCGGCCGATGTCGTGCTCGGGGCCGTCGGTCCAGCCCAGCGCGAGGCGGATCTTGCCGCCGATCAGCTCGAAGATCTGGCCGGTGACGTCGGTCGAGCGCTCGCTGACCAGGAAAGCCACGAGCGGCGCGGTGTTCTCCGGGGCGAAGACATCGAAGGTGCCTTCTTCAGCCTTCATCGCCTCGGCGAAGGCGGTCTCGGTCATGCGCGTGCGGGCGTTGGGGGCGAGGCCGTTGACCATGATGCCGTAGCGCGCGAGCTCGGCCGCCTGGACGAGGGTGAGCGTGGCGATGCCCGCCTTGGCCGCCGAATAGGCGCTCTGGCCGATGGAACCCTGCAGGCCGGCGCCGGACGAGGTGTTGATGATGCGCGCGTCGACCCGCCGGCCGGCCTTGGCCTCGGCGCGCCAGTGGTCGACGGCGTGGCGCGAGACGCAGAAATGACCGCGCAAATGGACGCGGATGACGGCGTCCCATTCCTCCGGCGTGCAGGAGACGAACATGCGGTCGCGCACGAAGCCGGCATTGTTGACCACGGCGTCGAGGCGGCCGAAGGCGTCTATGGCGGTCCCGACGATGCGCGCCCCGCCCTCCCAGTCGGCGACGTCGTCGAAGCTGGCGACCGCCTCGCCGCCAGCGCGGCGGATCTCGGCGACGACCTCGTCGGCCGGGCGCTCGGCGGTGGCGTCGCCATGCGTGCCGACGCCGAGGTCGTTGACGACGACCTTCGCGCCCTCGGCGGCGAGCCCGAGCGCATAGGCGCGGCCCAGCCCGCGGCCGGCCCCGGTGACGATGGCGACGCGGCCCTCGCAGATTCCCGTCATGTCAGTTGCTCCCAAGTTTCAGGCGGACGGCGCGCGCCTCGCCCGAGACGCGGCGGCGATCGGGCTCGGCCTCCGCCAGCGGCTCGCATTCCTCGAAATCGGCGACCGACTGGCGCGCCAGGCGCTGGTATTCGCCCTCGCCGTCGTTCTTCCAGACGATCGATTCGGCCGGCATCTCGCGGATCACTTTCGCCGGATTGCCGGCGATCAGGCTGCGCGCCGGTGCGCGCATGTCGGACTTCACCAGGCTGAGCGCGCCGATCAGGCTTTCCGCGCCTATCACCGCCTCGTCGAGGACCACGGCGTTCATGCCGACCAGCGCGTTCTCGCCGATGGCGGCGCCGTGGACAATCGAGCCGTGGCCGATCGTGGCGCCGCGGCCGATGACGCAGTCGGAGCCGGCGCCGGTGTGCAGCGTGCAATTGTCCTGCACGGAGGAATCGCCCTCCACCACGATGCGGCCGAAATCGCCGCGCAGCGACGCGCCGGCGCCGATGTAGCAGCCGGGTCCGACGATGACGTCGCCGATCAGCGAGGCCGTCGGGTGGACGAAGCTGGTCGGATGGACAACCGGGCGGATGCCTTCGAAGGCATAGCAGGGCATGGCTAGATCCTTTGCTCGAGCACGGTCTTGTCCGGGAACCGGTTCCCGCTTCCCGGGATCATGCCCTACAGCCTCTCGATGATGGTGACATTGGCCTGGCCGCCGCCCTCGCACATGGTCTGCAGCGCGTAGCGGCCGCCGCGGCGCTCGAGCTCGGCGAGCATGGTGGTCATGATGCGCGCGCCGGTGGCGCCGAGCGGGTGGCCGAGCGCGATGGCGCCGCCGTTGACGTTGACCCTGTCGTGCGGAATGCCGATGTCCTTCATCCAGGCCATGACGACGGACGCGAAGGCCTCGTTGCATTCGAACAGGTCGATGTCCTCGATCTTCATTCCGGCCTTGTCGAGCGCGTGGCGCGTCGCCGGGATCGGCGCGGTCAGCATCCACACCGGATCGGCGCCGCGCACGCTCATGTGGTGGATGCGCGCCCGCGGCTTCAGCCCGTGGTCCTTCAACCCCTTCTCCGAGGCGATCAGCAGCGCCGCCGAGGCGTCGGCGTTCTGGCTCGACACGCCGGCCGTGACGCGGCCGCCCTCGGTGAGCGGCTTCAGCGACGCCATCCTCTCCAGCGTCGTGTCGCGGCGCGGCGTCTCGTCGGCAGCGAAGGCGCCGATCGGCGCGATCTCGCCGGCGAAGCGGCCCTCGTCGATGGCGGCGATCGCCCGGCGGTGCGATTCCAGCGCGAACGCCTCCATCTCCGCGCGCGAGATATTCCAGTGCTCGGCGATCATCTCGGCGGAGCGGAACTGGCCGACCTCCTGGTCGCCGTAGCGGGCGAGCCAGCCGGGCGAGGTGCGGAACGGATCGGGGAAGCCGTATTGCTGGCCGGCGAGCATGGCGCCGGAAATCGGGATCAGATTGAGGTTCTGCACGCCGCCGGCGACGACGAGATCCTGCTGGCCGCTCATGACGCCCATGGCGGCGAAGTGCACGGCCTGCTGCGCCGAGCCGCACTGGCGGTCGATGGTGACGCCGGGCACGTGCTCGGGCATGCCGGCGACCAGCCAGCAGGTGCGGGCGATGTCGCCGGCCTGCGGCCCCAGCGTCTCGACGCAGCCGAACACCACGTCGTCAACGGCGGCGGGATCGATGCCGGTTCGCTCGACCAGCGCCCTGATCGAATGGGCGCCGAGATCGGCGGAGTGCATCCCCGCCAGCGCGCCTTTCTTGCGGCCGACGGGCGTGCGCACCGCGTCGACGATATAGGCCTCAGGCATGGTCGTGCTCCCGTGCGAATGTGCGGTCGGCGCCAAGCGGCAGGTCGAAGACCCGGCGTCCGACGCGGTCGAGGTGGAAACGCCGGTCGCCCCACCAGGAGGCCAGCGCCAGCGCGCGCTTGAGGAAGAAATGGACGTCGACTTCCCAGGAGTAGCCCATGGCGCCGTGCACCTGGACAGCGGTGCGGCAGGCGAGGTCGGCGGCCTCGGCCGCGGCGAGCCTGGCGTGGGAGATGCGGGCGCGAGAGAAGGCGTCGCCGTGACGGGCTTCCGCCGCGGCCGCATAGACCACCGGGCGGGCGAACTCGATCTTCACCTGCGCCGTGGCGAGGAGGTGCTTCACCGCCTGATAGGAGCCGATCGGCTTGCCGAACTGGCTGCGCTCGCCGGCATAGGCGACGGCGAGGTCGACGGCGCGCTGGGCGATCCCGACAAGCTGGGCGGCGGAAAACAGCGCGCCGTGGTCGAGGGCGGCGTCGATGGCAGCGGAAGCCTCCGCGACCGTGGCGATCGCGGTCGTCGGGCACGGCCGGTCGGCGATGGCGAAGAGGCGGCGGAACGGATCGACCGAAGGCTGCGGCACCAGCGACACGGCCTCGGCGTCGCACAGATGCACCTCGCCGCCGCGCACGCAGAGCACGGCGCCGGCCGTGTCGGCGTCGGCGACGAAGGGATTGGCGGGATGGGCGACGGCGATCGTGATGTCGCCGGCGAGCGCCCGGTCGAGGATCGCGGCCGAGCGGCGGTCGCGGGCGAGCGCGGCGAGCAGCGGCAGCGCCACGCCGGCGTTCTCCACCAGCGGTTCTGGGAGTGCGGCATAGCCGCAGGCCTCGGCGACGAGGACGAAGTCGGCGGCGGTCAGTCCGAGGCCGCCGGCGCTCTCGGGCACGAGCACGCCCTGCAGGCCGAGCTCGACGAGCGCCGACCAGCGCGTCGCGTCGCGCGCCTCGCCGGCGGTCATCAGGCTGCGCAGGTCGGCCGGACGGCACATTTCGGCGAGCAGGCCGCGCACCGTCTCGGCCATCATCTGCTGTTCATCGCTGAAGCGGAAGTCCATGGCGGTCACCCGCGCGGCAGGCCGAGCATGCGCTCGGCGATGATGTTCTTCTGGATCTCGTTGGAGCCGGCATAGATCGGTCCGGCGAGCGAGAAGAAGTAGCCGTCGAGCCAGCGACCGGCGTCGCCGGCGCCCGGCGCGGCGGCGAGCAGCTCGGCGCGCGCGCCGAGGATCGACAGCGCCGTGCGGTGCATGGCGATGTCCATCTCCGACCAGAAGATCTTGTTGGTGGAGGCCTCCGCGCCGATGGCGCCGCCGGCCATCAGCCGCGACGCGGTGCTGTTGATCGACAGCGCGTAGGCATCGGCATCCATGACCGCCTGCATGACGGCGCTGCGGGTGCCGTCGGCGCAGTCGGCCTCATGCGCCCGGTAGAGCGCGACGAGCCGCTTCGCCGCTTCCTGGAAGCGCGCCGGGGAGCGCAGCATCAGGCCGCGCTCGAAGCCGGCGGTGGCCATGCAGATCGCCCAGCCCTGGCCGTCCTCGCCGAGCCGGTTGAAGGCGGGCACGCGCACCTCGTCGAGGAAGATCTCGGCGAAGCCGGTCTCGCCGTCGATCTGCGCGATCGGCTGGACGCGCACGCCCGGCGCGTCGAGCGGGAAGAAGACCAGCGACAGGCCCTTGTGGCGCTCGGAGCCGGGATCGCTGCGGAACAGGCCGAAGGCCCAGTCGGCGAAGACGGCGCGCGACGACCAGATCTTGTGGCCCGACAGCACGTAGCCGTCGCCGTCGCGCCGCGCGGTCGAGCGCACCGCAGCGAGGTCGGAGCCTGCCTGCGGCTCCGACCAGGCCTGTGCCCAGATCTCGTCGCCCGAGGCCATGGCCGGCAGGAAGCGCGCCTTCTGCTCGGGCGTGCCGAATTCCATCAGGGTCGGGCCGAGCAGGAAGATGCCGTTCTGGTTGACGCGCAGCGGCGCGCCGGCACGCCAGTACTCCTCCTCGAAGACCAGCCAGCGCACCAGGTCGAGCCCGCGCCCGCCATAGGCCTCCGGCCAGGTGACCATGCCCCAGCGGCCCTCGGCGAGCTTCCGCTCCCAGGCGCGGTGCGCCTCGAAGCCCTCGCGGCTGGCGTCGAAGGAGGGCAGCCGGGCGGGCGGCACGTTGGCCTCCATCCAGCCGCGCACCTCGGCGCGGAAGGCGATCTCGGCGGGGGCGTAGGCGAGGTTCACCGGGGGGCCTCGGTAGCTTCGAAGAGCACGAACTGCCAGCGAAGGCGCCCGACGTTGCCCCCCTCTGTCCTGCCGGCCGTTTGTCGCTTCCGCCTCCGCGTTTCGTCATCCTCGGGCAAGCGACGCGCAGCGGAACGCGACCCG
>CALFXR010000059.1 GCA_937958475.1 uncultured Mesorhizobium sp. | reverse complement strand
GTTGGCTTCGATCTCGGCGTCGGTCATCGCGTCGATGCGGGCCCAGTCGGTGCGGGACTCCCCGCGCGCGATCCGGTCACGGATCTCGTCGATCGAATAGGAGACGATATTCTCTTTGCTCATGATTTCTTGCCGGTCTTGCCGAGATGATGCGGCATGTTTCTCCACGCAACGTATAGATGACAGCTATGATCCGTGACGAATGAGGGCAAACGGCAACAATCCGATGTTCACCGGAACGAACGCTGTCATACTCCAGATGCGGCTGCTGAACGGCCAACGCGGCTTCTTCGAAAGTAATGCGGTGCTTTTCGAGGTTCCGCCCGGCCTTGATCTCATCCCACTCGAACTGCGTGAATTGCACTATTTGAACGATTCTCATTGCTGTCCTCAATCAGCTTCCAACAGGGGCGGCGGTACATGACGAACTCCTTTCAGAACCGCCTCACGATTGAGGCTAACGACCATGAAGTAAGGTCGGCTATCTGTATATACAAAAGTATGTCTATTTCGTCAACCTGTGAAACGCGGTGACAGACGCGCCAGGCTCTCGCGCGGCGCGACCGGGAAGCCTACATACGTTCGATGCGCTTTTCCGACTCCTTCCTCGACGAGATCCGCGACCGCGTGCCGATATCCTCGGTGATCGGCCAGCGCGTCACGTGGGACCGCAAGAAGACCAACGCCCCGCGCGGCGACTGGTGGGCGTGCTGCCCGTTCCACGGCGAGAAGACGCCGTCCTTCCACTGCGAGGACAAGAAGGGCCGCTACCACTGCTTCGGCTGCGGGGTGTCGGGCGACCATTTCCGCTTTCTCACCGATCTCGAGGGGCTGAGCTTCCCGGAAGCCGTCGAGCGCGTCGCCGGCATGGCCGGCGTACCGATGCCGGCCCGCGACGAGCGCGAGGAACAGCGCGAGAAGGAGCGCGCCAGCCTGACCGACGTCATGGAGATTGCGACGCGCTTCTTCCAGGACCAGCTGCAGTCGGCCGTCGGCGCCAGGGCGCGCGCCTATCTGCGCGAGCGCGGGCTCACCGCCGCCACGCAGCAGGCCTTCCGCCTCGGCTATGCGCCCGACAGCCGCAATGCGCTGAAGGAGCACCTGGCCGGCAAGGGCGTCGAGAAGGTGCAGATCGAAGCCTGCGGGCTGGTCGTCTTCGGCGACGACATACCGGTCTCCTACGACCGCTTCCGCGACCGGGTGATGTTCCCCATTCCGGATTCGCGCGGGCGCATCATCGCCTTCGGCGGCCGGGCGCTGTCGCCCGACGTCTCGGCGAAATATCTGAACTCGCCGGAGACCGAGCTCTTCCACAAGGGCAACGTGCTCTACAACTTCGCCCGCGCCCGCAAGTCGCTGCAGAAGGAAGGCACGGTGATCGCGGTGGAAGGCTACATGGACGTCATCGCGCTGGCGCAGGCCGGCTTCGAAAACGTCGTCGCCCCGCTCGGCACGGCGCTGACCGAGAACCAGATGGAACTGCTCTGGCGCATGGCCGGCGAGCCGGTGCTGTGCTTCGACGGCGACCAGGCGGGCCTGAAGGCGGCCTGGCGGGCCGCCGACCTGATCCTGCCGTCGATCCAGCCCGGCCGGAGCGCCCGCTTCGCGCTGCTGCCGGAAGGGCAGGACCCCGACGACCTGGTGCGCGCCGCCGGCGCCGATGCTTTCCGCACCGTGCTCGCCGAGGCGCGTCCGCTCTCCGACCTCCTGTGGATGCGAGAAACCTCCGGCGGCGTCTTCGACACGCCCGAACGCCGCGCCGAGCTGGAGAAGACGCTGCGCGAGCTGACCTCGCGCATCCGCGACGAGAGCGTGCGCTATCATTACAGCCAGGAGATGCGCGAGCGCGTGCATGCCTTCTTCGGCGCCTCGCGCGGACGCTCGCAACGCCATGACGGTCGGGGACAGGACAATCGGGGGCAGGACAATCGTGGACAGGGCGACCGCGGCCGCGGCGACTGGGGAGCGAATTCACGGCGCGGCCGCGACCAAAACTCGACTGGCCGGCTCGCCGTCTCCGACAGCCTCGCCCGCTCGGCGATGGTCAAGCGGACGGCCGGCATCCTGCCGCTGCGCGAGACCGTGCTGGTCGTGGCGCTGTGCAACCATCCGCCGCTGATCGACGAGAACTTCGATGCCGTGGAGACGCTCGACCTCGTCCATCCCGACCTGCGGCGCCTGCATGCGGCGCTGATCGACGCGCTCGCCCACGGCGTCGCCCACGAAGGCCGCGCCGTCGTCGAGGCGATCGAACGCGCCGGGCTCGGCGAGACGTGGCAGCGCGCGGTCGAGCTGGTGCGCCGCGCCCGCCAGTGGCCGGCGCTCGAGGACGCGGCCCTGGAGGACGCCCGCGACGCCTTCGCCCAGGTGCTGCACCTGCACCGCAGCGCGCGCACCCTGCACAGGGAACTGAAGGCGGCCGAAGCCGCCCTGGCCGCGGAGCCGACCGACGAGAACTACCGTCACCTGATCGAGATCCAGGCGCAGTTCCGCGACGTCCAGGCGACCGAGGCGCTGATCGAGGGTTTCGGCGTGATGTCGGGCAGGGCCAGGCAGGGGAGCTAGAGCAGGTCCAGCCCGCGACGCCTTCGCGCAGGCGCTTCACTTGTTCCGCGGCGCGCACACCCTACATAGGCAAATGACAGGCGCGGAAGCTGCTCTTGTTGCGCGCGGGCCGGGTCGCCGAGGGTTTCGCGTGTCTGATTCGCTTTTTTACGGCGAATCATGCGACAGCCGCTTGACCTTCCGCCGGATTGACGGAATCAGGACGGATTCGAGGAAGCTGCGGGTCTGCCCGCAATCGGACATCTACGAGACGCGACGCTGCCATCTGGACGGGAAACGATGCCTGCCCCAGATTTCAGGGTTAATCGGGATTTAACGCAAGGTCGGTTACGCCCGTCGATGGCGCAGGGATTTTCCGCAAATCACTGACAGCACGGCCGGAGGCGCCCCGGAACGCCTCGCGGCTGTTTCGACCGTTTGGAGACGACGAAGAATGGCGACGAAAGAAAAGGAAGAGGTCGAGACCGAACGCGAAGGGACCACCGACGGGCCCCTGCTCGACCTTTCCGACGACGCTGTCAAGAAGATGATCAAGCTCGCCAAGAAGCGCGGCTACGTCACCATGGACGAGCTCAACGCCGTGCTTCCTTCCGAGGAAGTCACCTCCGAGCAGATCGAGGACACGATGGCGATGCTGTCCGACATGGGCATCAACGTCGTCGAGGACGACGAGACCGGCGAGGAGCCCGAAGCGACCGACACGGCCGCCGATGCCGAGGACGACGCCAACGAGCTGGCCGAGCAGACCGGCACGGCGGTTGCCGCCGTCGCCAAGAAGGAGCCGACCGACCGCACCGACGATCCGGTACGCATGTACCTGCGCGAGATGGGCTCGGTGGAGCTTCTGTCGCGCGAGGGCGAGATCGCCATCGCCAAGCGCATCGAGGCCGGCCGCGAGACCATGATCGCCGGCCTGTGCGAGAGCCCGCTGACCTTCCAGGCGATCATCATCTGGCGCGACGAGCTGAACGAATCGAAGATCCTGCTGCGCGAGATCATCGACCTCGAGGCGACCTATGCCGGCCCCGAGGCCAAGCAGGCGCCGGTGGTCGAGCGCGTCGAGGAGGACAACAAGCCCAAGCTCGACGAGCGCGGCCGCCGCTCCAGCGGCCCGCGCGACGACGACGACATCACCAATGTCGGCGGCGAGATGCGCATGGAGGAGGAAGAGGAAGACGACGACGAGGCGAGCCTGTCGCTCGCGGCCATGGAGGCGGAGCTTCGCCCGCAGGTCATGGAGACGCTCGACGTCATCGCCGACACCTACAAGAAGCTGCGCAAGCTTCAGGACCAGCAGGTCGAGAGCCGGCTCGCCGCCTCGGCGATGCTGTCGCCCAGCCAGGACCGCCGCCTGAAGGAGCTGAAGGACCAGCTGGTCAAGGCGGTGAAGTCGCTGTCGCTCAACCAGAACCGCATCGAGTCGCTGGTCGAGCAGCTCTACGACATCAACAAGCGCCTGGTGCAGAACGAGGGCAAGCTGCTCCGCCTCGCCGAGAGCTACGGCGTGCGCCGCGAGGAGTTCCTGCGCGAGTACCAGGGCTCCGAGCTCGACCCGAACTGGCTGAAGAAGGTCGGCGTGCTGACCACGCGCGGCTGGAAGGAATTCAGCCGCAACGAGGAGCGCGCCATCGGCGACCTGCGCTCGGAGATCCAGAACCTCGCCACCGAGACGGCGATCTCGATCCTCGAGTTCCGCAAGATCGTCAACCAGGTGCAGAAGGGCGAGCGCGAGGCGGCGATCGCCAAGAAGGAGATGGTCGAGGCCAATCTGCGCCTCGTCATCTCGATCGCCAAGAAATACACCAACCGCGGCCTGCAGTTCCTCGACCTGATCCAGGAAGGCAACATCGGCCTGATGAAGGCGGTCGACAAGTTCGAGTACCGCCGCGGCTACAAGTTCTCGACCTACGCCACCTGGTGGATCCGGCAGGCGATCACCCGTTCGATCGCCGACCAGGCGCGCACCATCCGCATCCCGGTGCACATGATCGAGACGATCAACAAGATCGTGCGCACGAGCCGCCAGATGCTCCACGAGATCGGCCGCGAGCCGACGCCGGAAGAGCTCGCCGAGAAGCTCGCCATGCCGCTGGAAAAGGTGCGCAAGGTCCTGAAGATCGCCAAGGAGCCGATCAGCCTCGAGACGCCCGTCGGCGACGAGGAGGATTCGCACCTCGGCGACTTCATCGAGGACAAGATGGCGATCCTGCCGATCGACGCGGCGATCCAGGCCAACCTGCGCGAGACCACCACGCGCGTGCTCGCCTCGCTGACGCCGCGCGAGGAGCGCGTGCTCAGGATGCGCTTCGGCATCGGCATGAACACCGACCACACGCTGGAAGAAGTCGGCCAGCAGTTCTCGGTCACCCGCGAACGCATCCGCCAGATCGAGGCCAAGGCGCTGCGCAAGCTGAAGCACCCGAGCAGGTCGAGGAAGCTGCGGAGCTTCCTCGATAGCTGAGGGCGAGACCACACTGATGCCGACGATTTCGCTCTTCTTCGGCATCGTGGTTCAGATGTACTGGCGCGACCACGCTCCGCCGCATTTCCACGCATACTATCAGGGGCATGAGGCGCTGATTGGTATAGAGACCGGCGATATCATCGCCGGCTCGTTACCACCTGCGGTGCGCCGCCTTCTCAAGGACTGGGCCCTGCGCCACAGCCCCGAATTGATGGCAAACTGGGAAAGAGGTAAGCTGCGGCTACCCTTCGAAGCCATCATCGGAGCCGACGAGGAATGATCAAGCTCTTGAAAGTCACGTCCGCCCAGGCGCTCGACGGACATCTTCTCGCCGTCGAGTTCTCCGACGGCAGCCGCGGTACTGAAGACCTCGCCGACTATATCGCTGAAGGCGGCCCGATGGTAGAGCCGCTGAAGGATCCCGCGTTCTTCGCGCGCGTCTTCGTCTCGTTTGGCGTGCCGACCTGGCCCAACGGCTTCGATCTCGACGCCATCGCGCTGCACGCCAGGCTGGAGGAGGCGGGGCGTCTGGTCCGGTCCGTGGCCGCCGAATAGCCGGCTGCGATGCACGGCGGTCTCTCTGGACGCGACGCGTGCGGCCGAGCGCCGCACAGCCGGGTGAGGAGCAAGGTCGCGTGCCGCCGGGCCGGCCGCTAATCGCCCCCGCCCTTTGTCATGGCAAGGTACTGGTCGGCGGACATGTTGCCGTACCTCTCTCCTTCGGCGATTGGCGATCAAGCGCAGGCTGGCGGAACGAGTAGATGCTGTCGAGTCCGCAGGTTTCGTCGAAATGACGCAGCCACGCGTGAGTGTCGATCTCGCCGACCGGCATGAACGCGTCGGCGACGACGTAGATGAGGCAAACGCCGCCGGCATAGATTTCGAGCGCGCACCAGTCGGCGTCCTTCGGCGTGGCGACGACCACGTCCGGCGCGTCACGAAGATTCCTGAGCATTCCGTTGGGCGGCGCGGAAAGATCGATCACGTCTATCGACAGGAGCAGCCGGTCGGCGACCTCGTCGCGCGGCCGGGCGAGTCCCGTCGGATGCTCGATCTGGAACCAGTCCACCGCGTAGGGTGCGTGCGGTTGGAACGCGATCTCGAGGAGCCCGTAAGACCAATAGTGCGGGACGGGAGAGTGGCCCGCCTCCCTCATCCAGTCCCCGGGCGGCCCGAGCAAAGCGCTGACGTCGAGCATCGTCAGGTTGACATTCAGCGGTCCGAGGGTGCCGCTCCGCAGGAACTCCCGCAGCGATGGTGGCCTCTTGGCACGGCGACAAATCCTCTCTGGAAGTACCGTACTTCATCAAAACTAGCCGATGTACCGGGATTCCATCCTGGGTCCTCGAGGCGAACGCCCGCGGACGAACTCGTCGGTGGACGGCCAGCCGACTCGTGCCGTCATCGGTATCAACACCGCCAGCCGCCCCCCCCGATTGACATCCCGCCGTCCCTGGTGATCATCCGGCCCATGTCGCCCGAATTCCTGATCACCGCCTTCGTCATCGTCGCCTCGCCGGGCACCGGCGTGCTCTATACGCTCGCCGCCGGGCTGTCGCGCGGGGCGCGGGCCAGCGTGCTCGCGGCGTTCGCCTGCACGCTGGGCATCGTGCCGCATCTCGCCGCCGCCATGCTCGGGCTGGCGGCGCTGCTCCATGCCAGCGCGCTCGCCTTCAACCTGGTGAAATATGCCGGCGTCGCCTACCTGCTCTGGATGGCGTGGCAGACGATCCGGCAGAAGGGCGCGCTCGCCGTCGACGGGCGCGGCGACGCGCGCTCCGGATGGAGGATCATCGGCGACGGCGTGCTCTTGAACCTGCTCAACCCGAAGCTGTCGATCTTCTTCGTCGCCTTCCTGCCGCAGTTCATCGCCGCCGACGCCGCGCACCCGCTCGGCGCCATGCTGGAGCTGTCGGCCGTCTTCATGGCGATGACCTTCGTCGTCTTCGCGCTCTACGGCGTCTTCGCCGCGGCCATGCGCGACCACGTCGTCTCGCGCCCGGCGGTGATGGCGTGGATGCGGCGCAGTTTTGCCGCCGCCTTCGTCGCGCTTGGCGCCAGGCTGGCGCTGACCGAGCGGTAGGCCGGTTCGCGCGTTCGGGCGCGATATGCTAGGCTTCCTTTCATGAACGAGCGCTTCACCATCGACGGGCTTGTCTCGCCGGCGACCACCCGGGCCGCCGACGGCATGCCGCGGCGCGCCTGGACGGTCGCCGAGATCGAGGCGATGCAGGCCGCGGGCATCATCGGCGAGGACGAGCGCTTCGAGCTGATCGGCGGGGAGGTGGTGCCGATGCAGGCCAAGGGCGGACGCCACGAGATGGTGAAGATCGTGCTCAACGAGCACCTGCAGAAGACCAAGGCCGACAGTCTTCTGGCCGCGCCGGAAACCACGCTGCGCCTCGACGAGCACAACTTCGTCGAGCCGGACTTCTGCGTCTTTCCCCGCGCGGTCTTTCCGGGCGACTTGCGCGGCTATCATGTGCTCCTGGCGATCGAGGTCGCCGATTCCAGCCTGGCCTACGATCTCGGCCGCAAGATCGGCGTCTATGCCGCCTTCGGCGTGCCGGAGGTCTGGGTGATCGACGCCAACACGCTGGCGACGCATGTCCACCGCCGGCTCGGCGCGGGCGGCTACGAGGAGATTCTTGCCGCTGGCCCGGCGGAGACGCTCGTCGCCGTGCGCGCGCCGTCGGTGGCGGTCTGCCTCGAAGGCCTCGGCCTGGCGTCGCTCTGAGCCGGCTTCTCCCGTTGCCGCAGACCCTGATCAGCATCGAAACAAGCGGCCAGGGCCTCTACGAGTTCACGCGCGAGGCGGCGGCGTTCGTGCGCGCAGCGGGCGTCGAGACCGGCCTGCTGACGCTGTTCGTGCGCCACACCTCGTGCTCGCTGCTGGTCCAGGAGAACGCCGATCCGGACGTGCGTCGCGACCTCGACCAGTTCTTCCGCCGGCTGGTGCCGCCGTCCGACGATCCGTCGATGCGCTGGGTGGTGCACACGGCGGAAGGAGCGGACGACATGCCGGCCCACATCAAGGCGGCGCTGACGGCGGTTTCGCTGTCGATCCCGGTGACGGCAGGAAGGCTTTCGCTCGGCGCCTGGCAGGGCATCTACCTGTTCGAACACCGCGACCGGCCGCACCGCCGCGAGGTCGTGCTGCACCTTTCGCCGTAGCGCCCGGCGGGTCCGGCGGCCGCGCGAACCGGTTGCGCGACACACTCCGACCTATCGTAAGATATATCTTGAAACCGCGAGCCGGCGAGCGTATCTAAGATATATCGAACGATACATCAGGAGCACGACAATGCATTCACACGATCATGGCTGCGGCGGTCGCGGCCGCTTCTTCTTCATGGCCGGCCGCGGTGGCGGTTTCGGTCCCTTCGGCCCCGGCTTCCGCGGTCCGCGCGGCGGCGGCCGCGGCGACGGTTTTCGCGCCGGCCGCCTGCTCGGCGACGGCGATCTCAGGCTGATCGCGCTGGCGCTGATCGCGGAGACGCCGCGCCACGGCTACGACATCATCAAGGCGCTGGAGGAACGCTCGAGCGGCGTCTACAGCCCGAGCCCGGGCGTGGTCTACCCGACGCTGACCTTCCTCGAGGAGGCCGGCTACGCCACCTCCGCCATGGACGGGTCGAAGAAGGTCTTTTCCATCACCGAGGCCGGCGCCGCCCACCTCGCCGAAAACCGCGCCGCCGTCGACGCCGTGCTCGACCAGCTCGAGCGCCACGGCCGCAAGATGGCACGCGCCCGCGAGTGGTTCGACTGGCACGACGAGGGCGAGGGCCCCGACCGGCGCGAGCGCGGCATGCCCGAGGGCATGCGCCGGCTGAAGGAGATGCGCCGCCGCCTGCGCGGCAGCCTCGCCGAGGCGCTCGACGCCGGGCCCGAGAAGCGCGAGGAGGCGCTCGCCATCCTGGAAAAGGCCGCCGAGGCGCTGGAGGCGCTGTTCCGCCGCTGAGACGGCGCCCTTGCGAGCCCGGTCCATCGCCGCTAGGGATGGGCCGGGCCGCGGCACTCGGGTGGCGGCCGGTCGCGGAGGCCCGCAATGTCCTTCCTCAAGCGCCTGTTCGGCCTGGGTTCCGCCGAAGCGCCGGCCGTGCCGGCGGCCGAAGCCGTCGAATACAAGGGCTACCGGATCCGCGCGACCCCCTTCAAGGAAGGCGCGCAGTTCCAGACCTGCGCCCTGATCAACAGGACGGTCGACGGCGTCGACAAGGAGCACCGCCTGATCCGCGCCGACCGCTTCGCCTCGCTCGACGACGCGCGCGACGTCTCCCTGCGCAAGGCGAAGCAGATGATCGACGAGCAGGGCGACCGCCTGTTCGGCTGAGTTGGGGGCTCCGGATCCTCCCCTGCGGAGCGGGGGAGGGGAACCATGCGAAGCATGGTGGAGGGGGCGCTTGGCACCCCCAAAGAGAACCCTCAGCCCTCGCGGGCGATGACGCGTTCGAGAAGCTGGCGCAGCGCCGCGGCCTCGCGCTCGCCGAGATGGTCCTCGAGCGCGCTGTTCTGCGTGTCGACGCGGCTCTTGATGCGCTCGTAGAGTTCCAGGCCGAGATCGGTGATGTAGACCAGCACGCGGCGCTGGTCCTCCTCGTCCGGCGCGCGGTGCACCAGGCCCTTCGCCACCATGCGGTCAGTCATCTTGGTCAGCGTCGGATGGTTCATCAGCACCAGGTCGGCGAGGTCGCCCATCGAGCGGCCCCGGCCGTCGCTGAGCACGTCCAGCACGCGCCACTGCTCGACCTGCGCGCCTTCCTCCTGAAGGCTGCGCTGCAGGTCGACGTGGAGGCGCCGGTGGGCCTGGGCCACGAGGTAGGCGAGATAGTTGCTGATCGGGCTCTCGGACATGTTGTGCCGGATGCGTGTAACCCTGGTCGGACCTTCGCTGCGGAACGGCGGGGAAGGCGATTCGATGGGCGATTGCCAACGTTCCGAGGTTCAGATACTTTAATCGGAAAATAAAAACAATCAATTCCGGGAACAGCAGGGGCAAGGCCGGCATGGTCTCTCCGTTCGCCCTGCGGGGGTCGAACAAGCCTGATTTTCGCGGCCTGCCCGGCGTCGGCGGCGGCTACATCGCGCGCCTCGGCAAGCCGGAGCGGCGTCGTATCGCCGTCATGGTGCCGATGAGCGGGTCGGCCGGGATCTGGGGCCCGTCCTGCATTTCCTGCGCGCAGCTGGCGGTCGCCGAGATCAATGCCGGCAACGGCATTTCCGGACAGGAGATCGAGGCGGTCTATCTCGACGCCGACGACGGCGCCATCGAGGGTGTGCTCGATGCGCTCGACGAGATGATCGAGGACCGGAGCATCGCCGCGATCGTCGGCATGCATGTCAGCTCCGTGCGCCAGCGGCTGACCAGGGCCGTGCGCGGCCGCATCCCCTATGTCTACACGCCGCTCTACGAGGGCAGCGAGCAGACGCCCGGCGTCTTCACCATCGGCGAGACGCCGCGCGAGCAGCTCGAACCGGCGATCCGCCGCCTGGTGGAGCTTTGCCGCGTGCGCCGCTGGGCGCTGGTCGGCAACGACTATGTCTGGCCGCGCGTCTCGCACCACCACGCCAGGCACGCGATCGCGGCGACCGGCGGCGAGGTCGTCTTCGAGGAATACGTTCCCTTCGGCCTGGAAGAGCCATACGAACTGGTGGAGCGCGTCGCCGCGGCGCGCCCCGACATCGTCATCGTCTCGCTGATCGGCCAGGAGGCGGTGGAATTCAACCGCGTCTTCGGCGCGATGGGCCTCGACCGGCGCATGGTGCGGTTCTCCACGGGGATCGAGGAGAACGTCCTCCTGGCCACGGGTTCGGAAAACACCAAGCGGCTGTACGGCGCGTCGTCCTATTTCTCCACGCTGCAGACGCCGCGCAACGTCGCCTTCAAGGAGCGCTATCATTCGCTCCATCGCGAGCGCGCGCCCGTGCTCAACGCGCTCGGCCAGTCGCTCTACGAAGGCATGCAGTTCTACGCCTCGCTCGCCCGCGACGGCCGCCGGCATGGCGCCGAGCCGGTCGATTTCATCAGCGCGCGCGGCGGCCGTTTCTTCTCCAACGAGCGCAAGGAGAACCCGATCTACCTGGCGCGCGCCGACGGCCATTTCTTCTCGGTGATCGAGCAACTCGCCTGAAGGCGCGGTTTGCGCCCCGCGCCGGCGGCGGGAGGTCGCCGTCGCGCCCGGCCGCTTTCGCAGGTGCGAAATATTTCGGGATGGGAGAACAAAAGACTTGATAAAGATTTTTATCCCGGGCTAGTTTCCTTTCCAATTCAAACGAATGCACCGGCGGTTCGGTTCGGTCCGGGGCAGGGAAGGGAGGTCGCGTTGGCCTGGGTTCTTACGTTCATCGCGGCGCTCATCGCCGTCATCCTGGTGATCCTCTTCCTCAACCGCTTCTACGTGAAATCGTCGCGCGACAACGCGCTGATCCGCACCGGCGCCGGCGGGCGGCGCGTCCTCATGGACGGCGGCGCCATCGCGCTGCCGATCCTGCACCGCGTCGAGCGGATGAACATGCGCACCATCCGCCTGCGCATCGAGAAGGCCGGCGCCGCGGCGCTGATCTCGGAGGACCGGCTGCGCGTCGACGTGACCATGGAGTTCCACGTCCGCGTCGAGCCGACGGCCGATGGCATCGCCACCGCGGCGCAGGCCTTCGGCTCGAAGGCGTTCCGCGACGAGGAGATGCAGACGCTGCTCGAGGGCAAGCTGGTCGACGCCGTCCAGGCCGAGGTCGCGACGCGCACGATGGACGCGCTCCACGAGCGCCGCGACGCCTTCGTCGAAGCGGTGACGGCGCGGCTCGGCGCCAATCTGGCGCGTTCCGGCCTGCTGCTCGATTCGGCCTCGCTGACCCGGCTCGACCAGACGCCGTTCAACGCGCTCGACGAGAACAACGCCTTCAACGCGGTCGGCATGCGGCGCCTCGCCGAGACCATCACCGAGAACAAGAAGGCGCGCGTGCAGATCGAGACCGAGGCCGACATCGCGGTGCGCAGGCGCCAGCTCGAGCAGGTCAAGGAACGCCTCGCCATCGAGCGCGAGCAGGAAGAGGCCGAGATCGCCAAGAAGCTCGACGTCGAGAAGCGCCGCATCGACCTGAACACCGAGATCGAAAACGCACGCACCGAAGCCGAGCGGCTTGCCGAGGAGGCGCGCATCGCCCGCGGGCGCGACATCAAGCGCGCCGAGATCGAGCGCGACCTCGACCTGCGCCAGCGCGAGATGGAGGCCGTGCTCGCCGTCGAGACGGCCAAGATCGACAATTCCATCCGCATCGCCGCCAAGCGCGGCGAGGAGACGATTGCCGAGGCCAAGGCCGAGAAGGAGCGCACGCGCATCATCGAGGCCCAGGAGGCGGTGCAGACGGTACGCGACCTCGCCGTCGCCGAGCGCGACAAGTCGCTGGCACTGCTGAAGGCGCAGGAGGAGGCAGACGTCGAGGACGCCCGCACCAGGTCGCAGGTCGAGACGCTGATGGCGATGGCCAAGGCCGAGAGCGACGCCGCCCAGTTGCGCGCCGAGGCCGAGCGTCACCGGCTGATCGCCGAATCGGAGGGCCGCTCCGCCCTGATCGAGGCCGAGAACGCGCAGAGCGACCAGATCCTCAGGTTGCGGCTGGAGATGCACAAGCTCGACAAGCTGCCGGAGATCGCCGCGCAGATGGTCAAGCCGGCCGAGAAGATCGATTCCATCCGCATCAACCACATTTCCGGCCTCGGCTCCTTCGGCGGCGGCGGAGGCGAGGGCGGCGGTGGCGGCCCGAGCGGCTTCCAGTCGGCGCTCGATTCCATCATGGGCATGGCCATCGGCTTCCCGGCCATCAAGAAGCTCGGCGAGGAGATCGGCATCGAGATGGACCACAATCTCGGCGCCCGCGCGCTCGACGCCATCAACCGCACGCCCGTGCGCAAGAAAGACTGAACAAGCCATCACGACCGGCGCGACGGCAGCCGGACAACCAAGGGGAACGAACATGACCATCAGCAGACGTACAGTCCTCAAGGGCGCGGCCGCCGCCGCGGCCCTGGCCAGCCCGGCCTTCATCCGCAATGCCTTCGCCGAGGATCCGATCAAGCTCGGCACCGTGTTCGACATCTCCGGCATCTTCGACGCCTACGGCAAGCCGATCGACATGGCGATCCGGCTGGCGATCAAGCAGATCAACGACGCCGGCGGCCTGCTCGGCCGGCAGATCGAGCACATCGGCTACGACACGCAGTCGGACATGGCGCTGTACACGCAGTACGCCCAGCAGCTGACGCGCCAGGACAAGGTCGACGTCGTCCACGGCGGCATCCTGTCGGCATCGCGCGAGGCCATCCGCCCGACGCTGCGCAAGGCCAACACGCTCTATTTCTACAACATCCAGTACGAGGGCGGCGTCTGCGACGCCAACTGCTTCGTCACCGGCGTGACGCCCGCGCAGACCACCGAGGTGCAGATCCCTTACACGATGGAGAAGTGGGGCAAGAAGGTCTACATCCTCGCCGCCGACTACAATTACGGCCAGCTGATGGCCCGCTGGATCCAGAAATACTTCAAGGACAATGGCGGCGAGACGGTCGCGGTCGAGTTCTTCCCGCTCGACGTCGCCGACTTCGGCTCGACCATCACCAAGATCCAGACCGCGGCGCCCGACATGGTCTATTCGGCGCTGGTCGGCGGCGCGCACCTGTCGTTCTACCGCCAGTGGGCGGCGGCCGGCATGAAGAGCCGCATCCCGCTCGCCTCGACGACGCTCGGCGTCGGCTCCGAGCACCTCGTGCTTACGCCCGAGGAAGGCGACGGCATCGTCGTCTGCTACAACTACTCGCCCGAGCTCGACACGCCCGCCAACAAGGCCTTCACCACGGCCTGGGGCGAGATGCACGGCGCCAACACCGTGCCCAACATCCACGAGCTCGCCGTCTCCAACTACCAGGGCGTCATGCTCTGGGCGGAAGCCGTCAAGGCGGCCGGTTCGGTCGAGAACGCCAAGGTCAGGGCGGCCCTCGACAGCGGCCTCGCCTACGAGGGACCGGCCGGCATGGTGACCATCGACCCGAAGACGCACCACGCCACGCTCGACGTCCACCTGATGGAGATGAAGGGTCAGAAGCTCAACGTCATCAAGAGCTTCGGCGCCCGCCAGCCGATCGACACGCAGCTGGTGTGCAACCTCGTCGCCAATCCCGACGACAACCAGCAGTACGAGATCAAGATCTGATCCCGGGGTTCGATGCCTGATCGGCAGGCACCCCCTTACCGGCCCTTCGGGCCACCTCTCCCCCTGCCCGGGGGAGAGGAGCCCAGCCTGGAGAGGCGCCGGCACCGATGACGGCGTCTCCTCTCCCCCGGGCAGGGGGAGAGGTGGTTTGCGAAGCAAACCGGTGAGGGGGTGCTTCGTCCTTGCCGCGGCGGTCGCAGCCGACGAACCGACTGAAATTACCCACACAGGACCGGCATGGACCTCGCAGCCGTCGTCATCCTCGATATCCTCTATTCGATCGCCGTGCTGGTGCTGATCAGCGCCGGGCTGGCGGTGGTGTTCGGCATGATGCGCGTCATCAACCTCGCCCATGGCGAGTTCATGATGCTCGGCGGCTACACCACGATCGTCTCGGTCAATGCCGGCATCAACATCTACATCGCCATGCTGATCGTCGCGCCGCTGGTGGTCGGGCTGATCGGCCTCGTCGTCGAGCGGGTGGTGATCCGCTTCCTCTACGGCCGCCTGGTCGACACGATGCTGGCGACCTGGGGGCTCAGCCTGTTCTTCATCGGCGCCGCCTCGATGGTCTTCGGCAACACCACGACCGGCATCTCGACCCCGGTCTCCGGCTTCACGCTGGGCGCCTACCAGATCAACGGCTACAATTTCTTCATCATCGTCGTCGCGATCGCGCTCGTCATCGCCACTTACGCGGTGCTGCGCGGCACGCGCCTCGGCCTCGTCGCGCGCGGCACGATGCAGCGCCCCGACATGGCCTCGGCACTGGGCTACAGCGCCGACCGCGTCTACATGACGACCTTCTTCGCCGGCTCCGCGCTCGCCGGGCTCGCCGGCGGCGTGATGGCGCCGCTGGTCGGCCTGGTCCCCACCTGGGGCAGCGCCTACATCGCCAAGGCCTTCATCACGGTGATCTCCGGCGGCGCCTCGGTGATCGTCGGGCTGCTGTCGGGCTCGGTCCTGTTCGGCCTGGTGTCGCAGGTCTTCACCATCCTGTTCACGCCGGTGGTCGGCGAGGTGGCGCTGCTGATCGCCGCCGTCATTCTCCTGCGCCTCCTGCCCGAGGGCATCACGGGCCGCTTTTTCCGGGGACGCCTCTGATGGCCGGATCGCAGGCAACCGGGACGCTCTGGGTCCTCCTCGCCGGGCTGGTGGTGATGTTCGTCGCGCCGCTGGTCCTCGAGACCTACACGCTGACGCTGCTCGTCATCTACGCCATGCTGGCGCTCAGCCTCGGTCTGATCTGGGGTTATGGCGGCATCCTGTGCTTCGGCCAGACAGCGTTTTACGGGCTCGGCGCCTATACCTACGCCATCGCGGCGATCAACATCGGCGAGAGCACCGTGCCGGCGCTGCTCGGCATCCTCGTGCCGGCGATCTTCGCCGCGGCACTCGGCGCGATGATGTTCTACGGCCGCCTGTCCGACGTCTATCTCGGCGTCGTCACGCTGGTGGTGACGCTGATCTTCTTCAAGTTCATGAACTCCACCGCCGGCCCGGAATACCAGATCGGCGCGGCCCGGCTCGGCGGCTTCAACGGCGTGCCCGGCTTCCAGACGCTCAACGTGCCGGGCGATCCGAAAGCCTACATCTACGACCGCAGCCTCTACTATGTCTGCTTCCTGGCGCTGCTGATCGTCTACATGCTGGTCAGGCTGCTGCTCGCCAGCCCGTTCGGCCGCGTCGCCGTCGCCATCCGCGAGAACGAGCGCCGGGTCGAACTGATGGGCTACGATGTCCGCCTGCAGAAGACGCTGCTGTTTTCCGTCAGCGGCGCCATCGCCGGGCTCGCCGGCACGCTTTACGCCTCCTGGGCCGAGATCGTCACGCCGGGCATGTTCTCGCTCGGCCAGTCGGCCGAGATCATCATCTGGTGCATCGTCGGCGGCCTCGGCACGCTGGTCGGGCCGATGCTCGGCGCCGCCCTCCTCGGCTACCTGAAGTTCAGTCTCGGCCAGCAGTCGGCGATCGACAACTCGATGATCCTCGGTCTCATCCTCGTCGTCGTCGTGCTCGTCCTGCCGCGCGGCGTGGTGCCCTCGCTCGTCTCGCTGTGGGAGCGCAGGCGGCGACGTCCCTCGATCCGGGCGCCGCGACGCCGCGGCCGCCGCGGGGAGGCGCCCGATGTCTGACGTCGTTCTCGAGACGCGCGGGCTGTCGATGCGCTTCGGCGGCGTCACCGCCGTCGACAATGTCGACTTCCGCCTGCGGCGCAGGGAACTGCGCTGCCTGATCGGCCCGAACGGGGCCGGCAAGACGACCTTCTTCCGCTGCCTGACCGGCATCCTCAAGCCGACTGCCGGCGAGATCCACATCGACGGCCACGACACCACCGGCTGGGACCCGCATTGGGTGGCGCGGCTCGGCATCGGCATCAAGACCCAGGTGCCGAGCGTCATGGACGGCTTGAGCGTGCGCGAGAACATCTGGCTGTCGGCCTACCGGATCGCCGGCTCTCGCGACGCCGGGCGGCTCGCCGCCGAGGCGATCGACCGGCTCGACCTCGGCACGCTCGCCGGCGCCACCGTCGGCCGCCTGGCGCATGGCGAGCGCCAGCGCGTCGAGCTCGGCATCGTCATGGCGGCGCGGCCCTGGCTGGTGCTGCTCGACGAGCCCGCCGCCGGCATGACCGGCGAGGAGGTCGAGCGGATGGCCGAGATCATCCGCGAGATCAACCGCGACGCCACGGTGGTCATCGTCGAGCACGACATGCAGTTCATCCGCTCCATCGCCCAGCAGATCACCGTGTTCTCGCAAGGGGCGGTGCTGATGGAGGACAGCGTCGACGCCGTCATGAGCGACAGCCGCGTCCGCGACGTCTATCTGGGAAAGAGGGGGTGAGGATGCGGTTCGGTACTTCCGCAATCCGCCGGCGCGCCGGCCGCGCATCGGCCGTGTCCGGTATCGGCGCAGCCCCTCACCCTTACCCTCTCCCCGTGAAGAACGGGGAGAGGGGGGCGTCGGCGTCAAGGCTGCGTCCCTTCTCCCCGTTCACGGGGAGAAGGTGCCGGCAGGCGGATGAGGGGCTGGCACTGCGCGGGGAGTGCCGCGCATGACCGACACCCGCGCAGCCCTCGAGATCCGCGGCCTGATGGCGGGATACGGGCGCATCCCCGTCCTCCACGGCGTCGACCTGACCGTCGCCGGCGACGAGATCGTCGGCATCCTCGGCCATAACGGCATGGGCAAGTCGACGCTCTTGAAGACCGTGATGGGCTTCCTGCCGGCGACGAGCGGCTCGATCCGCCTCGACGGCGAGGACATCACGCGCCTGCCGCCGCACGAGCGCGCCCGGCGCGGCGTCGGCTACGTGCCGCAGGGCAGGGGCATCTTCCCCAAGCTCAGCGTGCGCGACAACCTGCGCATGGCCTTCCAGCACCATGGCGACGCCGACGAGGCGGAGACGATGGAGCGCGTGCTCGACGATTTTCCGCGCGTCAACCGCCTGCTCGACCGCGACGGCGGCGCGCTGTCGGGCGGCGAGCAGCAGCTCTTGGCGCTGGCGCGCTGCCTGATGGGCGATCCGTGGCTGCTCCTCCTCGACGAGCCGACGGAGGGCATCCAGCCTTCGATCATCGAGGAGATCGAGGAGACGCTGGCCAGGCTCAGGCGTTCGCGCGGCCTGACCATCGTGCTCGTCGAGCAGAACTTCGACTTCATCAACACGCTGTCGGACCGCGTCGCCGTGCTCGAGCGCGGCAAAATCACGGCCGAACTCGACGCCGCGGCGCTGAAGAACCCGGCGCGCGTCGAGGAGTTCCTCGGATTCGGCGCGGCGCGGCGCACCCGCGCCGGCACCGGCGGCGCGCGGCCTGTCGCGGCTCCGTCCGCCCATCGCCCGGCGTCGGCCGCGCCGGCACCGGCCCGTCCTTCGCAACCCGTCTCCGCGCCGGCCATGCCGATAAATGCGGTCCGACCCATGGTTTCCGCCATGCCGGTTGCCGCAACGCCGGCCGCGCCGCCAATTCCCAGGGAGAATTACATGACCGTCCGTCGACCCACCCTCGAACAGATGCGCAGCCTCGTCGGCGGCCTCGGCATGTCGATGGGCGATCGCGAGCTGATCGACTACATGACCGTCATGGAGGGCACGTTCCAGTCCTACGACATCGTCGATTCGCTGCCCGACAACCTGCCGCAGGTGAAGTATCCGCGCACGCCGGGCATGCGCCCGTCCGCCGCCGAGAACCCGCTCAACGCCTGGTACTACAAGTCGGAAGTGCGCGGCGCCATGACCGGGCCGCTGCAGGGGCGTTCCATCGTCTTGAAGGACAATGTCTGCCTCGCCGGCGTGCCGATGATGAACGGCGCCTCGACGCTGGAAGGCTACACGCCCGACGTCGACGCCACCGTCGTGACCCGCATCCTCGACGCCGGCGGCACCATCGTCGGCAAGGCGCATTGCGAGTATTTCTGCCTGTCCGGCGGCAGCCACACCAACGCCACCGGCCCCGTGCACAATCCCTACAAGCTCGGCTACATGACCGGCGGCTCGTCGTCGGGCGCGGCGGCGCTGGTCGGTTCCGGCGAGGTCGACATGGCGATCGGCGGCGACCAGGGCGGCTCGATCCGCATGCCGGCCTCCTTCTGCGGCGCCTACGGCATGAAGCCGACCCACGGGCTGGTGCCCTATACCGGCATCATGCCGATCGAGCCGACCATCGACCACGCCGGCCCGATCACCCAGAACGTGCGCGACAACGCGCTGCTGCTGGAAGTGATCGCCGGCGACGACGGGCTCGACCCGCGCCAGTATGCGCCGCGCGTCGACAAGTACACGCAGGCGCTCGGCCAGGGCGTCTCCGGCATGCGCATCGGCATCGTCCGCGAGGGTTTCGGCCACGCCAATTCCGAGGCCGACGTCGACCAGAAGGTGCGCCGCGCCGCCGACCGCTACCGCGAGCTCGGCGCCTCGGTCGAGGAAACCTCGATCCCCATGCATCTTCAGGGCGCCGCCATCTGGACGCCGATCGCGCTGGAGGGCCTGATGGACACGATGATGCACGGCAACGGCTTCGGCACCGGCTGGCGCGGCCTCTACGTCACCAGCCTGCTCGACTACCACGCCAACTGGCGCAGCCGTGCCGACGAATTGTCGAAGAGCCTGAAGATCTCGATGTTCGTCGGCGAGTACATGCAGCGCCAGTACCGCGGCCATTTCTACGCCAAGTCGCAGAACATCAGCCGGCGCCTGCGCGCCGCCTACGACCAGGCGCTGTCGCGCTACGACATCCTGGTCATGCCGACCATGCCGATGAAGGCGCAGCCGATCCCCGAGCCCGACGCGCCGCTCGCCCTCTACATCCAGCGCGCCTTCGAGATGATCGGCAACACCGCGCCGTTCGACACATCCGGCCATCCGGCGATGAGTGTGCCCTGCGGCATGAGCGAGGGCCTGCCGATCGGCATGATGCTGATCGGCAAGCACTACGACGAGAGCACCATCTATCGCGCCGCCGCGGCCTTCGAGCGCATCGGCGACTGGCGCGCGATGTGACGGGTCCTCGGCTGTGTCGCGGTTTGGTTTTCGGCGCCTGGCGCTGCCCCTCATCCCCCTGCCGGGACCTTCTCCCCGTGAAGACGGGGAGAAGGAAGGTGCTCGCTTCGCTCCGCCTCTTCTGCGACGTCGTCCCGTGAGGAAAGCCGAGCGGTAACGGGCCTTCTCCCCGCTTGCGGGGAGAAGGTGCCGGCAGGCGGATGAGGGGCGGGGCAAAAATGGCAGGAAGAGGCGTGACGGGAGGAACGACATGAGCGGACTGTCGCGATCGCTGGCGGGGAGCCTTTCGGAGAGCCTGCTTTTTCGCCCGGCATCCGCGCCGGCGGTCGGCTCCGTCGCGCTGGTCGACGGCAAGTCCTACGTGTCGGGCGACCGCTCGGTGCCGCTGCGCCATGCGACGATCCCGCAGATCTTTTCCGAGACGGTGAAGCGCTTCGGCCCGCGCGAAGCGGCGGTGTTTTGCGAGTTCGGCAGGCGCTATTCGTGGTACGAACTCTCTCGCGAGGTCGACGCGCTCGCAGCCGGCCTGCTCAGCCTCGGGCTGGAGCGCGGCGACCGCATCGGCATCTGGGCGCCGAACCGCCCAGAATGGCTGGTCACCCAGTTCGCCACGGCGCGCATCGGCCTGGTCCTGGTGACGATCAACCCGGCCTACCGGCTCTCCGAGCTGGAATACGTTCTGAACAAGGTCGGCTGCAAGGCGCTGGTGACGGCCGCGCGCTTCAAGACCAGCGACTATCTCGGCATGATCCGCGAGCTGGCGCCGGAGCTGGAGACGTGCCAGCCCGGCCGTCTCGCCGCCACGCGCCTGCCGCAGCTCAAGGCCGTCATCCGCACCGGCGCGGAGAAGAGCGCCGGCATGTTCAACTTCGACGCCGTCATGCGGCTCGCCGGCCCTGCGCAGTTCCGCCGCCTCGACGCGGTGACGGCGACGCTCGACCCCGACGACGCCATCAACATCCAGTTCACCTCGGGGACCACCGGCGCGCCGAAGGGCGCGACGCTCAGCCACTACAACATCGTCAACAACGCCGACCTGACGACGCGCACCATGGCGCTGACGGAAGCCGACCGGCTGTGTATTCCCGTGCCGCTCTACCATTGCTTCGGCATGGTGCTGGCGACGCTGGGCTGCGTCACCAAGGGCGCGGCGATGGTCTTCCCGAGCGAAGGCTTCGACCCCGTCACCGCGCTCGACGCGCTGGTCAGGGAGCGCTGCACGGCCTTCTACGGCGTGCCGACCATGTTCGTCGCCATGCTCGACCATCCGAGCTTCAAGGGCCGCGACCTGTCTTCGATGCGCACCGGCATCATGGCCGGCGCGCCGTGCCCGATCGAGGTGATGAAGCGCGTCGTCACCGACATGCACATGCCGCAGGTCACCATCGGCTACGGCATGACCGAGACCAGCCCGATCTCCTTCCAGAGCCATGTCGACGAGCCGCTGGAGAAGCGCGTCTCCACCGTCGGCCGCATCCACCCCCACGTCGAGGTCAAGATCGTCGACGAGGACGGGCGCATCGTCCCGGTCGGCCGCTCGGGCGAACTGTGTACGCGCGGCTATTCGGTGATGAAGGGCTACTGGAACGACGCCGACAAGACCGCCGAGGCCATCGACAGCGGCGGCTGGATGCGGACCGGCGACCTCGCCACGATCGACGCGGAAGGCTACTGCAACATCGTCGGCCGCGTGAAGGACATGGTCATCCGCGGCGGCGAGAACGTCTATCCGCGCGAGATCGAGGAGTTCCTCTACCGCCACCCGAAGGTCGCCGAAGTGCAGGTGTTCGGCGTGCCGGACCCGAAATACGGCGAGGAACTGTGCGCCTGGATCGTGCTGCATCCCGGCCAGCAGGCGAGCGAGGACGAGATCAAGGCCTTCTGCCGCGGCCAGATCGCCCACTACAAGGTGCCGCGCTATGTCCGCTTCCGGCCGGCCCTGCCGATGACGGTCACCGGCAAGCCGCAGAAGTTCGTCATGCGCGACGAGATGGTCGCCGAACTCGGCCTGACCGCGGCGAAGACCGCCTGAGCCGCGCGCCTCGGGGCGCCTTTGACCGCCGTCAATGCGGGTTCTTCGCCCGCGACGGATGCTTTCCGGCGTTACGGGAGCAGGGCGCCATGGCGGCTGCACGGAAGAAGGTTGAGAAGGCTTTGCCGGCGGCCGCCGGGGATGGCGGGCGGGCGGAGAACGCGGCGATCGCCGCCAAGCTGCGCGACTACGCCGACCTCCTCGAACAGCAGGGCGCCGACGGATTCCGCACCCGCGCCTACCGTCGCGCCGCCGATTTCGTCGACGCGCTCGCCCGCCCGGTCGCCGACATCTTCGCGACCGAGGGCCGCGAAGGGCTGGAGGCGATGCCGAGCATCGGCCGCGGCATCGCCGCCGCCATCGGGGAGATGCTGACCACCGGCCGCTGGAGCCAGCTCGAACGCCTGCGCGGCGACCTGATCCCGCAAAAACTGTTCATGACCATCCCCGGCGTCGGGCCGGAACTCGCCGCCCGGCTCGCCGACGAACACATCGAAACGCTGGAGGAGCTGGAGAACGCGCTGCACCTCGGCGGCCTGCGCGTGAAAGGCCTCGGCGCGCGGCGCCGGGCAATGCTTTCGGCGGCGCTCGCAGAACGGCTCGGCCGGCCGCTCCGCCGCCATTTCGCGCCTTTGGCCGAGCGCCCGCCGGTCGAGCTTCTCCTCCAGGTCGACCGCATGTACCGCGATGGCGCGGCGGCCGGCACGCTGCGCACCATCGCGCCGAAGCGCTTCAACCCGGCCGGCGAGGCCTGGCTGCCGGTCCTGCACGCCCGACACGATCCCTGGCACTTCACCGCGCTGTTCTCCAACACGCGGCTCGCCCACGAACTCGGCCGCACCCGCGACTGGGTGGTCGTCTATTTCCACCGCGACGACGGGCCGGAGGCAAACTGCACCATCGTCACCGAGACGCGCGGCCCGCATGCCGGCCTTCGCGTCGTGCGCGGCCGCGAGGACGAGACGCCGGCGGCGCCTTCGAGCATGGAAACGCGGGCGCCGCCGCCGTCCGCTTGACGGGGGTCAATGCAACCGACACGGCGCCGGCCGAATTTCCGATGCAAGGGCTCCGCGCGTACGACCGCGGGGCGCGAGCGGAGGAGGCGCGAAGACCATGGTGTCGGCAAGACGATCGTCCGGAGCAGCCGCCGCGCCCGTCCGCGTCGTCGACGTCGAGGCCGGGCCGCTTCGCCTTCCCGGCACGCTGACCGTTCCCGAAGATCCGCGCGGCGTCGTCGTCTTCGTCCACGGCAGCGGTTCCAGCCGCTCGAGCCCGCGCAACATCCATGTCGCCGACGCGCTCAACGACGCCGGCTTCGCCACGCTTCTGTTCGATCTCCTCACCGAGGGCGAGGAGGCCGACCGGCGCAACGTCTTCGACATCGACCTGCTCGCCGACCGCCTCGTCGGCGTGGTCGAATGGCTGGAGGACCACGACCTCGTCTCCGGCCTGCCGCTCGGCCTGTTCGGCGCCAGCACGGGTGCCGCCGCCGCCCTCGTCGCCGCAGAGCGTCTCGGTCCGCGCGTCGCGGCGGTCGTCTCGCGCGGTGGCCGGCCCGACCTCGCCGGCGACGTGCTCGGTTTCGTCCGCGCACCGGTGCTCCTCGTCGTCGGCGGCAGCGACACCGACATTCTGGCGCTCAACCGCATCGCACTCACCCGCCTCGCCGGCGAAGCCTCACTCTCGGTGGTGCCGGGCGCCACCCATCTCTTCCCGGAACCCGGCGCGCTCGACCGCGTCGTCGCGCTCGCCCGCGACTGGTTCGAGACCTGGCTCGCCGGTGCGGGCGCAAAGGCTGCGGGAGGCTGAGCCATGTCCTTCGTCAACCGCACGGAAGCCGGCCGCCGCCTCGCCGACGCGCTCGAAGGCTACGGCGGCAAGGACACCGTCGTGCTCGCCCTGCCGCGCGGCGGCGTACCGGTCGCGGCGGAAGTGGCGTCGCGCCTCGGCGCGCCGCTCGACCTTCTGATCGTGCGTAAGATCGGCGTTCCCTACCAGCCGGAGCTGGCCATGGGCGCGGTTGTCGACGGCGCGTCGCCGGTCGTCGTGCGCAACGAGGACGTCATCCGCAGGGCGGAGATCGGCGAAGCCGAATTCGACCGCGTCCGCGACCGCGAGCTCGCCGAGATCGAGCGCCGCCGCGCGCGCTATCTCGCCGGACGCAAGCCGGTCGAGATCGCAGGCCGCACCGTCATCGTCGTCGACGACGGCATCGCCACCGGCGCCACCGTACGCGCCGCGATCCGCGGCCTGCGCCGGAAGAAGCCCAGCGAGATCGTGCTCGCCGTGCCCGTGGCGCCGCCCGACACGGTGGCCGTGCTGGAAACCGAGGCCGACCGCGTGGTCTGCCTCGAGCAGCCGTCCTTCTTCCAGGCGATCGGCCTGCATTACCGCGACTTCAACCAGGTCTCCGACGAAGAGGTGATCGCGACGCTGGCGGCGTTCCCGCCGGCGGCGGCGCGCGCCGCGAAGGGCAAGGATCAGGCCTGAAGCCTCAGGCAATGCTCCGGGTCGAGCGCAATCCGCGCGCCGAACCGGCTGCACTCCCGGTCGAGGCGCTGCGCGAGCCATCGCGCGTCCGCCGCTCCGGCGCGCTCCAGGCGGAACCGGCGCATCCTGAACGGCGCCATCGTCACGCCGATGCCGCTGTCGCCGACGTCGAGGAAGTAGGCCAGCGACAGCTCCGGCCGGTACGCCTCGTAGCCCGAGATTCCCTCGTAGTCGTTGAAGAAGTCGCCACAGCCGTAGAGTACCGGCCTGCCGTCGACCGTTTCCAGCGCGATGGGGTGGTGCGAGGAGTGGCCGTGGACGATGTCGACACCCCCATCGCCGACGAGGATGCGGGCGAAGCGCCGGTGCTCGTCGGGGATGGCATAGCCCCAGTTGCCGCCCCAGTGGATCGAGACGACGACCGTGTCTCCGGGCTTTCGCCAGCGCATGACGGTCCGGACGACGCGGCGGGCGCTCGCGTCGTCGGCCTCGCCGATCCGGGCGACCCCGGGCTTGCCCGTACCGGCGGCCCAGCCTTCCGGCACGCCGGCCGAGGCGCAGCCGACGGCGAAGACCAGCAGCCGGCCGCCGGGAACCGGCAGGATCGCCGGCCGCCATGCCGCTTCCGCGTCGCGGCCGGCGCCGGCCGTCGCGATTCCGGCTTCTTCGAGCGCGGCGAGCGTGTCCAGGAACCCGTCCTCGCCCCAGTCGCCGACATGGTTGTTGGCGAGGGCGCAGCAGTCGATGCCAGCCGCGCTCAGGCAGGCGAGGTTGGCGGGGTTCATGCGATAGTTGATGCCCTTCGGCTCCGCCCGGCCGCGGGCGGTGACGGCCGTTTCCAGGTTGACGATGCGCAGGTCGCAGCCGCGCCGGTCGATCTCGGCGAGTGCGTCGCCCCAGATGTAGTCGGGTGCGACGGCGCGCGGGATCGCCCCCGACGCTCGCTCGGCGAGTGCGACGTAGTCTTCGGCCGATTTGAGGAAGTCCTCGTGGATCGCGGGATTGCCGGGATGCGGCAGGATCTGGTCGATCCCGCGCCCGGTCATGACGTCGCCTGAAAGGAAGAGCCGCATGGCGCGGATCATGCAGTCCTCGCCCGCCGCGGCAATGCGCTTCGTCAAGGACGGGTAGGCTCTCCTCCTCACCTCGCCGGGTGAGGCGGCGAGCCTTCCGCCTCTTTCGTACCATTGGCCAGGATCCGGACTGAATCCGCGGCCGTGCCGCATCGCCGGGCCGCGACCGTAATGACTCAAATCAAGGCGGAACGCGCCGGCCCGTCCTTAAGAGTCGAGTTGACCGGAAAGGCACGGCAGGGCGCCGGGAAGACGGGGCGGAGGAATATGCGACAGATCCGGACGCTGACCCTGGCAATGGCGGTCCTCGCCGCGCTCCTGCTTGCGCCGGCCGCGGCGTTCGCGGCGCGGCTCAACGTCGTCATCGACCTCTCCACCCA
>CALFXR010000058.1 GCA_937958475.1 uncultured Mesorhizobium sp. | reverse complement strand
CGCTCGATCTCCTCGCGCTCGATCGCCATGGCGCGCTCGTCCTTCTCCACGCCGTGGCGATTGAAGACGCGCACTTCGACGACGGTGCCGAAGGTTCCGGGCGGCATGCGCATGGAGGTGTCGCGCACGTCGGAGGCCTTTTCGCCGAAGATGGCGCGGAGCAGCTTCTCCTCCGGCGTCATCGGGCTCTCGCCCTTGGGCGTGATCTTGCCGACCAGGATGTCGCCCGGCTGTACTTCCGCGCCGATGTAGACGATGCCCGCCTCGTCGAGGTTCTTCAGCGCCTCTTCCGAGACGTTCGGGATGTCGCGCGTGATCTCCTCCGGCCCGAGCTTGGTGTCGCGGGCCATGACCTCGAACTCCTCGATGTGGATCGAGGTGAAGACGTCGTCGGCCACGATGCGCTCGGAGAGCAGGATCGAGTCCTCGTAGTTGTAGCCGTTCCACGGCATGAAGGCGACGAGCACGTTGCGGCCCAGCGCCAGATCGCCGAGATCCGTCGACGGTCCGTCGGCGATGATGTCGCCCTTCTCGATCCGGTCGCCGACATTCACCAGCGGACGCTGGTTGATGCAGGTGTTCTGGTTCGAGCGCTGGAACTTCATCAGCCGGTAGATGTCGACGCCGGACTTGCCGGATTCGAGATCCGCCGTGGCGCGGATGACGATACGCGTCGCGTCGACCTGGTCGACGACGCCGGTGCGGCGCGCGGCGATCGCCGCGCCCGAGTCACGGGCGACGATCGGCTCCATGCCGGTGCCGACGAACGGCGCCTCGGCGCGGACCAGCGGCACCGCCTGGCGCTGCATGTTCGAGCCCATCAGCGCGCGGTTGGCGTCGTCGTTCTCGAGGAACGGGATCAGCGCCGCGGCGACCGAGACCATCTGCTTCGGCGACACGTCCATCAGGTCGACGTTCTCGCGCGGCGCCATCATCACCTCGCCGGCGCTGCGGCAGATGACGAATTCGTCCTTGAAGCGGCCTTCCGCGTCGAGTTCCGCGTTGGCCTGCGCCACGTGGTGCTTGGCCTCCTCCATCGCCGACAGGTAGACGACGTCGTTGGTCAGCTTGCCGTTGACGATCTTGCGGTACGGGCTCTCGATGAAGCCGTACTTGTTGACGCGGGCGAAGGTGGCCAGCGAGTTGATCAGGCCGATGTTCGGGCCTTCCGGCGTCTCGATCGGGCAGATGCGGCCGTAGTGCGTCGGGTGCACGTCGCGCACCTCGAAGCCGGCGCGCTCGCGGGTCAGGCCGCCGGGCCCGAGCGCCGAGAGACGGCGCTTGTGCGTGATCTCGGAGAGCGGGTTGGTCTGGTCCATGAACTGCGACAGCTGCGAGGAGCCGAAGAACTCGCGCACCGCGGCGGCCGCGGGCTTCGCGTTGATCAGATCCTGCGGCATGACCGTGTCGATCTCGATCGACGACATGCGCTCCTTGATGGCGCGCTCCATGCGCAGCAGGCCGACGCGGTACTGGTTCTCCATCAGCTCGCCGACCGAACGCACGCGGCGGTTGCCGAGATTGTCGATGTCGTCGATCTCGCCCTTGCCGTCGCGCAGTTCGACGAGGGTCCTGACCACGGCAATGATGTCGTCCTTGCGCAGCACGCGGACCGTGTCGGCGGCGTCGAGTTCGAGGCGCATGTTCATCTTGACGCGGCCGACGGCCGACAGGTCGTAGCGCTCGGAGTCGAAGAACAGCGAGTTGAACATCGCCTCGGCGGTGTCCATCGTCGGCGGCTCGCCGGGACGCATGACGCGGTAGATGTCGAACAGCGCGTCCTGCCGGCTCTCGTTCTTGTCGACGTTGAGCGTGTTGCGGATGTAGGCGCCGATGTTGACGTGGTCGATGTCGAGGATCTCGATCTCATCCTCGCCCGTGCCGACCAGCACCTTCAGCGTCTTCTCGTCGATCTCGTCGCCGGCCTCGAGATAGATCTCGCCGTTGGCGTAGTTGACGATATCCTCGGCGAGATAGCTGCCGTAGAGGTCCTCGTCGGTCGCCTTGATGGCCTTCAGGCCCTTCTCGGCGAGCTGCTTGGCCTGGCGCGCGGTGATCTTCTTGCCGCTCTCGACCACGATTTCGCCGGTGTCGGCGTCGACGAGGTCGGAGACAGCCTTGATGCCGCGGAAACGCTCGACGGAGAACGGGATGCGCCAATGGTCGCCGGCGCGCTTGTAGGTGATCTTGTTGTAGAAGGTCGACAGGATCTCCTCGCCGTCCATGCCGAGCGCCATCAGCAGCGACGTCACCGGGATCTTGCGGCGGCGGTCGATACGGGCGTGCACGACGTCCTTGGAATCGAACTCGATGTCGAGCCAGGAGCCGCGGTAGGGGATGACGCGGGCGGCGAAGAGCAGCTTGCCGCTCGAGTGCGACTTGCCCTTGTCGTGGTCGAAGAACACGCCCGGCGAACGGTGCATCTGGCTGACGATGACGCGCTCGGTGCCGTTGACGATGAAGGTGCCGTTCGACGTCATGAGCGGCATGTCGCCCATGTAGACGTCCTGCTCCTTGATGTCCTTGATCGACTTGGCGCCGGTGTCCTCATCCAGATCGAACACGATCAGGCGCAGCGTCACCTTCAGCGGCGCGGCGTAGGTCAGGTCGCGCTGGCGGCACTCGTCGACGTCGAACTTCGGCGCCTCGAACTCGTACTTGACGAATTCGAGCATCGCCGTCTGCGAGAAGTCGGAGATCGGGAAGACCGACTTGAAGACGGCCTGCAATCCCTCGTCCGGACGCCCGCCCTTGGGCTCCTCCACCATCAGGAACTGATCATAGGATGCCTTCTGAACCTCGATGAGGTTCGGCATCTCCGCAACCTCCGGAATCTTTCCGAAGAACTTGCGTACGCGCCTGCGACCGTTGAAAGTCTGGGTCTGGGCCATCGTCGCTCCTTAGCTGCTTTTTGGCTTCGCCTTGCCAAAGTCACGACCGCCAGGGTCGGCGGTCTGTTCAAAACGGGTGAAAACCCGTTTCCAGAAGGCCGCTTCCGGCCCTCTGGAAAGAGGTTTCCGCTACAAGGCTCCGATACGCGGCGCTCCGGACCGGGCCGGCATCGGCGGACGGGAGCCCCGTCCGCCGACGACCGCAAGTCCTTACTTCAGCTCGACCTTGGCGCCGGCTGCTTCCAGCTGGGCCTTGATCTTGTCCGCGTCGGCCTTGGAAACGGCTTCCTTGACCGGCTTCGGAGCGCCTTCGACCAGGTCCTTGGCTTCCTTGAGGCCGAGGCCGGTGATGGCGCGGACTTCCTTGATGACCTCGATCTTCTTCTCGCCGATGGCGGCGAGGATGACGTCGAACTCGGTCTTCTCCTCGACGGGAGCGGCGGCGGCGGCAGCGCCACCGGCGGCGGCGACGGCCACCGGCGCGGCGGCGGAGACGCCCCACTTCTCTTCGAGCATCTTCGACAGCTCGGCCGCCTCGAGGACGGTCAGCTTCGACAGGTCTTCAACGATCTTGGCGAGATCAGCCATTTTTATATTCCTTCAAAAGGTTCGAACAGGTGTTTGTGACAGCGAGGAACGGCCTCATGCCGCCTCGTCCTTCCGGGCGTAGGCGCCGAACACGCGGGCGAGCTGAGCCGCCGGCGCATTGACGACCTGGGCGATCCGGGTTGCCGGGGTGGTGATCATGCCCACCAGCCTGGCGCGCAGCTCGTCGAGCGACGGAAGCGTGGCGAGAGCCTTCACCCCGTCGGCGTTGAGCGTGGTCGCTCCCATCGCGCCGCCGAGAATGACGAGCTTGTCATTCCCCTTGGCGAATTCGGAGGCGACCTTCGGCGCCGCAATCGGATCGGCCGAATAGGCGATCAGCGTCTGTCCGGTGAACAGATCGACGATGCCTTCGGATCCCGTGCCCTGAAGAGCGATCTTGGCGAGACGGTTCTTCGCGACTTTGACGGTGCCGCCCGCAGCGCGCATCTTCGACCTGAGGTCGTTCATTTGCGCCACGGTGATACCGGCGTAGTGGGCCACGACGACTGAACCCGCGCCTTGAAACGCTTCGTTCAGGCCCGTGACGAATTCGCGCTTTTCCGCTCTATCCACTGCCTATCTCCAGTTGACCCCCGCTCCATTCGCGAATCGGGGATCGGGTTGCCTTTTGCCGGGCGGGCTTCCATTCCTGGATCCCGAACGGCGCTCGAGGATCCTGCCCCCTTTCCGTCGGTTCCGGTTGCCCGGAAGCCGCGCGCAAAAGGCCAACACGGTTCGAACCTTCCATCGGAGCACTGCTCCGCTTTCCGGTCGTCACCCGTCTCATGCAGGCCCATACGAATTAAGGCGAGCCGCCTGCAATCTCGGACAGGATGTCCGGGACGGAACGTCCGCCCCGGAATCCGACCCCCGAAAGCCGGGGAACGGAATTCTTTTTCGGATCAGGCTGCTGAAGCCGGATCCTGATGCAATTCGTCAGGACGCGGCCAGCGTGGCGACGTCGAGCTTGAGGCCCGGGCCCATCGTCGAGGTGAGCGACACCTTCTTGACGTAGATGCCCTTGGCGCCGGCCGGCTTGGCCCTGTTCACCGCGTCGGTGAAGGCGCGGATGTTCTCTTCGAGCGCCTTGACATCGAAGGAAACCTTGCCGACGCCGGCATGGACGATGCCGGCCTTCTCGACGCGGAACTCGACGGCGCCGCCCTTCGAGGCCTTCACGGCCGCGGCGACGTCCGGCGTCACGGTGCCGACCTTCGGGTTCGGCATCATGCCGCGCGGGCCGAGCACCTTGCCCAGGCGGCCGACCAGCGGCATCATGTCCGGCGTGGCGATGCAGCGATCGAACTCGATCGTGCCCTTCTGCACGATCTCGACCAGGTCCTCGGCGCCGACGATGTCGGCACCCGCGGCGCGGGCTTCGTCGGCCTTGTCGCCCCGGGCGAACACGGCGACGCGCACGGTGCGGCCGGTGCCGTTCGGCAGGTTGACGACGCCGCGGACCATCTGGTCGGCGTGACGCGGATCGACGCCGAGGTTCATGGCGACCTCGATCGTCTCGTCAAACTTCGCCGTAGCCCGATCCTTGAGCATCTTCACGGCTTCCGACAGGCCGTAGGCCTTGTTGCGGTCGATGCCCTCGCGGGACTTCGTTACGCGCTTAGCAATCTTCGCCATGATCTCAGCCCACCACTTCCAGGCCCATCGAGCGCGCCGAGCCCTCGACCATGCGCATGGCCGCCTCGACGTCGTTCGCGTTCAGGTCCTTCATCTTCTTCTCGGCGATCTCGCGCACCTTGGCGCGGTCGATCTGGCCGACCTTGGTCTTGCCCGGCTCCTTGGAGCCCGACTTCAGGTTGGCGGCCTTCTTCAGGAAGTAGCTCACCGGGGGCGTCTTCATGACGAAGGTGAACGACTTGTCCTGGTAGTAGGTGATCACGACCGGAACCGGCGATCCCTTCTCCATCTCCTGGGTCTGCGCGTTGAACGCCTTGCAGAACTCCATGATGTTGATGCCACGCTGACCGAGCGCCGGTCCGATCGGGGGCGACGGCGTCGCCGAACCCGCGGAAACCTGGAGCTTGAGCTGGCCCACGACTTTCTTTGCCATCTCTCATCTGCCTTTCATCGTGCCGGCGAACCGGCGGTTGCAGTTGGTGGTCCGGAGATGCGGCCGGCAAAAGCCGCCTCGTCCTCCCACCGCCCGGACGACGCGGTTGCCCGCCCGCCCTGCCCGCGCGCATTGCGCCGCGGGCATCCGGATCAGCTCTTCTCGACCTGTCCGAATTCGAGATCGACGGGCACGGCGCGCCCGAAGATCGAAACTTCCACCTTGAGGCGGGCGCGCTCCTCGTCCACTTCCTGGACGGTGCCGTTGAACGACGCGAACGGCCCGTCGGAGACGCGCACGGCCTCGCCGATCTCGAAGGTGACCGACGGCTTCGGCCGTTCGACGCCTTCCTGGACCTGGTGCAGGATGCGCTCGGCTTCCTTGTCGGTGATCGGCATCGGCTTGGCGGTGTGACGATCCTCGCCGAGGAAGCCGGTGACGCGCGGCGTGTTCTTGACCAGGCTGATGACCGCGTCGTTGAGGTCGGCCTTCATCAGCACGTAGCCGGGGAAGAACTTGCGCTCGGCGTCGACCTTCTTGCCGCGACGCACCTCGACGACCTTCTCGGTCGGAACCACCACCTGCTCGATACGGCTCTTCAGGCCCTTCTGCTCGGCCTTCTTCTCGATATCCTCGGCTACCTTCTTCTCGAAATTCGAGTAGGCGTGGACGATGTACCACCGCGCAGTCATCTCAGATGTTCTCCGTAGTCGGTCTATCGCGCGATGCCGAGGATCAGTTCGATCCCGAACGCCATGAGCTGGTCGGCGGCGAAGAAGAAGATCGACGCGATCACCGCGAAGGCGAGGACCATCATCGTCGAGATCACGGTCTCGCGTCGCGACGGCCAGGTGACCTTCTGCGTTTCCGACCTCACCTGCTGAAGAAAGATGAAGGGGTTGGTCGTCTTCGATGCCATGTCGCCGCTCTGTCTTGCGAGGACCCGTTGTCCGGGCCTTCTGGATGATCCCGCGCCCGGGAGAAGCTGCATCGACGATCGCCCGCGAATCGATCCGCGGAAACCGTCCATGCGATTAAGGCGCGTAAAGCGGGTTTCCCCAGCTCCACGCGCCGCGTGTCCGTTTCGCCTACATAAAGCCGATTCCCCGCCCACGCAAGTGGCGGATTCCCGCTTTACTTCCCAAACGCCGGCGTGAAACCATCCAATCGTTCCTTCCCGGCTATGGCGTCTCTCGCATGATCGTACCGGGCGAGACCGGTTCGGTCGGCTTGCGCCTTCCGCAAGATGGCAGGGGCAGCAGGGCTCGAACCTGCGACCTGCGGTTTTGGAGACCGCCGCTCTACCAACTGAGCTATACCCCTAAGCCCTGCAGGCTTGCAGGCGGCTACATACACATCCCTCTTGAACCATGCAATCGGCTTGTGTGGCCGGTTTCCGTTTTCGACAGACCGCCGGAAGGCGCGGCGCCGGGACGCGCCCTCACCGGGCCGGCGCCTTCAGCCGCCACCACGCCCGCGCCGCGAAGTAGGCGCCGCGCGGCAGCATGGCGAAGCGAAGGGATTGCGAGCGCAGCAACTGGCCGAGCGTCCGCGCCCGCTTGGCGCGGACGGCGCCGCCATGGTCGATCGTGCTCGGCGCCGTGCGGTCGGAGCGGACGGGTCGCGGCAGGACCGCGTAGATCGCCACGCCGTGGCGCCATGCCCAGTAGCGCCAGCCGTCGATCGGGAACGCCAGTTTCGCCCGCGGCGGCCACAGGTCGCGGTGCCGCAGGATGCGCCGGTGCACCAGGTAGCCGGCGGCGAGATAGCCCGGCCGCCAATGGCGGCGCAGGGCGACGCCGCCGACCGCGGCGCTCCAGAAGGTACCGCGCCCGCCGCTGGCGCCGTCGCTCGACAGCAGGCAGATCTCCCAGTCGTCGGGCAGCACTTCGGCGATGCTCGCGACCGCGTCGAAATGTTCCGTCGGCACGGCGTCGTCCTCGAGAACCAGCAGCATCTCGGCATCGCCGCCCGCGAGCGTCTCCCACACGGCGAAATGGCTCAGCGCGCGGCCGACCTCGCCGGGCTGTGCCACGCGGCCCATGAACGCATGGAAGCGCTCCTGGTCGACCGAGCGCGCCGCGAGGTCCGGGCACGCCGCGGCGTCGATGCCGGCGAAGCGGACGAGGTCGACGCCGACGGCCGCGAAACGCGCGCGGACCGCCGCCAGCCGGTCTGGCGACCGGTCGAGATTGATGACGTAGGCCGGCGGCATGCCTCCCATCCGCGACACCTGCGATCCTGGACAGCCGCGATGTCGCGGCGAGCCGGCCCATCGCACGGCGACAACCGGCGCGGCAACGCATGGCAAAGGCCCGCAAAAGCAGAAGGCCGGCAACTTCCGCCGGCCTTTCGTCAGTTCAGTCGATACGTCGCTCGGATCACTCCGGGATCGAGACGACGATGCCGGCGCCGCCCGCAGGACGCTCTCGCGTCCTGCCGCTTCCCAGACCGTCGGCGCTGTCCGGCCTCGTCGCTCGGATCACTCCGTGATCGAGACGACGATGCCGGCGCCGACGGTGCGGCCGCC
>CALFXR010000057.1 GCA_937958475.1 uncultured Mesorhizobium sp. | reverse complement strand
CGACCATGTGGGCGGCGAAGAACACCGGCGACCAGAGGAAGTTGAGGACGAGCTGCGCCACCCAGAGCTTCATCGCCATGCCGCCGGAATCGCGCAGGAAGGTGCGCCAGCCGGCGACCGCGACGAGCACGTAGAGGATCGTCCAGACCGGCGCGAAGATCCAGTTGGGCGGATTGAAGGGCGGCTTCTCGAGCGCGGCGTACCAGCCTTCAGGACGGGTGACCAGGCCGATGGCGGTGCCGCCGCCGATGACCAGGACGAGGAAGACGAGCAGGACGAGCCATTTCTTCACGGGTAGAGCCTCTCCGACGCCGACAGGGGTGCGGCAGCACCAGCGCATGTCAAACTGGAGCGGCGGCGGCGGCCGTCAACCGCGGCGGTCGAGGGCGGAAAAGAAAAAGCCGTCGGTGCCGGTGCGCAAGGGTCCGAGCGCGAGGCCGAGGCCGGCCTCGACGCGGACGGTGTCCTGCCGGCCGGGGAAGTGCGCCTGCCACAGGGCGGCGTGGTCGGCGGCGGCGAAATCGCGATGGCGGCCGAGGAAGGCGGCGACCTGGCGGGCGTTCTCCTCGGCGAAGACCGAGCAGGTGATGTAGCAGAGCCGGCCGCCCGGCTTCACATAGACGGTTGCTGCGTCGAGGATCGCCGCCTGCTCGGCGACGCGGGTCTCCAGCTGGCGCGGCGACAGCCGCCACTTGGCGTCGGGGCGCCGCCGCCATGTGCCGGCGCCGGTGCAGGGCGCGTCGATGACGACGAGATCCATCTCGCCGGCGAGCGGGGCGAGTTCGGCGGGTTTCGCCACGACCTGGACGTTGCGGCTCTCGGCGCGGCGCAGCCGGTCGAAGATCGGCGCCAGCCGCGACTTGTCGGAATCGTGGGCGAAGACCTGGCCGCGATTGTCCATCGCCGCCGACAGCGCCAGCGTCTTGCCGCCGGCGCCGGCGCAGAAGTCGAGCACCTGCATGCCGGGCGTCGCGCCGGCGAGTTCGGCGGCGATCTGCGAACCTTCGTCCTGGACCTCGAACCAGCCCTTCTGGAAGGCCGGCTCGGCCTGGACGTTGGGATGGCGGCCGGCACCCTCGATCGGCGGGATGCGGATGCCGAAGGGCGCGAGCGCGGCGGCGGCGGCGCCGGTGCCGGCGAGCTCGCCGAGGACCTTTTCGCGCGCGGCGCGCAGCGGATTGACTCTCAGATCGAGCGGCGGGCGGCCGGAGAGCGCGGCGGTCTCGGCGACCCAGTCGTCGCCGAAGGCTTCCTTCAGGTTGGGCACGCACCAGTCGGGGCAGTCGGCGCGCACGGCGTCGGGGGCGTGGGCGAGGTCGCGCGCGGCGATGCCGGCGTGCTCTTGCGCCGACAGCGGCTCGGGGGCGAAGCGGTCGCCGGCGAGCGCGGCGTCGAGGGAGGCCGGCGTCTGCCCCCATTCGAGGATCAGCGCGCCGAAGCCGAGCGCCCGCGACGTCTCGGCGCCGAGCAGCCAGGCGGCGGAGCGCTTGCGCCGCAACGCATCGTAGACGATGTTGCCGATGGCGGCGCGGTCGCCGGCGCCGGCGAAGCGGTGGGACAGGCCCCAGTCCTTCAGCGCGTCGGCCGCGGGCCGGTGCCTTCGCTCGATGTCGTCGAGCACCTCGATGGCCGCAGCCAGCCTTCCGCCCAGTCTCATGTCCGGTTATCCCGCTTCGGTCGACCCGATCGCGGCAAGAGCTATCCGGGGGCGGGACTTTGCGCAAGGGGCGCGGCGGCCCAGTCGGGCCGCAGGATGGCGAGGTTCAGCTCGTCGCGATGGACGCCGTGGAAGAAGGCGGCGCCGCGCGCGACGCCCTCGGCGACGAAACCCACCGCCTCGTAGACCCGGCGCGCGCGCAGATTGTCGGGAAACGTGCCGATGGCGAGCCGGTGGGTGGCGGTGGTCGCGAAGACATGATCGACGACGGCGCGCATCATCGCCTTGCCCAGCCCCTCCCCCGGCCGCGACACCGCGACACGCTGGACCAGCGCCACCCGGTCGGCGGAACGGGCGCCGCGCACGATGGCGAAGCCGACCGGTTCGCCGCCCGCGCGCGCGACCAGATAGTCGTAGCGCCCGTCGGCGAACGCCTCGCGGTGGCGGGCCTCGTCCCAGCGCCCGACCAGCGCGTCGTAGCCCGGCAGCCGCTCCGTCGCCATGACGTAGGCGAGGTCGGCTTCCGTCGCGGGGAGCAACTGCACGTCAGCAATGTCGGCCATCGTCCCGCGCTCCTCGTTTCGCCAGCGGCGGCAAAGGAAAAGACGATCCGGCTGTTCCTGTCCAGCCGGGGCGTGGCGAGCGGCGGCCGAATCCGCTCGGCAAAAAAAGGAAGGGGCGGCGCCCCGACGGACGCCGCCCCTTTTTTCCTGAAGCCTGGCCGGCCGATTATTTCGCCAGGTCGAAGCGGTCGGCGTTCATCACCTTGGTCCAGGCGGCGACGAAATCGTCGACGAACTTCCGCTTCGCGTCCTGCTGGGCATAGACCTCGGCGAGCGCGCGCAGCTGCGAGTGCGAGCCGAAGATCAGGTCGGCGCGGGTGGCGGTCCAGCGCAGTTCGCCGGTACTGCGGTCGCGGCCCTCGTAGACGCCGTCGGCCGCAGGGCTCCACTTCGTCGCCATGTCGAGCAGGTTGACGAAGAAGTCGTTGGTCAGCGTCTCGGGACGGCCGGTGAAGACGCCGTGCGCCGGCTGGCCGGCATTCAGCACGCGCAGGCCGCCGACGAGCACGGTCATCTCCGGCGCCGTCAGCGTCAGCAACTGGGCGCGGTCGACGAGATGCTCCTCCGGCGACAGGCGCAGCCGGCCGCGGGCGTAGTTGCGGAAGCCGTCGACGACGGGCTCCAGCGGCGCGAAGGACTCGACGTCGGTCTGGTCCTGCGAGGCGTCCGTGCGGCCGGGCGTGAACGGCACGGCGACGTCGAAGCCGGCATCCTTCGCCGCCTTCTCGACGCCGGCGTTGCCGGCGATGACGATCAGGTCGGCGAGCGAGACCTTCTTGCCGCCGGACTGGGCGGCGTTGAAGGACGCCTGGATGGCCTCGAGCTTCTCGAGGACCGCGGCGAGCTCGGCCGGGCGGTTGACCGCCCAGTCCTTCTGGGGGCTGAGGCGGATGCGGGCGCCGTTGGCGCCGCCGCGCTTGTCGGAGCCGCGGAAGGTGGAGGCCGAGGCCCAGGCCGTCGAGACCAGCTCGGAGACCGGGATGCCGGCGGCGAGGACCTTCGCCTTCAGCTCGGCGACGTCGGCCGCGTCGACCAGCGGGTGGTCGACGGCGGGGACCGGATCCTGCCAGATCAGCACCTCGGCCGGAACCTCGGGGCCGCGATAGCGGGCGCGCGGGCCCATGTCGCGGTGCGTCAGCTTGAACCAGGCGCGGGCGAAGGCGTCGGCGAACTGGTCGGGGTTCTCGAGGAAGCGGCGCGAGATCTTCTCGTAGGCGGGATCGAAGCGCAGCGCGAGGTCCGACGTCAGCATGGTCGGCGCGTGGCGCTTGGAAGCATCATGCGCGTCGGGCACGGTGCCGGCGCCCATGCCATGCTTGGGCTGCCACTGGTGGGCGCCGGCCGGGCTCTTCGTCAGCTCCCAATCGTAGCCGAACAGGTTCCAGAAGAAGTTGTTGCTCCAGCGGGTCGGCGTCGTCGTCCAGGTGACTTCGAGGCCGCTGCCGATGGTGTCGCCGCCCTTGCCGGAGCCGAAGGCGCTCGACCAGCCGAGACCCTGCTCCTCGATCGAGGCGGCTTCCGGCTCGGGACCGACCAGCTTGGCGTCGCCGGCGCCGTGGGTCTTGCCGAAGGTGTGGCCGCCGGCGATGAGCGCAACCGTCTCCTCGTCGTTCATGGCCATGCGGGCGAAGGTGTCGCGGATGTCGCGGGCCGACGCCAGCGGATCGGGATTGCCGGCCGGGCCTTCCGGATTGACGTAGATGAGGCCCATCTGCACGGCGGCGAGCGGGTTTTCGAGGTCACGGTCGCCGCTGTAGCGCTCGTCGGCCAGCCACTCGCCTTCCTTGCCCCAGTAGATGTCGAGCGCCGGCTCCCAGGTGTCGGGGCGGCCGCCGGCGAAGCCGAAGGTCTTGAAGCCCATCGATTCCAGCGCGACGTTGCCGGTGAGGATCATCAGGTCGGCCCAGGAAATGGCGTTGCCGTACTTCTGCTTGATCGGCCAGAGCAGCCGGCGGGCCTTGTCGAGGTTGACGTTGTCCGGCCAGGAATTGAGCGGGGCGAAGCGCTGCTGGCCCTCGCCGCCGCCGCCGCGGCCGTCGGCGATGCGGTAGGTGCCGGCGCTGTGCCAGGCCATGCGGATGAACAGCGGGCCGTAATGGCCGAAATCGGCCGGCCACCAGTCCTGCGAATCCGTCATCAGCGCGCGCAGGTCCGCCTTCAGGCCCTCGTAGTCGAGTTTCGCGAACGCCTCGGCATAGTCGAAGCCTTCGCCCATCGGGTCGGAGAGCGCCGAGTGCTGGTGCAGCACGGAGAGGTCGAGCTGGTTCGGCCACCAGTCACGGTGCGTGCGCCCGGATGCCCCGTGCGCGACCGGGCATTTGCCGGCCTTGTCGTCAGTCATTGCGTCCATAGAAGCCTCCAATGGCGATGCGTGCGTTGTTCGTGTCGTTCGGCGCCTGCGCAGCGGGATCCGGGCGCCGCCGGCGGCGCGTCCGGACCCGGTGCGGGCGAATTGAGCAGGGTCGCGGGCGCGGCGGGGCGCGCCTTCGTTATCCCCGGCCGGTGAACCCGCGATGACGCGGGCGGGGGGACTCAGCCCCTCGTTTCAGCGCGGCCCGCGCCGGTGATCGGTTCCGTCATGGCTTTCGCCTCCTTACCCTGTCCGGTCGGTGCAAATTTCCGACTCCGGTCGCCACCCCGAGCGGCGCCAGTTTTGAATGATTCCAGACTAGCCCAGGCGCGCGATAAAAACAAATTGCCTTTCCTGCTCGATACGATAGGTTTTCGTTATGATAAAGATCACCATCCGGCAGATGCAGTATTTCGAGGCGCTGGCGCAGACGCTGCATTTCGGCCGCGCCGCGGAGGCCGTCGGCGTCAGCCAGCCGGCGCTTTCGGCGCAGGTGGCCGAGATGGAGCAGCGGCTCGGCTGCCGGCTCTTCGACCGCAGCGGCAAGGCGGTGCGCATGACCGAGGAGGCGCGCGCCATGCTGCCGCGCATCGCCCGCATCCTGGAGGAGCTGCGCGACCTGGAAACCTCGGCGCGGCGCGGGCGGATCGCCATGGAAGGCCGCTTCCGGCTGGGCATCATCCCGACGGTGGCGCCCTACCTGCTGCCCAGGGCGCTGCCGGAGCTGCGCAAGCGCTTCCCTGCCCTGCTGCTCGAGCTGCGCGAGGCGGTGACCGGCGCGCTCGTCGAGGAGACGCTCGCCGGCCGGCTCGACGCCTTCGTGGCGGCCACCCCGATCGACGGCGCCGGCATCGTCGCCGAGGACCTGTTCGAGGACCGCTTCTTCCTCGCCGTGCCGGCGAGCGACCCCGGCTTCGTGGCGCCGCCGGTGCCGCCGGAAAGCCCGGCGCTGGAGCGGCTGATGCTGCTCGAGGAGGGTCACTGCCTGCGCGAGCAGGCGCTCGCCGTGTGCGGATCGGTGAAGCCGACCGCGATGGCCAATTACGGCGCCACCAGCCTGACGACGCTGATGCAGATGGTGGCGCACGGGCTGGGCGTCACGCTGGTGCCGGAGATCGCCGTGACGAGCGGGGCGATCCTGCCCGACGTGCGCGTCGTGCCCTTCGCCGAGCCGATGCCGGCGCGTACGATCTGCCTCGCCTGGCGGCGCAACAGCCCGCGCCGCGCCGAGTGCCTCGAACTGGCGGAGATCTTTCGCGCGATGGGGCCGGGGTCAGACCGCGCCGGCGAGGTGCAGCGCGAACCAGATCCAGGCGAGGCCGAGGATCAGCGCGCCGAACTGGAAGAGCGGGCTGCGCAGTCGCAGGCGGTTCGAGGTCAGGTGCACCCAGGCGTGCACGTAGCGTGAGGCGATGAAGATCCACGCCAGCGCCAGCGTGACGATGCCGACGCCGCCGGTGGCGAAGAGCGCCAGGCAGAGCACGTGGAACAGCACGGGCAGCTCGAACTGGTTCATCAGGTTGCTGGAGACGGTGATGCTCGATTCCGGCTCGGCGCCGCGCAGCTTGAACTGGGCTGCGCGCGCCTCGCCGGTGCGCACCGAGGCGCGGCGGCGCACGCCGAGCACGAGGTAGACGATGTAGACGAGCAGCACATGCGCGAGCATGGGCCAGAAGATCGCTGTGGGGGTCATGGTCTCTCCGTGCCGGGGCGTCGCGGCGGACGGGAGGCCCGGCCGCGCGCATGAACCTAGCACCGACGCGGCGAACGCCAAGCGGTGAAGACGAAGAGTCCACCGCGAAGGGCCGCGACCGGGGTCCGGAGCGCCGGGGCATAGCCCGACCCGTCGGATACCCTTTGCCCGGCCGGCTGTTTCTACAGTATGATGAACATCGCGCACCGACGCCGGCAAGCCGCGGCCCCCTGCAGAACGGCTACCGTCGCCCGATGCCGACAACCGACAACACCGTGAGGGCGGCGTGAAACGCGCATTCCTCTTCGGCCTCACGGCGCAACTGATCATCGTCGGCGTGGTGTTCCTTCTTCTCGACGAACAGATGATCCCGATGGCGCGGTCGCCGGTCATCGGCGTCGTCGCCTTGTGCCTGGCCGCCGTGAGCGGGTTCTTCGCGTGGACGGCGGCGCCGCATCCGTCGTGGGGGGTCAAGATCGGGATGGGGATCGCCGGCTTCCTCGCCGTCTATGTCGCGATCCCGGTCGTCGAGATCGTCGTCGTGGTGGGCATCGCCGTCTTCTCGGACTGAGACGCGGCCGGAGGCAAGGCGGCGCGCAAGACACCGTCCGTCGGCCATGGTAGGTTCGGGTGCAACGCTAGCCCGGATGCCGGCATGAGAATCATCGCCACCCGCGCCGCCGATGGACTGCCCCGTCGCTCGTTCACCGTGGCGGAAATCCGCCGCATGGTCGAGGTCGGCATCATCGCCGAGGACGAAAACTTCGAACTGATCGAAGGAGAGTTGGTGCCGCTCTCGGCCAAAGGCAACCAGCATGAGATCGTCAAGGCCGCGCTCAGCCAGATTTTCGCCAGGCGTGCGGCGAAGGGGCTGCGGCTGGCCGTTTCCACGTCGCTCTATCTCGACGAGCGCATCTTTTTGGAGCCGGATATCTGCCTCTATCCGAAGACGATCCTGCCTGAGGACGTGAGGGGCACGGACGTCATCCTCGCCGTCGAGGTGGCGGGCGCCTCGCTCGGCTACGACCGCGGGCTGAAGGCGCGCCTCTATGCCAGGCACGGCGTCAACGAACTGTGGGTCGTCGAGGCGGAGACGCGCGAGACCTGGGTCCACCGCCAGCCCCATGCGGACGGCCAGTGGGGCAGCGTCGCGCGGATCGCCGCCGACCAGCCGGTTTCGCCGGCGGCGCTGCCCGACATCCGCGTGCGGATGTCGGCGCTGGTCTGACCGCTTGCCCTACAGCCCGCCCGGATAGTTCGGGCTCTCGCGCGTGATCGCCACGTCGTGGGTGTGGCTCTCGCGCAAGCCGGCGTTGGAGATGCGCACGAAGGTGGCGCGCTCGCGGAACTCGGCGAGGTCGCGGGCGCCGACATAACCCATCGCCGCGCGCAGGCCTCCGGCCAGCTGGTGCAGCACGCCGGCGACCGGGCCCTTGTAGGGCACCTGGCCCTCGATGCCTTCGGGCACCAGCTTCAGCGTGTCGCGCACTTCCGCCTGGAAGTAGCGGTCGGCCGAGCCGCGCGCCATGGCGCCCACCGAGCCCATGCCGCGGTAGGCCTTGAAGGAGCGGCCCTGGTGCAGGTAGACCTCGCCCGGGCTCTCGTCGGTGCCGGCGAGCAGCGAGCCGATCATGGCCGCGCCGGCGCCCGCGGCGAGCGCCTTGGCGAGGTCGCCGGAAAACTTGATGCCACCGTCGGCGATCACCGAGACGCCCGACCGGTGCGCCGTCTCGACCGCCGCCATGATGGCCGACAGCTGCGGCACGCCGACGCCGGCGACGATGCGCGTGGTGCAGATCGAGCCCGGGCCG
>CALFXR010000056.1 GCA_937958475.1 uncultured Mesorhizobium sp. | reverse complement strand
CGCTCGCCTTGATCTCCTGGAAGTCGGTGTAGTCCGCGCCGACCAGGATGGCGTCGGCCTTGACGATTTCCGCCTCGAGCTGGCCGATGCGCGTTTCCACCACTTCGGCGGTCTTCTTCTGGGCTTCGGGATCGCCCTGGTCGGTCAGGACCTTGAGCGTGTTGGCGCGGATGCGCAGGATCAGGTCGGACATGTCGACCAGTTCGACGTACCGCTTCATGACGACGCTGTCGGTCGATGCGGTCGCGGCGACCTCGAGGCGCTCGGTGAGCGTATCGATCTGGCCGACCATCTGGTTGTAGGCCGTGAGAGCCTCGTTCTGCAGCAGGCTGTTCGCCCGCTGGATCGACTGGAGCGCGGCGAATCCCTTCACCTTGTTGTCGGTCTCGATGAACTTGGCCCACTGCTCCTTGAAGGAGGTAATGTTGGCCTTTCCCTCGGCGCCGGACAGTTCGTAGATGTTGCCGATAATTTCATCGAGCTTCTTCTTGTTCTGCTCGATGGACGACGCCAGATCCTTCACTTCGCCGTCGCTCGACGCCGCAAGCAGCTGCTTTTCGTCCCGGTCGATGCGCACGGCCGTCGAATCGACCTGGTTGATCATCCGGATACGGGCGATCTGGTTGCCGATCAGCCCTTCGTAGGTCTCGCTGAGACTCGACAGATTGTTGATGCCGAGCAGCATGCCCCCGGCGGAAAGAAGCACGACCGTGCCGAATACAGCGCCTAATTTTACCTTAAGTGTCAGTCTCATGAATCGACCCTTTCTTCCAAATCGACGGGCGCATTCCTGCCGCCCTCTGCTCCAAATATCCGCCCCATGTCGGGGATGATCACGAAGTCCTCGCCGCGCTTGCCGATCCCGCGGACGTATTCCGAGCGCCACCGCATGCCCACCTTCGGCGCTTCCTCGATGCTCGACGTCTCGATGTCGGTGACGTCGTGTACCTTGTCGGCGAGGATCGCCGCGATGGTCGGCTCGCCGTCGAGGTCGATCTCCAGGACGACGATGCGCGTGTCGGCATTGGCCGCCCGCCGCTCCATGCCGAACATCACCCTCAGGTCCGCGAGCGGTACGACGCGGCCGCGCACGTTGATCAGGCCTCCGACGAACGGATTGGCGTTGGGCACCTTAGTGATCGGCACGACGTCGAGAATCTCGCGGACGCTTTCCGCCTGGATGGCGAAGACTTCGTCCTGGAGCCCGACGGTCAGCGCCCGCACGGCGCTGCCCGCTGCTGAAGTCCCGTTGAACGTTTTCATGCTGCCCTCCCCATCTGCTGCGTCCGCAAGCGGTTCTCGAACTGCTGGCCGAAGGCCACGAGGTGATTGACGTCGAGGATCAGGGCGACGGTGCCGTCGCCGAGGATCGTCGCTCCGGAGAAGGTGCCGATGTCGGCATGCAGCTTGGAAAGCGACTTGATGACGGTCTGGTTGTTGCCGATGATCTGGTCGACCACCAGCCCGACGCGTTTCTCGCCCGCCGAGACGATGACCACCTTGGGATGCGCATCGGCCGGACCGGTCGCGCCGAACAGTTCGCGCAGCCTGAGATAGGGGATCAGCGCGCCGCGGATGTTGAGGAAGTTGCGCCCCTGGGTCGCGGCCATCTCGGACCGCGGAAGCTCGACGCATTCCTCCACCACCGACAGCGGGATCGTGTAGCGACCGCCGTCGACACGCACCAGCATGCCGTCGATGATGGCGAGCGTCAGTGGCAGGCGCAGGGTGACGGTCGTGCCCTCGCCGGGCCTGGAGCTCACCTCGATGACGCCACGCAGCGCCTCGATCGTGCGCTTGACCACATCCATGCCGACGCCGCGGCCCGAAACGGAGGTGATCTCCTTCGCGGTCGACAGCCCCGGATGGAAGATCAGCTGGTAGAGTTCCTGGTCGGCGAGCTTGGCATCGGCCGGGATCAGTCCGGCCTCCTCCGCCTTCGCCCGGATGCGCTCGACGTCGAGCCCGGCACCGTCGTCGGAGATGGTGATCGCCACTTCGGCTCCTGTCTGGATCGCGGCGAGGCGGACCCGGCCGCGCCCGGACTTGCCGGCCGCGCCTCGCCGTTGCGGGCTCTCCAGCCCATGGTCGACGGCATTGCGGATGATGTGGACGAGCGGATCGGCCAGCCGTTCGATCACGGTCTTGTCGAGCTCGGTCTCCTCGCCGGTCGTGGCGAACTCGACCTCCTTGCCGAGTTCGCTCGACAGGTCGTGGACGAGGCGGCGGAAGCGGCCGAACAGTGTCCCGATCGGCACCATGCGGATACCCATGGTCGTGTCGCGCAGGCCCGAAGCCAGGCGCTCGATCTCTTCCGCCACGGTCTTGAGGGTCGAATCGGCGCTCGCCGCCGCGATCTGCGACAGGCGGGCCTGGGCGATGACGAGTTCGCCGACGCGGTCCATCAGCTCGTCGAGCCGCTCGGCGGGCACGCGCAGCGACGAGTTCGCCTTGTCGCCGGCGCCTGACGGCTTCTCGGTCTTGGCGCGAAGCCCGGCGCCGTCCTGGCTTTCCGGCGTGTCCTCGGCCGCGCGGACCGCGGGCGCCGCCACCGTCACGGCTGCGGCTGGCGTTTCCGCCGCGGTCGCCAGCGGCTCGATCGCGAGTTCCATCCCGTCGCGGACGAAGACGAAGACGTCTTCGATCGCCTCGCGGGGCTTGTCCGTCTCGAGCACGACTTCCCAGCCCAGATAGGCGGCCTCGACATCGATCTCGTCGAGCGGCGGAACCCGCTCGGCGAGCGCGGTCACCCGGCACGGCCCCATCTCGCGAAATTCGTCAAGAAGAAGCAGCGGCTTCGTGCCGAAGGCGAGTGCGTCGGAAGGCAGCCAGAAGCGGATCTTCCATGCGGCAGCCGTCGAGGCGGCCGTATCGGCGGGGGCGCCCTGCGGGGTGGTCGCGGCCTGCGCCGTGCTGCCGGCGGCCACGATCCGGCGCAGCGTCTGCAGGATCGGCTCACCGTCCGCCTTGACGCCACGCCCCGCGACGAGCTGCGCGATGTGGTCCTTAGCCTCGAGGGCGATGGCGACGAGGCCGGAGCCGATGCGCGCGGTGCCCTTGCGGACCTGATCGAAGGCGGTCTCGAACTCGTGGACGAACTCGGCGACCTCGTCGAAGCCGAACATGGCTCCCGAGCCCTTCAGCGTATGCAGCGCGCGGAAGGCGCTGTCGACGAGATCGCGATCCTGAGGCGTCTGGTCGAGATCGAGCAGGGCCTGCTCGAGCAGTTCGAGAAGCTCGCGAGCTTCCTGCCTGAATGTCTCTGCGGGGTCAGGTGTCGTCATGAACCTACTACCTTCTTGATGACGGCCAGCAACTGGTCTTGTTTGAACGGCTTGACGATCCAGCCGGTGGCCCCGGCGGCTCTCGCCTCGCCCTTCATCTTCTCGTCGGACTCCGTCGTCAGGAACACGATGGGCACGCCCGTGCTGGAGGGATGGGTGCGATACTTGCGGATGAAGTCGAGGCCGTTCATCACCGGCATGTTGAGATCGGTGAGGACCGCGTGGACCGGACGGCTGGTCGCCTTGGCGTAGCCCTCGGCGCCGTCTCCGGCCTCGATGACGGAGTAGCCGGCTGCGGACAGGGTCAGCGCGACCATCTGCCGGACCGAGGCCGAATCGTCGATTGTCAGGATGGTCTTGCTCATGTGCGTCCGTTCTCCGAACCCTTGCCGCCGAACCAGAAAGCCTCCTCGGGCGTGCGGGCGTTCCCGTCCGGCCCGACGAGCCCGGCGGAAACGAGCGCCGCTTGCAGCGCCGTCGACGACCTGGCGTCGAGTGAGAGCTTCATTCCATTGTGCTCGGCGCTCTTGCGCGCCGAGATGAGGAGCTGGAGGACGCCGACGTCGATGCCGGTCAGGCCGCTGACGTCGACCTCGACTGCGGCGCGATCGGCAAGAGCATCCTGGAGCAGGGCGCGAACGTCCCTCGCCCGCCTGAGGTCGAGATCGCCGTCGAGCGCGACGCGCGGTCCGCGGCCGACAATCTCGCTTTCTGGAGCTGGCATTTCGGGTTCCCTTTCAGTCTGCCGTTCCGGTTGCCTGCGCAGCGGGGAAAGTGCCCGCTGCGGGTCACGGTGCGGGAGAACGTCTTCCGGTTGCGATGGAGATCTGGAGGCTGTCGCGCGCCGGTGCGACGAAACGCGCGGAGAATTCCGGGCCGGCGGCGTGGCCGGCAAAGGACCGGCGCCGGCGGGGATTTCCCCCTGCCGGACGCCGGGTAGGAGCCTGCGCAAACCGGGCTTCTATTAACCCGGCAGTGAACGCACACGTGACGGATGTAAATCGATAGGAGAAAAATTCCGACGTAACTCGGGCACGATGAAAACCGCTTCTGTGTAATTCGTTCTTACAGAATGTATTATTTAATACGAACGGCATAAAACTTTTCCAACGGACGAGATTATTATTTTAGTTCTTTATAATGTTGTTATATTATATAGAATCTAAATTAATGAAACTGACTAACTTTTCTTGAACTTGAGGATCGCAGACGACTCATAAATTTTGAATTAATTCGCTGCGAAATCCGATTCGCCTGCGTCCGTTGGATACGTTTCTGCGCAAATCGAACATTGGCCGATTGGCAAATCGGCATCGCGTGGCCGCGGCGGCACGGCGAACCTGCGGTCCTGTGCGGTTTCCTGCGTCCGACTGGTCCTTGGCGCGACTGCCGCAGTGTCACGAATCGCGAGCGCCGGAGAGGAATGACTCCGATGACTCGACTCGTCGTAGAATTGACTCGAGGTTTCGTTCGATGCCGATGCGGCGAAGTTTCGCTGCCGCGACGTTTCTTGCTTCGCCGCGGGGATGGCGCGGCAGCGGTTCTCCCGGACGCGCCGGTTCGCGGGCAGCACGCGACACCTCCGGATGGGTTCAGGCCCGGCGCCACGGGCGCGATCGGCAACGTCCCGCCACGAGAGCACTTCGACACCGCATGGACATCGTGTCGCCGGTCGCCGCGTCGCTTATGGGATTGACATTGCCAGCGGCCCGTCAGATATCTTGGTTGGACGACCAATCATCCTCTCTCGGAGGGAACCATGCCGGCCCCGTTTTCGCGGCGACAGGAAAACCCCATATCGCGCGGCAGCCGCCGCGCCGCCCTGCCCGTATCGGCCTCATGACCCGCAATCCGCTCGAAGGCTGGGCGGTCGATCGCGCCGGCATCCGCTACCTCGGCGAGAACCTGGAGCGGCCCGAGTGCATTCTCGCCGAACCGGACGGCACGCTATGGAGCGCCGACGGCCGCGGCGGCGTGGTCAGGATTGCGCCCGACGGCAGCCAGCGCCTCATCCTGCAATCGACCGCCCGCCGGAACGACTCGTCCTCCTTCGAGGAGCGCTACGTCAACACGATGGGCAGCCTGCCCAACGGGCTGGCTTTCGACGCGGACGGCAACTTCCTGATCGCCAATTTCGGCACCGATTCGCTGGAACTGATGGCGAGGGACGGGACGACGCGCACGCTGGTCGACAACATCGACGGCAATCCGGTCGGCAAGGCCAACTTCGTCACGCGCGACGGCAAGGGACGGTTGTGGCTGACGGTCACCACCCGCATGGTGCCATGGACGCGCCATGTCGAAACCATGAGCCATGACGGCTACATCGCCCTGATCGACGAACGCGGCGTGCGCATCGTCGCCGACGGGCTGTGCGGCACCAACGAGCTGCGTTTCGATCCTGCCGAAGAATACCTCTACGTGGCCGAGACGACCAGGCGGCGCATCTCGCGGTTCCGGGTCCTGGCGGACGGGGCGCTCGGACCGCGCGAGACGCACGGTCCCGAGAACGTCGGCGGCTTCTGCGACGGCATCGCCTTCGACTCCCACGGCAACCTCTGGAGCACGCTGATCATGGCCGACCGGCTGATCGCGATCACGCCGGAGGGCGAAGTGCTCGTCCTGCTCGACGACGGCAGGCCGGAGGCGACGGCGGCCCTCGATGCCGCTTGGCACGAGGGCTGCGTGACGCCCGACCTCATGGCGGCCGCGACCGGCACGATCGCGCCGTGGATGGCGAGCCTGACCTTCGGCGGACCGGATCTCAGAACGGTCTATCTCGGCAGCTTGCGCGGCAGCCGCATCCCCTGTTTCCGCTCTCCGGTCGCCGGCCTGCCGCTGATCTACTGGAACGAGAGGAAGACGGTCGCCGCCTGATCGGCGCGCCGCCTCGTCCCGCCCACTCTGCGCCGCCTGCGAGCCGCTCCCTGCCCGCCATTTCCGCGGCCGGGCCGACAACGCACGGCCGCAGACGCTCCGTTCGCCAAGAAAAAGCCCCGGCCTGGACCCAGGGCGAGATCGGGAAGCCGGCGGTCGCCGGCTCCCCGCGCAGCGGGCGCGCTTACTGGCGCGGCGCCTTGCTCCAGATGTACTCGCTGGTTTCGGGCTTGCGCGAGATGAAGCCGTACTTCAGCAGGTAGTCGTTCTCCGCGGCCCAGGCCTTTTCGTCGAACCCGGCCATGAACGGCGAGATCTGGCGGACCTTGAGGTATTCGGGCGGCATCTTGGTGTTGGCGATGTCGACCGCGCGCACAGCGTCATGGTTGGCGTTGGCGTAGGCGTAGGCCTCGGTCATCGCCGCGTTGAACTTCTGCAGGAGTTCGGCATTGTCGTCGGCCCACTGCTTGTTGGCGGCGAACAGCACGGCCGGGAAACCGAGCGTCGAGTTGTTGAAGACTTCCTTCAACTCGCGATTGCCCTGCTGGATGGCGAGGTCGTAGAACAGGCCGATCGGCAGGCCGGCGTCCACGCTTCCGGCGTCGATCGCCTGCAGCACGCCGGGGAAAGGCAGGTTGACGAACTCGACGTCGTCGCGGGTCAGCCCGGCCTGCTCGAGCGACTTGAGCAGCGCCGATCCCTGCGGGCTGGCGATGCCCGGCACGCCGACCTTCTTGCCCTTGAGGTCCGCGATCGTCTTGATCGAGCTGTCGGCTTTGACGATCAGGCCGAAGGTGGCGATCGGGTTCTGGTCCTGCGCGTTGAGCACCGCAACCACGGGCATTCCGTTGGCGACCGCGGCCGTCAGCGGCACGGCGCCGGTCATCGCCACGTCGCGCTGCCCCGACATCAACTGGGCGAGAGCGCCGTCGGGCGAGGCGCCGATGGTGATGTCCAGCTTGATGCCCTGCTTCTCGAAGTAGCCCTGCTCCTGGGCAATGAACAGGCCCTGGAACTGGCCCACCGGCGACCGCTCGACGCGCACGGTCTGCAACTCCTGCGCATTGGCGAGACCGGCGGTCATGCCGATCGCGGCCGCTGCCAGTCCGAGGGCTGCGGTACGGCGGGTAATCCTGTATGTACGCATGGTCTGGTTTCCTCCCTTTGAGATGTTCTCCGGCCGCAGGTTCATCCTCGGTCGGTGTTTCGTTTCCGGATCTCAGCGCATGATCCGGCCGAGCACCCGATTGCGGTATTCCACGAAGCGGGGATCCGACTTCGTCCTGATCTGGTCGCGGTCGAAGCCGAGGTCGATATCGACGACATCGACTACCGTGGCTGGCTTTCCCGCCAGCACCACCACCCGATCGGCGAGGTAGACTGCCTCGTCGATGTCGTGGGTGACGACGATGACGCTGATCTTCAGCCGCTTGCGCAGGTCGAGAACCAGGTCCTCGAGTCCGAGCCGCGTCTGAGCGTCGAGCGAACCGAAGGGCTCGTCCATCAGCAGGATGTGGGCGTCGTAGGCGAGCGCGCGGGCGATCGCGACGCGCTGTTGCATGCCGCCCGACAGTTCCCAGGGATACTTGCCTGCGGCCTGCTCCAGCCCGACGTCGGCGAGGCAGGACAATGCGATGCGGTTGCGTTCCTCCTTCCGCACGCCGCGCCCCTGGAGCGGAAACGCGACGTTCTCGAGCGTACGCATCCACGGCATCAGCGAGCCGCGATAGTCCTGGAAGACCAGACCGATCTCGGAGAGGGGCTCCTTCACCACCGCGCCGCCGACGGTCACATTGCCACGCGACGGCGGAGCGAGGCCCGAAAGGCAGCGCAGCAGCGTCGTCTTGCCCACGCCGGAGGGCCCGACGATGCAGATGAATTCGCCCGGATCGACCCGCATGTTGAGGTCGGCGATGACGTCGACCGCCCCGTAGCTCTTGCCCAGCCCGTTCACCGCAAGAGGTTTGGCGAGGGAGACGTTCATGTGCGGTCCGTTCATTGCTCGTAGCTCTCCCGACATCAACCTGCGTTGCCCCTGGAAGCGCTGGCCTCCTGGAAGTACCAGGACAGCAGCCATTGCTCGACGCGCAGGAACAGCGCGCTCAGCAGGTAGCCGAGGATTCCGACCAGCAAGGTGCCGGCCCAGGTTTCGACCATGGCGAAGCGTTGCTTCGCCTCGTTGATGTAGAAGCCGAGACCGACGCTTGCCCCGAAGAACTCGCTGATGACCATCAGCACCAGTGCGACGGCGACCGCGATCCGCGCCCCGGCCATGATCTGCGGCAGGGCGGCCATCAACAGCACGCGGCGGAAGTAGAGCGCGCGCGGGATGCGGAAGGCGCGCGCCGTGTCGACGAGCGGCGGCGAAATCCCGCGCACGCCGTCGATCGTGTTGAGCAGCACCGGCCAGAAGCAGGTCAGCGCGATGATGAAGACCTTCGGCGCCGAGCCTATACCCATGGCGATGATGACGATCGGCACGATCGCCGCCGGCGGGATGGCGCGCAGGAAGTTCAGCGTCGGCGTCGTCGCCTGGCGCACGGCCTTGTACTCGCCGATCAGCAGTCCGAACCCGACGCCGAGGACGATGGCGAAAGCGAGCCCCATGGCCATGTTTCCAAGGCTCACGACCATGTCGTACAGGAGAGGCCCGGCAGTGAGGTCGCGCCAAAGCACCGCCAGGATGGTACGCAGCGGCGGAAAATAGTAGGACGTCGACTGCGCAGAGGCGACCCACCATGCCGCGACGAGCGCGACGGGCAGCCACCAGCGCTCGACGAGGCCGAGTAGCCGTTTCCTGGTCGTGGTGCGTTGCGCCATTGGCGTCACTCCGCCTTGGCCCGGCGGTGCCAGGCGAGCAGGCGGTCTTCCGCCAGTTCCCAGAGGCCGGTCAGCACCACGCCGAGCAGCCCCGCGTAGATGACGTAGGCGAAGGCGACCGCGACCTGGTTGTCGACGCGAGCCAGGCTGATGCTGCGGCCGAGCCCCGTGATGGGAAGGATGACCTCTGTTCCGACAGCCACCAGGATCGACACGGCCGTGGCAATGCGCAGGCCGGTGGCGATGTAGGGCAAGGCCGCCGGCAGGATGACCCGGAAGAAGCGCAGTCTAAACGGGATGCGGAAGGAGCGTACCGTGTCGACGATCGTCGGCTCGAGTCGCCGCGCCCCGTAGATCGTCTGCAGCAGGATCGGAAAGAAGCAGGCGATCGCGATGGTGACGGTCTTCATCAGCGAGTTGGCGCCGATCAGGAGAACCAGGATCGGCAGCAGCGCCACGACGGGGAACGAGCGGCCGAAATCGAGCAATGTGCGGGTCGACCGCTCGAACGGCGCGAACATGCCGATGACGAGGCCGAGCGGGATGGCGAAGAGGGCCGCCGCCAGCACGCCCAGGATTGCGTCGCGCAGAGTGGCGAACAAAGCCGCCAGGAAGTCCGGCTGCCACCAGACCGCGATGAACTGTCTCGCGACCTCGTGCACCGGGGGCAGCACGTCGGGATTGAAGACGGTGAGCGCGTCGCCCAGAGCCCAAAGCAGGACGAGGGCGATGCCAACCGCTATCTGCTGCGCCAGAACGCTCATTCTTCGCGGCTCCTCCCGCCCGGACGGCTCCCGGCCTCGGCGGCCGGATTTGGTTGGGCGACCAAATAACGTAGCACTTAAATGACTCCCCAACCCGCTTGTCAACAGCGATGCGTCGGTTCGGCCGCACCGGACCCGGCAACGTCGACGCCGGTCGTTCCGGCGCTGCCCGGAGGCTCAGTAGCCGATCGTGAAGCGCTCGCGCACGTGCTTCGGGGCTTCCAGCTCGTCGACCAGCGCAAGGGCGAAGTCCTCGAACGAGATCGCCGTCGGCTGGCCTTCGGCGTTCATCAGCATGTGGTCCTTGCCATAGCGGAATGTACCCGTCCGCTCGCCCGGCCTGAACATGCGCGACGGCGAGATGAAGGTCCATTCGAGTTCGGGCGTGGCGCGCAGCATGTTGAGGAGGTCGCCGCCGCGCAGCGAGTTGGGCCGGAACGGTTCCGGGAACTCCGGTCGCCGCGCTTCCTCGACGCCGTCAGGATGGAGCAGGCTGCCGGCGCCGCCGACGACGACGTAGCGCTTGACGCCGGACGCCTTCACCGCCGCGACGAGAACCTCCGGCGCGAGGTCGACGAAACGCACCGAACTCACCACCGCATCGTGGCCGGCGATCGCCTTTGCCAGCGAATCCTCGGAACCGTCGGTCGCCACCGCCGTGACGCGCTCATGCGACGGCACGCGCTCGGTTCGGCGCACGACCGCAGAAACGGTATGGCCACGCTCCAGCAGTTCGGTCAGGACGCGCGCCCCGGCATTGCCGGTTGCACCGATAAGGGCGACTTTCATCAGCATCTCCTTGAAATCAGATTGGTTCGGCGGCGAGCGTGATCATCTTGACCAGCATGCCCTTGTGGTCCGCCTCGGGCGAGTGGTTCAGTTCCCATTGGCCGACCTGGATCGAGCCTTCGCAGATCGTCTTGCAGCGCTGGTAGCGGCGCCGGTGGAAACCTTCGAAGGCTTCCTGAACGCTCGCGCAGTTCTCCAGTTCGTCGGCGAGCACCACCGCATCCTCGATGGCGAGACCGGCGCCCTGCGCCAGATGCGGGGTCGTCGCATGCGCGGCGTCGCCGATCAGGATGACGCGGCCGCGATACCAGGGCTCCGCCACGAACAGGACTTCCATCGGCCGGTAGACGATCTCTTCCGGGTCGCTGATGGTCTCGCGCAGCGCGCCGATGATGCCGCCATAGTGCTTCAGCCGGTCGCGCATCAGCGCCGGGAGTTCCGCACTGCGATAATGCGGATTGCCGGGTTCCGCCGAGGTTACGAACATGTACATGAGGTCGTCGGCGAGCGGGCACAGGCCGGCATTTCCGTCGGGCGTCGGAAAGGCGCAGAGATGGTCCATGTCTTTCGGCCGTGGGAAGTTGTGGCGCCAGACGGCCTGTCCGGTATAGCGCGGCGCGTAGCGCTCTCCGAAAAGCAGCTTGCGCACTTGCGAATTGACGCCGTCGGCGCCGACGACGATGTCGTAGCGCCCGGTCGCGCCGTCGGAGAAGGTGACGTCGACGCCGGTTTCGTCCTGGACGAGTGTCTCCACCGTGCGGCCGAGGGTCACCTTCGCGCCGCGCGTCTGCGCCTCCGAGGTCAGCACCTGGTGCAGCGCCAGCCGCGAGACGCCGAGATTGGCGGGATAGTCGGGGCCGGCCAGCCGCAGCCCCGGCAACTTGGCGATCAGTGAGCCGTCGGGCGCATAGAGACAGGGGTTCTCGAAGGGAAAGGCCGCGTCGAGATACTTGTCCACGATGCCGAGGTCGGCCATGGCGCGCACGACGTTCGACTGCTGTATGATGCCGACTCCGTAGACGGTCCACTCGGTCTTGAGTTCGGCGATGTCGACCGCGACCCCCTGGTCGCGCAGGGCGATCGCGAGACAGAGGCCGGAAATCCCGCCTCCGACAATCAGGACATTGCTGACGACCGCCATGAAAACTCCTCCCTCGATGAATCTTGTTTAGACGACCGACCAACTTATGTAAAGTGCTTGTCAGCGACGCGAATTCGGACATAGTCGGCTCACGGTGCCTGCGCGGAATTACGCGGCAGGCGACACGGAGAACGAAGAAAAGTGGCCAAGGTGAGCAAGGCAGCAGTGGCGGCATCGAAGCCGGCGGCAAGGAAGAAGCGGTCATCGTCGCCCGACAACACGCGAGACAAGATCCTCGATGCGGCCGAGGCGCTGTTCGGCGAGCGGACCTTCGACACAGTCTCCTTGCGCGACATCACGCAGCATGCCGGCGTGACGCTGGCGCTCGCCAGCTATCATTTCGGCACCAAGGACCGGCTCTACGCCGACATCGTGGCGCGCCGGGCGATGGTGCTGGGCGAGATGCGCCGCGAGCGCCTGGCCAGACTGGAAGCCGAAGGCAGGCTGACGACGGAATCGATCATCGAGGCCTTCTTCCGCCCGATGTTCGAGAAGATGACCGAAGGCGGCGAAGGCTGGCCGTCCTACCTCCTCATCCTCGCGCAGCTCGGCCAGAGCAACCGCTGGCTTGACCTCCTGCACGACAATTTCGATCCGACCGCAGAGCTTTTCCTCGAAAAGCTGGCGACCACGCTGCCCGACGTGCCGCGGCCGGTGCTGATGCGCGGCTTCTCGCTGTCCCTCGTCGCGATGCTCCAGACCCTGTCGAAGAACCGCCGCCTCGACGCGCTGTCGGGCGGCAAGGTCTCCGCCGACGACCTCAGCGAGGCTTACGACGTGCTGCTGCGTTTCACCGTCTGCGGACTGGAGGGGCTCGCGGACATGAAGCAGACGAAGGGCAAGGCGCGCGCCAGAAAGATTTGACAGCGCGCCCGGCATGCTGTCTGAGTTGGTCGACCGACCAACTCGCGGACCTCGCATGCACCCTTCCCTCTTCGACCTCACCGGCAAGACGGCCCTGATCACAGGCGCGCACCGCGGCATCGGCTATGCCATCGCCGAGGAGATGGGCCGCGCCGGCGCCGCCGTGGCGATCTGCAGCAATGACGCGCCGGGCGTCGCCGAAGCCGCCGCGCGGCTCGCGGCGCAGGAAATCACGGTGGTCGGGATCGCCTGCGACGTCGGCGTCGATGCCGATCTCGACCGCCTCGTCGTAGAGACGCAGGGCCGACTCGGACCGATCGACATCCTCGTCTGCAACGCTGGCATCAACCCGCATTTCGGGCCGATGGCGGCGGCGACCGATGAGGAATACGACGCGATCATGCGCATCAACCTGAGGAGCGCCGTGCAGCTCTGCAACCGGGTCGTGCCGGGCATGGCGGAGCGCGGCGACGGCGCGGTGATCCTCACCTCGAGCCTGTCGGGACTGCGCGGCAACGCCAGGATCGGCGTCTACGCGCTCTCCAAGGCGGCGGTCGCGCAACTCGCCCGCAACCTCGCCGTCGAGTACGGGCCACGCAACGTGCGCGTCAACGCGATCTCCCCCGGCCTGATTGCGACCGAGTTCGCCGCGCCGATCATGGGCGATCCGGAGGGCCTGGCAAAGCGGCTCGAGAAGACGCCGCTGCGCCGCGTCGGCGAGGCGCGCGAGATCGCCGGGACGGCGGTCTATCTCGCCTCGGCGGCGGGCGCCTTCACCACCGGCCACAACCTCGTGGTCGACGGCGGAACGATCATCGGCGACTGACGATCGGCCTCGGCGGGCTGCTGCGGCCGCCGCTCGGACCTCAGAAGTCGATCGGATCGAGCGCCCCGGCATAGTGCTTGACCGACGGCGGCTCGGCGAAGTGCGGACCGACCAGCGCCCGCCATTCGGCAAACAGCGGCGAGCCGCGGAAGCCGACCGTATGGTCCTCCAGCGTCACCCAGCGGATGACGACGTCGAACTCCGCCGGGTCCTCGACGCAGCGCATGAGGCCGAAGCCGAGGCAGTTGTCGGCGCGGCGGAAGACGTCGGCGGCCTTGCGCACGGCGGCGATGAAATCCTCTTCCGAACCGGGCTTCACCTTGACGGTCGCGACTTCCGTGATCATTCGACTTCCTCCCTCACCAGGCCAGCGCGCCGCCGTCGACGCGAAAATCGGCGCCCGTCACATAGGTCGATTCGTCCGAGGCAAGATAGACGGCCATCCAGGCGATGTCCTCGGGCTGGCCCAAACGGCCGACCATCAGCTTCTCCCTGACCGCAGCGAGCAGCTCCGGACGCTCCAGCACCGGCTTCGTCGCCGCCGTGACGATCATGCCCGGCGAGATCGTGTTGGCGCGGATCTCGTGCGGCGCGCCCTCCATGGCGAGCTGGCGGGTCATGGCGAGCACGCCGCCCTTCCCCGCGGTGTGGGCGAGCGCCGCCGAGTTCTTCAGCGCCACATAGGCGTTCGCCGAGGCGAGGTTGACGATCGAGCCCCCGCGCTTCTTCAGCTGCGGCCAGGCCGCCTTGCACATCAGGAAGACGGTGTCGAGTTCGCCGGTGATCGTGCGCCGCCAGTGGCGCTCGTAGTCCATCTCCTCGATCCAGACGAACTCGGCGACCGCCGCCGCGTTGACCAGCGCCTGGACGCCCTCGCCGCTGCCGGCGACCCGCTCGACCAGCGCCGCCACTGCGCCGGGATCGGTGAGGTCGGCCTGCTGCGGCTCGAGGTCGAGCCCTTCGGCGCGCGCCGCGTCCCGCGTCGCCTCGACCGCCGCCGGGTCGATGTCGACGGCGTGAACGCTGGCGCCGTGGCGGGCGAACATCAGCGCGCAGCCCCGGCCGATGCCGTTGCCGGCGCCGGTGACCACCGCGACCTTGCCGGCGAGCCGTTCGGAGAGTTTTCCGTGCGCGGGAGCCTCGGCCATTTCAGTGCCCCGCGACCATGTCGGAGAGCCGGGCGAAGCCGGGGATGTGCGCCGAGGTGCCGCCGTCGACGACGAAGCATTGGCCGGTGATGTAGCGCGCCTCGTCGGAAGCGAGGAAGGCGACGGCGTGGGCGATGTCTTCCGGCGCGCCGAGGTAGGGCGTCAGCGTCTCCTCGGTGACGATCTCGATCAGGCGCGGCGGCAGGTTCGCCAGCGCCGCGGCCGAGCCGGTCAGCCCCGGCAGCACGGCGTTGCAGCGGATGCCGCGCTTGCCGTGCGAGGTGGCGATCGAACGCGTCAGCTGGATGACGGCGGCCTTGGAGGCGCTGTAGGCGGCCTGGATGACGTTGCCCTGCAAGGCGAGGTTGGAGGCGGTGTTGACGATGACGCCGCCGCCCTGGCGCTCCATCACCTTCAGCGCCTCGCGGCAGCACAGCATGGTGCCGCGGGTGTTGACGCGGAAGGTCCGATCCCAGACCTCCGTCTCCATGGTCGCCACGTCGAGGTCGCGGCGGGCGAAGTCGGCGGTCAGCAGCGCCGCGTTGTTGTCGACGACGTCGAGCCGGCCGAAGGCCTCGACCGTGCGCGCCACCATGGCGACGATGCTCTCCTCCTCGGCGAGGTCGACGGCGAGCGCCAGCGCCGTTCCGCCGGCAGCCGCGATCCCGTCGGCGACGGCCGCCGCGCGCTCGCCGTCGAGATCGGCGACGACGACGGCGGCGCCGCGTCCGGCCATGAGCCTGCACGTGGCGGAACCGATGCCGCCCGCCCCGCCGGTGACGATCGCGACTTTGCCCGACAGCGCTGCGGCCATGCCTTCCTCCCTGATGTTGGTCGGGTGACCAAGCCCGAGCGCGGCGCCCTTGGCAAGGAGGAACAGCGATGTTCCCTCAATCGTTCGCCGCGCCGGGCGGCAGGAGGTAGGCGGCGCAGGCGCGGCCCAGTTCCGCCGACAGGACGTCCCAGGAGATGTCGGTCTGCGACTCGAAGGTCGGCCCCGACATGATGCGCCGTGTCAGCGTGGCATAGACCATGCGGAACGAGACGTCGGCGGCGAGTGCGGGATCCTCGTGGCCGAACCGTTTCACCCTGGCCAGCAGGAACTGTTCGAACGAGCGGGCCAGCACGATGCTCGAACGCGAGCCGCGCTGCCGGGTCGGCTCGTCGACCGCGCCGCGCAGGATCATGACGCGCAGCAGCGGTTCGTTGCGCCGGCACATCGCGGCGAGCCGCGCCACCGCCTCGCGGACCAGTTCGCGGTCGGGCAGTTCCGCGCCGACGTCGTCGAACAGCGCCGCCTGCTCGGCGTCGATGCCTTCGAGGATGCGCTCCTGCAGGGCCGCGAACAGCGCCTCCTTGCCGTCGAAGCGCTGGTAGATCGAGCCGACCGAAACGCCGGCGCGCGTGCTCAGATCGGCGATCGACAGGCCCTCGTAGCCCGCTTCGCGCAGGAGCTCGATCCCGGCCGCGAGCAGCCGCTCCAGGGTCTCGCGGCTGCGCCGCTGCATCGGCTTGCGGACGACGGCGTCCATGGCGGTTCTCTCTTGGTCGGTCGACCAACTTTTCCCTTGAACTAGAATATGGATTCTAATATCAAGGCGAGAGAAATGGAAGCCCGCCACCAGGCTGACGGGCGCGTCGGAGGAGCACCATGTACGAACGCTACATCTCGCAGCTTGCCCATGTGAAGGTCGTCACGCCGAAGATCGAGGCCTCGCTGGACTTCTACAAGAACGTCCTCGGGCTGGAGGAATCGGGTCGCGCGGGCGGCTCGGTGTTCCTGCGCGGCTGGGGCGAGCATTTTTATCACAGCCTCGAACTCGTCGAGGGCAGGCAGCCGGCGCTCGCCCATATCGGCTGGCGCGCCCAGGGCCCCGCGCAGCTCGAGCAGGCGGCGAAGCGCATCGAGGCGACCGGCGCCGGCATCGGCTGGTTCGACGGCAACCAGGGCCACGGCAAGGCCTACCGCTACCGCGGCCCGGGCGGCCACGAGCATCATTTGTTCTGGGACGTGACGCGCTTCGTCGCGCCGGGCGACATGGCGCCGGTGTTCCCCAACCGGCCCCAGCGCTTCGCCCCGCGCGGCGTCGCGGCGCGCTCGCTCGACCACGTCACCGTCGCCACGCCGGACGTGGTCCGCGACGCCAAATGGTACGGCGAGGTGCTCGGCCACCGCTACATGGAGGAGACGGTCGCCGACCCGGAGGCCAATCTCGGCGACACGGTCGTCTTCGGCATGACCACGGTGTGCGAGCGCAGCCATGATTTCGGCCTCGTCGCCGACTTCTCCGGCGCCACGGGCCGCGTCAACCACATCGCCTACTGGGTCGACCAGCGCGAGGAACTGCGCCGCGCCGCCGACGTGCTGCTCGACGCCGACATCGCCATCGAGTTCGGCCCCGGCCGCCACGGCATGGGCGAGCAGGACTACCTCTACTGCCGCGAGCCGGGCGGCCTGCGCGTCGAGCTGAACTCGGGCGGCTACAAGAACTACGAGCCCGACTTCCCGGTGGTGCGCTGGACGCCGAAGCAGGGCTCCAACGTCTACTACAAGAACGCCAAGATGCCGCATTCCATGTACGAGAGCTTCCCGCCGGTCGACATGTCGAAGGCGGAGGAGAACATGGCGAAGACGACGCTGTTCGTCTGAGGCGGCGTTTGCCCTCCCCTCGAGGGGAAGGTCCGGCCGCAGGCCGGGGGTGGGGTCGTTCGCGCCGTCGCGGCGCCATTTGCCCCTCACCTGCCTGCCGGCATCCTCTCCCCGTTTGCACGGGGAGAGGAGCGCTGGCCTTTGCGTCGGCGCTCGTCCTTGCAACGACGGCGATTGGCGATGGCAGCGATGACGGCGGCCTTCTCCCCGTTCTTCACGGGGAGAAGGTCCCGGCAGGGGGATGAGGGGCCGTGTGCGGCGCCGTTGCCCTCGTCCTTCGAGGCTCGCTGCGCTCGCGCTGAAGGACGAGGGCGGGAGCGGCGCCGTTGCCGCGGCGGCGGCGCATCGTCCCTCGACATGCGAAATCCCCTGCAGACACGATTTCTCCTTGCCACGCTGCCTTTCGGCCCTGGCCATTGAGGAAGAGGGTGGGAAAGCGGGGCGCGACTGCCGTGCCTTCCGAAACTTTTAGTATG